>NZ_JBNNFX010000005.1:14887-174432 GCF_050267985.1 Psychrobacter sp. NPDC078929 | reverse complement strand
CCACGGTTTTGAAGCTCGGTAAGAACACCTAGCCAGAACTTAGCGCCTTCATTCTCTGAGAGCCACATACCAAGCAGCTCTTTTTTACCGTTAAGAGCAACACCTAGGGCTAAGTAAATGGCTTTGTTGATGATCTGCTTGTCTTGACGTACTTTGACGACGATGCAGTCTAAATAGATGATAGGATAAACACTGCTCAGTGGCCGGTTCTGCCAAGCGGTGATGTCGTCTAAGATATTATCGGTGACTCTTGAAACTAAGCTACTGGAGATATCGACATCGTAGAGCTCTTTAATGCTCTCTACGATCTCAGTGGTGGTTTGACCCTTGGCGTAAAGGAAGATGATCTTGTCATCAAGGCCTGAGATACGAGTTTGATGCTTGCGCACGAGTGTAGGTTCAAAGTCACCATGACGGTCTCTTGGGGTGGAGATCTCAAGATCGCCTGTGTCACTGCGGACGGTCTTTTTAGTATGCCCATTGCGTTTATTTGGCTTATCTGCTTTCTCATGCTTAGGGTAGCCGAGATGGTCTTCCATCTCAGCTTCTAAGGCAGTATCAATAAAGGATTGCATGAGCTGCTTCTGAAAGTCTTTGATGTCATCGAAGCTGTTCATGCTACCAGCCATTTGCTCGACCAGTTTCTTGATGTCAGATTGAGTAGTCATTGCTTATTCTCCTGTTAATGGATTATAAGCAGTTACACAGAGTTTGGGAAAGGCTCTATACAGTCAATGGATTATAAAACTTTATTTAGATTGGTCAGCCTTTATGAAAGCTACTCGGTAATAAAGTTTAGCTATTAAACGCCTATGTTAATAACATTGTCTAGTAAAACTGAACTTCATGTCTGAGTACTTTATACTTGTAGCTAATAGTGCTCAGGCGTTCTTTGCTTTGATTAAAGCGAAGTCGACATATATGATTATTATCTACAAACACTCTCATTCATCTTTGCTTATTCACATCAAAAACAAGCTTATTACTTAACAGTAGTAAGCCTGTTTTTGATGTAATGATTCTCGCAGATGCGCTACAAGCAGTTTCAACTTTTGGTCCGGTTGCCGCGCCTTGGGATAAACCGCATACATACCCATTTTTTTTCGTGTAAAGCGCTGCAAAATCTGAGTGAGCGTATTTTGCCGCATTTCTTCATAAACAAGTGCTTGTGGTAAAAAGGCGATACCTAAATCGCTAAGGGTCGCTTGTTTAATCGCATTAAGATGATTGCTATGAAACCGACCCTGTACAGGAAGCAGTTGCTCCGTGCCATCTATATATAGCGGCCATATACCATTCGCCGTATGATCAAACTTATAGACCAAACACTCATGACTCCGTAATTGTTCAGGGGTTTGAGGTATACCGTGTCGCTCTAAATAGTCTGGTGTCGCACATATGACCCACTGGCTATCTATAAGACGTCTTGCAATGAGTGATGAGTCTTCAAGCTCTGCTGTCCTTATCGCCAGATCAAATCCTTCTTCTATCAAATCAACCAATCGATTGGTAATCTGTAAATCTACTGATATTTCTGGGTGTTGTTTACAGAATTCGGCAATGGATTCGCTCAATATTAGATTTGCAGAGACCGCTGGCATGGTTATACGTATGTTGCCTTTCATGTCCTCACCATAGCCTGTAACGGCATTTTCAGCTTCCTGAAAGGCAAATTTAGCGATTTTAGCTTTGTCATAAAGCGTCCTTCCTGCATCGGTTAAGCTTAACTTTCTGGTTGTCCTATACAGTAGCTGTGCGTTTAAGCTCTCTTCTAATCTTGCAATGCGTTTACTTACCACTGAATTCGTTAATGACAGCTTTTCAGCGACCCGAGAAAATGACCCTTCATCAACCACTTGGACGAATAAAATCATATCGTCAGCTTTGCCCATACTTGTTCCTCAATTGGTGTAATACGTTTTGGATTATAGCAAAAAAAGAAAATAATATTGTCCTTTGATGCAATATATCAATGTATTGACAAGGCGTAGAATATTTTAGGGAATTTTGAGCATTTGTTTATTTAACCATTCTATTAATCATGTCACTGACAGAGATTGTTTTCAGCTTCGTCTGACCGACAGCATGAAGTTATAAAAACAAATGCTTAGATGAAGTGGTTCAAGGAAGATTACACGATAAAAAAAGGATTATGATTTTGAATCAAACAATATATGGACTGTTGGCATTACTGCCAATCGTTCTCTGTGGTATTTTTTTGATAGGCTTGCAATGGTCAGCCAAAAGAACCATGCCAATCGTTCTGGCGGTTACTGCCGCGCTTGCCCTCTTTGTATGGGATATGACGCTTAATCGCGTGTCTTCATCGATTATTCAAGGAATGGTCATTACCGTCTCAGTATTGTGGATCGTATTTGGCGCTATTTTCTTATTGAATACGTTAAAGCATACTGGTGCCATCGCCGTTATCCGTGCTGGATTTACCAATGTATCGCCAGATAGGCGGGTGCAAGCCATTATTATTGCTTGGTGCTTTGGTTGCTTTCTTGAGGGAGCGGCTGGCTTTGGTACAGCGGCCGCTATTGCCGCGCCGTTACTGGTCGCGATAGGCTTTCCAGCACTAGGTGCCGTGTTAATGGGAATGATGATACAAAGTACGCCTGTATCATTTGGTGCGGTCGGTACGCCTATCGTTATTGGCGTAAACAAAGGCTTGGATAAAGCTGCTATCAGCACTCAGTTGGCACAACAAGGACTAGAGTGGGGCGACTTTTTACAACTGATTACCAGTCAAGTCGCCATTATGCACGGGGTCATTGGTACGTCTATGCCACTCTTTATGGTAATGATGCTGACTCGATTTTTTGGTAAAAATAAAAGCTGGAGAGAAGGCTTCGCTATTTGGCCATTTGCTATTTTTGCAGGTTTGGCATTTACGCTTCCTTATACTTTGACTGGTATCTTTTTAGGACCAGAGTTTCCGTCACTGGTCGGTGGTTTGGTTAGTGTCGCCATCGTTGTTAATGCGGCAAAACGTGGATTTTTAGTGCCAAAAACTACATGGGATTTTGAGCCGCAAAAAAACTGGCCAAGTGAATGGCTTGGTAAGCTAGTGGTCAGCAAAGAAGACATCACTCCTGCGTTAAGTGATAAAAAGATGTCCACGGTCATGGCATGGTTCCCTTATTTGTTAGTTGCCCTTTTATTGGTGTGTTCTAGAGTATTAACAGGCTTTCAGTCTTTGCTGAACAGCGCGACAGTAGACCTAACCTTGATTTTAAGTGAGGCAGATATCAGTGCCAGTTTTAGTCCTTTATACTTACCAGGCGGCTTGTTATTAATTAGCGCCTTGGTTGCCGCAGCTTTTCAAACGAACAAACCTGCCAGTGCACTAAACAATGCCTTCAAAGAATCAGGAAAAACTGTACTAGGGGCTGGATTTGTCCTTATTTTCACGATTCCAATGGTTAGGATTTTTATTAATTCAGGCGTAAACTTATCAGATGTGGCGAGTATGCCTGTCGCCAGTGCAGAGTTGTTTGCGGGTACTTTTGGCAGTGTTTTCCCCTTAATTAGTGCAACCATTGGTGCGTTAGGTGCTTTTATCGCGGGGTCTAATACCGTATCCAACATGATGTTCAGTCAATTCCAATACGAAGCCGCCATGAGCTTACATATTTCACCTTCTCTAATCATCGCGGCTCAAGCAGTTGGTGCCGCTGCTGGTAATATGATTGCAGTACATAATGTGGTGGCTGCATCGGCAACGGTGGGCCTACTTGGTATGGAGGGCGCCACACTTAGACGTACTATTTTACCTACCATATATTATGTGTTGTTCTGCGGAATTATCGTCATGGCTGCCATTTACCTCTTTGGTTTTCAAGGGCCTTTAGCGTCATGAGTGACACACAATCACCAAATAAAGAGCGTCATATGCCGTCATTAAATAGAACTTCATCAAACCTTTTCTCATCAAATATGCCTTCTCAAGACATCATTAGCCCTGATCAAGTGTTAGACAAGCTGACGAACGTATTAGGTGCTAGCAATGTACAAGCAGATCCAGAGAAAAACGAGCACTATAGAATGGGGTGGCGTTCTGGCGGCGGAGCTGCTTTGGCTGTTTTGTTTCCGCAAACGCTGCTGGAGATTTGGCGCAGCTTAGAAGTGTGTGTAGAAGGCGACTGCATTATTATTATGCAAGCGGCAAAAACAGGGCTGACTGAAGGCTCAACACCGAGCGGTAATGACTACGATAGGCCAGTGGTTGTGATTAATACCCTTGCAATGAATCAGTTGTATTTGGTGAATGATAACGAGCAAGTGATTAGCTTACCCGGCGCTACGTTGCACCAGTTGCAAAGTCAGCTTAAAGCCGTAAATAGAGCACCTCACTCAGTTATCGGTTCATCGACGTTAGGTGCATCTATCATTGGCGGTGTTTCTAATAACTCAGGTGGGGCACTGGTTAAAAGAGGTCCTGCTTATACTGAGCTTGCTTTATTTGCCCAAATAAACCAACACGGTCAGCTAGTACTGGTTAACCACCTAGACGTAGAATTGGGCGACACTCCAGAAGAAATACTCACTAATCTGCAAACAGGTAATTTTGATAAAAGAGCATTACCTGACACTGGCAAGCTCGCATCTGACAAAGAGTACATCGCTAGAGTAAAAGACGTTGATGCAAGCACACCAAGCCGCTTTAATGCGGATAAGCGAAGACTGTATGAAGCCAGTGGCTGCGCTGGTAAACTTGCCGTGTTTGCAGTACGTCTTGATACCTATCCAACGGCTGCAAAAGAGAAAACATTTTATATAGGCACCAACAGTGTGAGTGAGCTTGCACAGCTCAGAAGGCAAATATTATCAAGCTTTGATAATATCCCTGAAGTGGGTGAGTACATGCATCGTGATATATTCGATGTATCCGCTAAATACGGAAAAGACACGTTTCTGAGTATTAAACATCTCGGTACAAATGCCTTACCTAGACTGTTTTCTATTAAAGGCGCTATGGATGCAAAGTTCCATAAATGGTCATGGATGCCAAAGCACTTTACTGACAAAGTTATGCAGTTCGTTGCCAATATGTTCCCAAAGCATTTACCGAAGCGAATGACTGAATACCGAGATAAGTACGAGCATCATCTAATCTTAAAAATGAGTGATGAAGGTATAGAGGAAGCACAGGATTTTTTGAAGGCGTTTTTTGCCGTGTCAGACACAGGTAACTATTTTGAATGTAGTCAAGAAGAATCAGAAAGCGCTTTTTTACATCGTTTTGCTGCGGCAGGTGCTGCATTAAGGTATGAAGTCGTCCATGAGCAGGAAGTCGGCGAGATATTAGCGCTGGATATTGCCATACCGCGTAACGAGTTGAACTGGCTTGAAACGTTACCTGAAGAAATTGAAAAGCATTTGGAGAAGAAACTTTATTACGGACATTTCTTTTGTTACGTATTTCATCAAGACTATATTTTGAAGAAGGGCAGCGATGCACACCTTGTCAAAAAAATGATGTTAGAGCTGTTGAGCGCACGCGGAGCCAAATATCCCGCTGAGCACAATGTAGGTCATCTGTACGAAGCGGAACCCGATTTGCAGAACTTTTATAAAAGTCTAGACCCAACCAATACATTCAATCCGGGTGTTGGTAAAATGTCGAAAACCAAACGTAATTGCTCGTGCTGTTTGTAAATGACTAAGCTGCTGAATAGTTCAGTATGTGTTTATCATAAATTCTCAATAAGACTTAAAAGCACTGCCGATTGGTAGTGCTTTTTGATTATTTCTCGGTAAATGTATCAGTGACCTCGAGTTCAGAAGCACATTTATTCAAAATGATTTTGTTATCTATTGTTAAATACCAGTCGATGCTATGTATAATGCAGCACTAGCATAGCTTTCACTCAGTATGGCTTTCACTCATATGCCTTTAATAAGAAGATTACATTATGTCAAACAAGCGTCCTTTATATATTCCTGTTGCTGGACCCGCTCTTTTAGAGACACCTTTACTGAATAAAGGTAGTGCTTTTTCATCAGAAGAACGTAGTAGCTTTAATTTAACGGGGCTATTACCTCATAATATTGAAACAATTGAAGAACAATCATTACGTGCTTATCATCAACTAAGCTCATTCACTGATGCGATGGATAAGCATATTTACTTGCGTAATATACAAGATACCAATGAAACCTTATTTCATCATTTAATTGAGCAGCATATCGAAGAAGTCATGCCGCTCATTTATACCCCAACCGTTGGTCAGGCGTGTGAAAAGTTCTCGCAAATTTATCGTCGTAAACGTGGTTTGTTTATCTCATATCCTGAGCGTCACAAAATCGACGACATGCTACAAAATGCCACCAAACAAAACGTTAAAGTGATAGTTGTTACTGACGGTGAACGTATCTTGGGCCTAGGAGATCAGGGTATTGGCGGTATGGGCATTCCAATCGGTAAGTTGTCTTTATATACGGCTTGTGGTGGTATTAGCCCAGCTTATTGTCTACCTATTTTGCTGGATGTCGGCACCAATAACCAACAGCTGCTTGACGATCCTATGTATATGGGCTGGAGAAATCCGCGCATCTCTGGCGATGAATATAATGAATTTGTGGATTTATTTATTCAAGCCGTTAAGCGTCGTTGGCCAGAAGTGTTATTGCAATTTGAAGATTTTGCTCAGGAAAACGCGACACCATTATTGAATAAATATCGTGATCAGCTGTGCTGCTTTAATGATGATATTCAAGGGACTGCTGCGGTATCGGTTGGTACTCTGATTGCAGCGTGTCTAAATAAAGGTCAAAAACTTAGCCAACAGAATATCGCATTTTTAGGCGCAGGATCTGCAGGTTGCGGTATTGCTGAGCATATTATTCGCCAAATGCAGCGTGAAGGATTGACTGAAGAGCAAGCTCGTAGTCAAGTATTCATGGTTGATCGCTATGGCTTGCTAACAGATGGCATGACAGAACTGCAAAAATTCCAAGAACCGTTAGTACAAAAAGAATCAGCTATTGCAAGCTGGGATAAAAGTAAGAAACTCGGCTTAGCGCAAGTAGTTAAACAAGCAAAAATTACCGTATTATTTGGTGTTAGCGGACAAAAAGGTCTGTTCACCCAAGAAGTGATCGAATCGCTATGTGCTAATACTGAGCACCCAATTGTACTACCACTTTCAAATCCAACGTCTCGTGTGGAAGCAACGCCGCAAGAAGTCATGAATTGGAGTAAAGGTAAGGCAATTGTTGCGACGGGTAGTCCGTTTCCTCATACCACTTATAACGGTCAGACTTTTGAGGTGTCTCAGTGTAATAACAGCTATATTTTCCCTGGTATTGGTCTGGGTGTTTTAGCAGCACGTGCGACAGGTATCAGCGATAATATGCTAACGGCAGCAAGCCAAGCCCTTGCAGATATATCAATGGAATACGAAAAAGCACCTGGTGCTATCTTACCGCCGATCAAAGTTATCAGAGAGATCAGTAAAAAAATAGCGTATGCAGTGGCATTGCAAGCGGCTCAAGATAAGCTAGCACTACCTATCACATCGGAGAATTTACAACGCCGATTAAAAGCGAACTTTTGGTTACCTGAATATCGTAACTATCGCCGTACTTCTTTCTAGGTTAGAGATTAGATAGTTAGCTATTATCAATATTGCAAACACCATAAAAAATCACCTTAACTTGAACAGTTAGGGTGATTTTTTTCTATGCCTTAATATAAAACTATAAGGTCTGTATGGTCGCTTAGCTTGTTTCAGTAATGTGTAAGTTAATGATTTTGAAGGTATCTTATTTGTCGATATTGGTCGATACCGTCAAAAGTAACCAAGATATAATTTTATTATTCCTTACTAACCTTGCCTATTAACCCTTGAATATAAAAAACCCCTTGTAGCACAAGGCTTACAAGGGTTTTTTTATTACTTCTAATATTGTTTGATGGTGCGCCCACCACGCAACGACTAACTTGGTTAAAGCCTTTTAATATAAGGGTTTTAGGGCCAAAAATATTATTTTTAACAACAAATTTAACAACTTGTATAGCACTATCAACTTACCATCCGATTGATATTGGCTTTTATATCATGAATGACCCGATTTGATAATTCTTTCTCGATATCATGGATGTTAATGACAGTCAAAAAATCCTCAGCAACTGATGTTACCTGATCAATAATAGCTTGTGCCTTGTTTTGCTTAATATCAGCAAGTTTAGCCAGTTTTAACAAGTGAGAGAGGGTAGGATGCCGAGCTTCACCTGCTACATCCATCTGATGATAACCATTCATACCTGAGTTATAAGCGAGATCATAGACAGGCGATAACGACCACCTGCCAGCCTTGTCCATCATAAAGGAGAAGTTCTTGCTATGGTCGTCTTTATTGTTAAAAATGATATTAAATACCGCATGTTTAAAAGCGGACTCTACAGCAAGTTGTGATTGGGTCAACATACGCACGCAACGTAGGTACTGCAAATAATCTAATGATGGGATGCGAAAATCAATATCCAACAAGCCCGCCAGTGTATGTACATGAACTCTTTGACTATCGATACGATCAAACCGTTTAACCCCAAAAGCAGCATATTGATCATTACCGCTATCAATATCAAAATAATGATGCTCAGGCATGTTTAGGCCTGCTTGCTTAGCCATATCAGCATAAAGTGACTCTAATAGACAAACGCTTTTATGCTCAGATTGGGCAGGGAACTTAATCAGCCACGGTATTGCGGATAGCTGTTCGCTTGTTAAGTCCATAGAAATAAACTCGGTTGCTTCATCATATAGGACAAGTGCTTTTGGCCTTGCTCCTTGTGGTGAGCCGCCGATGACGATGAGCTCAGCTAGTATGTCACTATCTTGTCCAGATAAAATCGATTGATTGGCAGCGGCTAGTTTGGCTAAAGTAAAATCAGTAATATCGATATCAGCGCCTGATAGGTCTTGTTGTGGCTCAAAACTAAGCGCTCCCATTGCTGAATTACCAATATAAACGAGGCGATCTAAGACATTAATTGGCGCAGCATTAGACATTATTTTCCGAAAAAACCTATCCATGAGCAGCATCCCCCAACCATCAGGTAAGCTGTCTGATAACAATCCGCATAGATAATGGCTTGAAGCATGAGTGCCATAATAAGGCGCTGCTCGTAAGGGCATCTCAATTGGTGACAGCTCCAGCCCATCAGCCAGCCACGCTGCATCATAGCCAAAGGCAGGGTGTCGTCCGTCCATCGTTAATTTGCCAATAAGACGTTTGGCACCAAATCCTTGATAGTAAACGTTAACAATTGATATCGGTTGATACATTGAAATGGCTACCCTCTGTCAGATTTTATTTGAGGCACGCAGGCGTGGATTTTGCTTAGCGATAACATCTTCTATGTTGATAGGTGCCACATCAAACAATTCAGCAAAATGATTTACCATGCCAAGAGCCATAGCGAGTCGAATCACGTTATCTAGTGTCCCGCCTTGACCAGATTCAATACGAGCAACAGTACTGATGCCAGTACCAGCCTTATCTGATAAAGCCACTTGTGTCAAATTTAATGCCAGTCGCTGCGTTTTTAAGCGTTCACCTAAAATCTCGGAAATCTCACTTGGCGTATAAAAATCAAACCTTACATTCATAATTTAGTCAGTCATATAAGAGTGTTTAACCGCTATTTTAGCACTTAGTCATTCAAATATGAATGCTTGTTTTTGAATAAATAATTAGTAAAAAATACTTGCAATAAGTAACTGTTCTATATGTAATTCTTTCACCATAAAAATGGTGGACTTATGTATACAAATATTTTGAGAACTAATATAGCTGGCCATACTTTAAGCCGGTTAACAGTCAGTATTATCAGGGTCTGTATGGGTGTCAATGCCAATGCGATTACGCCTGAGCAGTACCAGGAACAGCGTAGTGAAGCCTTAAAACAGCAACAATTGATTAAGCCCAATGTCAGTATAAATACTGATACGCATCAACAAGCACCTTCCACTTTTATAGTGCCCGCCAGTTCTCAGAACACTGATCCCGCTTCGACCCCTTGTTTCGATATCAACCATATTTACCTAACATGATTTTCTTAGCTCGCTCTATTCTACTCATTGAATAATATTTGTATTGTTGGTAACTGATAGGTATTTCAGTTTTCTCTTCTGCGTATAAAACACTTATTGAACATATCACAATAGCCTATGGACAAACTTAACATACCAGTCAAAAAATATATTAGATTTACTTATATATACTATTAATTTATAACGTTTGACGGAGACTTTTCAACAACATATATTATATAAACATGAGTAAGAACCATAATATACGGCTATTGGTAATCAGATATAAAAATATGTACCTTAGTAAACGTATTAGAATTTTTAATATTATTTTTTAAGTATTTTAGAGACAAAGGAATGTTCAGAATGAGAATTTATAGTCATGAAAATCAAAAGCTTCATCATCCAAAGACTTATTTTTCGCGTGGACAAATGCGCGAGCCTCAAGAAAAACCTGAGCGATTGATTGAGCTTTTAAAGGCACCAGAAGCTTTAGACTTGGTAGTAACAACTGCTAAAGATATTGGCATCGCGCCAATTTTGGCTATTCATGATTTAGATTATGTTGATTTCTTAAAGCATGCTTATGATGAATGGATGGCAATAGATGAAGAGATGGGCGAGGAAGTTCAGACGACGATTTATGTTCAGAATAATAACCCAGGTCTTGGTATCTTAGCAAAAGCGGCCAAATATCAAGCCGATGGTAGCGCACCAATTGGCAAATACTCATGGACCTCTATTTATTGGTCAGCTCAAACAGCACTCAACGCTGCTGAAAATTTATTAAATGATGAAGACAATCAAAATAATATTCAAATATGTCTAACCAGACCTGCAGGCCATCATGCTCGTAAGAATGCGGCAGGCGGCTTTTGCTATTTAAATAATGCTGCAATCATTGCACAGTATCTCCGTCAAAAATTTCAAAAAATTGCCATTATCGATACAGATATGCACCATGGTCAGGGTATCCAAGAGATATTCTATGACCGTAAGGATGTGCTATATACCTCTGTACATGGTAGCCCTATCAATTTTTATCCGGTAGTCGCCGGTCATGAGCACGAGAGAGGTGCAGGAGAAGGTTATGGCTATAACCTCAATTTTCCAATGCCTCATGACACTGATGAAAGGGGATTCTTTCATTATGTAGATCGCTCAATAGAAACCTTAAAGCTATTTAACCCTGATGTCGTTGTTCATGTCTTAGGGTTTGATGTTTATAAAGATGATCCACAAGCTAAGTGTCACGTTAGTACAGAAGGCTTTAAATGCTTAGCGCAGAGACTTAAAGCGTTAAATAAACCGATCATTGTGCTGGTTGAAGGAGGCTATTGCATAGAAAAGCTCAATGAGAACCTGCAATCTTTTTTAACTGGGTTCATTTCAGAAAATAATGATGATCAATGAAAAATAAATGTTTATTCGCTACCTATTTGAAGGATTTATTAGGATCATTACTCGATTAACTCACAACAACAGGGATGTTTAATATGAGTGTTTCAATTATCAAAGCGATCAGTTATGCCGGTGTGTATGTCGGGGCGGTCATTGGTGCAGGATATGCAAGCGGGCAAGAGGTACTGCAGTTCTTTGCAGGTTATGGTTTTATTGGCATGTTGGGTGCTGTAATTACCATGATCATGCTGGCATGGTACGGTACGGTGTTTATGGAATTGGGTCATCAGCTTAAAACCAATAGTCATCGTGTGGTTCTAAATTATTTATGTGGCAAAAAAATAGGTTTTTTTGCTGATTATATTCTTTTGTTTTTTATGTTCGGCGTCATTAGTATTATGTTCTCGGGTGGGGGTGCGGCTATCGAACAATACTGGGGTCTACCGTCCGTTGCTGGCAAGATACTGATTGCTATAATGACATTATCAACCGTCATATTTGGTTTTACATCTTCTGTTAGAGCGTTAGGGATTATTTCCCCGTTGATGATTTTGGCCGTGGTTGTCATCTCTGTCATTACCTTCACTAATTACTCTGACCAATTAGCAACTGTTGATGCCAATATTCAAACGCTTCAGCCCGACACAGCCACATCTTTTTGGTGGACGTCAGCGATCGTTTATGTCTCATACAATGTCATTCCAGGCGTATCTACTTTTGCCTCAATTGGTAATAAAGAGCCAAATCTAAAAACAGTCAGAATGGCCGGTGTAATCGGTGGTATGACATTGGGTATTTGCTTACTATTCATTATTATGGCGCTCTTATCGAATCTTGAAAACGTCATGAGTTATGAGCTTCCATTTTTAGAGATAGCACGTGGTATTAGTCCAATGACAGGGTTGTTATTTAGTGTAGTGCTCGTTGTTGCGGTATTTACGACAGCGGTATCCAACCTTTATGGTTTCGTTATTCGCTTCTTTGATTCTGATACGGAAACATCAAAGTTTCGTATTTTGACTATAGTCGTCGTGGTGCTGTCTCTACTGGCTTCACTCTTTCCATTCAGTACATTGGTCGGCACCTTATATCCCGCTTTAGGTATTCTCGGTATGTATGTACTGCTCTGTGCGCTATATAAGACTTTTAAAGGTCAAATATTTATGGCTGAACGACCAAAGCTATAACAAAAGGATATAGTATGCGATATGAAGTAATTGTTATTGGTGCTGGCATGGTAGGGACGTCTATTGCTTGGCATCTGCAAAGTCATAACTCTCAGGTTTTATTATTAGATAAAAAACCACCGGGGTCAGAAACATCATATGGTAATGCGGGATTGATTCAGAGAGAAGCTATTCATGTGCATCCTTTTCCAAGGCATCTTGCAGAATTAATAAGAGTATTACCGAATCAAAATACTGATATACGCTACCGTTGGCCTGCTGTCTTCCGTTACCATCAGGCATTACTGAAGTACTGGCAGTTCTCTGCACCTTCTTCTGTTCAGCAAATAGAAAAAGAGTGGCAGACTCTGATTGAGCATTGCACGAGCGAACATCAAGAGATGATTACGGCCGCGGGTGCTGAAGATTTGATCAGGCGTGATGGTTGGATTGAAATGCATCGAGACGAAAACAAACTCAAAGCAGCAATTGTAGGTGCTGAAAATGCACTACAACAAGGTATTGAGCACAAAGTTCTATCTATTGAGCAATTAAAAGAATTAGAGCCCAATGGTAATTTTGATGATTTTATCGGCGCTATTCATTGGTCTAATTCTTGGCAGGTATCAAACCCTGGAGCTTTGGTAAAGGCGTATGCAAAGAGTTTCCAAGAAAAAGATGGTGTGATAGCTGAGTGTACGGTAAGAGAAATACAGCCACATAATGATGGGTGGAAAGTCATTACTAGCCATGAAGATTTTTATAGTGATGATGTGGTTATTGCAGCAGGCCCTTGGTCTAACCAGTTGATAAAACCTTTGGGATATGATTTACCTTTATTTCCGATGCGTGGCTATCATCAGCATTTTGAGACGACGCCACAGAACACGGTTAATCACAGTCTGGTAGATATGGATAAAGGCTTTGTCCTGGGGTCGATGCAGCAAGGTATTCGCATCACAACTGGGGCTGAAATGACTAGCATCGATGCACCAAAGAACTTCGATCAGTTGAACGCTGTATTGGCTTTCGCTAAAAAGATTTTACCACTAAATCAGAAAGTGGAAACAGAGGCGTGGGCAGGCTCACGACCATGCATGCCTGACATGAAACCAGTCATCGGTGCCGCCGGTAAACATAATAATTTATGGTTTGCCTTTGGACATGGTCATCAAGGATTTACCTTAGGACCTATCACTGGACGTATTATAGAAGAGTTATTACACAACAAACCTACAGTAGTAGATATTGAACCTTTTGATGCTCAACGATTTTCTAACGCTTAATGACATTATTTTAACGAGACAATTTTAAATTTCGTTATTTCTAACATACAAGGATTAATCAACATGCGAAAACTTCATAGTAACCAACGTATGAGCCAAATTGTCATTCACAATCAGACCATTTATTTGTCAGGTCAAGTTGGAGGTATTGATGAAGATGTGGCTACTCAAACGTTGACATGTCTAAATAAAGTCGAAGAGCTATTAGAAGAAGTAAGTAGTAATAAATCCAAAATTCTATCAGCCACCGTTTGGCTAAAAAACATGGAGGATTTTGCAGCGATGAATGATGTGTGGGATGAGTGGTTTGCAGATACTCAACCACCTGCTAGAGCATGTGGTGAGTCAGTATTGGCGCATCCTGACCTGTTAGTAGAAGTGACTGTCATTGCTGCTGAATAAAATCGCTGCTGATTAATAAATTAACGTGCTGACAAGAAAGCGTCATTCTAGTTAAGACAATATAAATTGAAGGAATAATAATGAGCAACATTATCCATGGTGGTCAAGCAATCGTAGACAGTTTGCAATTACACGGTGTCAGTCGTGCCTATGTCGTTCCAGGTGAGAGTTATCTGTCGGTATTAGATGGGTTGTATAATGCTGATATTGACACAGTGGTGTGTCGTCATGAAGCAGCCTGTACTTACATGGCAGATGCTCATGGCAAATTTACGGGTCAGCCTGGTATTGCTATGGTTACTCGTGGACCAGGCGCGGCACAGGCTTATACTGGTATTCATACCGCATGGCAAGATGGTGTGCCGCTCATATTATTCGTTGGACTTATTCCTGTCGCAGACAGAAACCGAGAATCTTTCCAAGAGTTTGATCCCAATCAATGGTTCTCTAGTCAGTGTAAACGTGTACTGATATTGGATGAAGTTTCAAGAGCATCAGAGATTGTAGCCAAAGCTTTTCACGCTGCTTTAGAAGGACGACCAGGTCCTGTCGTTGTAGGACTACCTGAAGACATTATCCAACAGGAATTCCACGGACAATTGCATCCAGTGATTCCTGTTGCTGAAGGTGCTATATCTAATGATAAGCTTGATATAATATTAAATGCGTTATCTACTTCTAAAAAGCCGCTGATTTTTGCAGGAGGACAAAATTGGACAACAAAGGCTTCTGAACAGTTAACCCAGTTTGCAGAGGACAATCACATTCCTGTCATCCATGATTGGCGCGCTTCAGATAGAGTGGCTTTTGACTCTCCTGCGCATGCTGGTTATTTGGGTTATGGACGCTCGGATGACTGTGCTGCATTAATCGAAACAGCTGATGTCGTGCTAACAATAGGTACTGTATTAGGGGACGTTGCTAGTGATGGGTATAAATTGCGCCAGTCCTTTGATAAGCCTAATTATATTGTTAATTTAGATACCAGTTTGCGTGGTCATAGTGGTGCAGTTACTGAGCATATCGTCGCCAGCCCTATCAGCTTTATCAGAGCGATTAGTCAAGCGTCACTAACAGACTCAGAGTCGCGTGATAGTTGGTTTAAGTATTGCCATGAGCAGCAAAGAAAAGACTGTGCTTTTCCAGACACGCTCGTAGCAACTGACAATGCCGAGCAAACAAATACTGATCAGATATACGCCAGCATGACGCAAGTTATTAAAGCGTTGACTGAGCAATTACCTACAGATGCTGTCTATAGTTTTGGCGCAGGCAATCATTGTTTATGGGCGCAGCGCTATTTGCCCACAAACACCTTTCCAAGTCAGCTTAGCACCAGAAATGGTGCGATGGGTTATAGCTTGCCAGCGGGAATTGCAGCTGCATTAGAGTCGCCTGAGCGTCTATCGATAGTGGTCACAGGTGATGGTGAATTCATGATGAATGAGGCGGAACTATCCACATCCATTCGTTATGATGCCCCTGTTTTAATTGTTTTGATGGACAATCAGCAATTTGGTACTATCCGTCAACACCAAGAAGCCCATTATCCGGATCGGGTGTCTGGTACGCAGCTAAAAAACCCTGACTTTGCTGCACTGGCCAATGCTTTTGGTGCACATGGTATACGAGTCGATAATAATAAGGACATCGCATCCAGTGTGACCAATGCGCTGAGAATCGTCACAAAAGAGCGCAAGACAGTATTGCTGCATCTGATTACAGACCCTGATGAGCTAACACCTTAGGTATTAATTAGCTTGTCATGACAAGGAGGTGTTATGACAAGCCATACAATAAATAAGCATTTATACCGCCCCGTTATCCTTAGCTATATTGTATTATGAGCTGAGAACAATGATGAAAGGGGAGCTGAAAATTCAGAGGCTGAATACGTATCAAAAAGACTAAGCCCTCCTTATTTTTGGCAGTCCTTTCATGATGATTTGTTATCAATATATTTATAATACAAGTGCTGAAACTACTATGCTGCAACAGAAATTAGCCGATAGCTTGAATTGGACATTGCTTCATGTATTAATAGCTATATATGAGGAGGGAAGTATTAGCGCAGCTGCTAATCGCCTAAACATTACCCAGTCAGCGGTCAGTCAAAACCTCAAAAAGCTTGAAGAGCAGCTCGAAAGTCAGCTACTTATTCGTAATACCAAACCGTTAAAGCTCACTCCTATCGGTCATTATTGCCTTCAAGTTGCACAAACGATTTTTACAGAAATAACCTCTATTGAAGCTATGAAAGGTAGTAATTCGCATCTACTAGAAGGCGAGATTAAATTGCTGGTAGCCAGTCGACTCCATAATCCAAAATACAATGATTTTTTAGTTTATTTCAAAAAAAAATATCCAAATATTACTTTAGATTTGACAGTGAAATCAAGTATGGATATTTTAAATAACCTCAAACAAAAGACGCCTGCTGTTGGTATCTGCTTAGCTCGACATATCCCGGAAACCCTTAATCAGCAGTTATTATTTACTCAGCGGTATTACCTATATTGCGGCTACCATCATCCTCTATTTTCAGTACCTGATTTGAGTTTTGATAGCCTATTAAAAGAGGATTTTATAGCTTTTAGTAGTGAAGATATTGGTGATGTACTTTCACCAATTACCGTGTTTAAAGAAAGCCATAATATTACTGGTCGCATTAGTGCTTACACCAACAATTTAGATGAAGCGGTTCGCCTGATTTATACTGGCTATGGCATCGGCGCGCTACCTGATCAGTTTATTGCCGCAACGCATCTAGAGTCTAAGCTTAGGCGTTTGCCGCCAAGCGAAGGTATTGCTGATATTCCTGTTCATCTTTTCTGGCATAAACACCGTGCTTTATCACCTATTGAAGCCAAATTTATTGAAGAAATCATAGAGTTTGATATTTCTTTTTAATCGAAATTCTGCAAAGACAATATTATCTAATTTGAGATAAGCTGTAATTATTAGACCTCTTATAAAAGTCACAAACTAAGCTCGAAATTTACTAATTCTGAGAATTGAACCGCCCCGACTTTGTCGGAGGTGGAATTACTTGAGTGAGGCTGCAATGCCTGACAGGGTTAAGTTATCATAATACCGTCTTTCAAACTCAAACCCCAATATTGACAACCTCACCTAAGAATAATAAAAGCTTGAGAAAACTATACGTCATATACAGCCTATCTTTAAGGGTCTTGAGGATTTTAGTCTCTCAAATAGGTTATGTAATATTGATATATTGACTACTATAAAAGTACTGCCATCGTTACCTGAAAGAATTTATTTTAGCAGCAGATAACGGCTCCGTGTTCGAACTAATTTTGCGGTATTACTTCGCAGGTGAGCCTGATATAACAATGATATTTTTACCAAAATTCACAGGTCACCATTTTATTTTTAGGACTGTAGATAGCGCCTCGGTCCTCCATTTCACCCCAGTACTCTACCTGACGAGTTTGAAAGTTCGACATAATACTAGGTAGACTGGCATTGGATGAGAACTTTAAAGTGTTTTGACCACCTGATGATTCAGGTATAAAACTAAATATATATTCCTCTAGAGGTTGACCACGGTAAGTGACGCCCTTATTAAAAATGACTCGATACTCAGTGTATATATCACCGACGTTCATTTTTACCTCTTTTATCGTATTACGATATTCTGACGACCACTGCGCCTTTGGCTTGACGAAATCCTCATAAGGTCTTTGACCCCTAATGCTATTTATAAATACTGCATGTTTATCATAAACCTTTTTGTAAGGTGGTTGTTCACCATCACAAGCATCCTCCATCCAGCCAAATACATGAACCATATCACTGCTTGTAGTGCTACTGATACTCTTAGAGAGTTTAGGTGCAGCCAGTGTATTAGCAGACAATAAAGACGCAGTTGCTGATAACGCCAAAGAGGGTAATTGAGGACACGCCCTAGTCTATAGATACCATGCAGTCGAAAATTTCTGAAGTAAATTAGGGACTTTGTAGGATTGGGAAGTGGTTGAAAAAAATAAGCAACGTCTTACAATCTTGTTTACCACAACAAAGAAAAAGTCTATGACGGTAGCGGCGTAAGAGATTGTATCTTTGAGGGATGTGAATACTCATTAAGTCAAACTAAAAACTACGGTTATGGGCTAGTAACATGCAGATACTACTAGGCCGGTTACTTGGAAAACTGCTAACGCTATGGTTCAATTTAAATGTTGAAGTGCCACTAGATTCTGTTCATAACAAAAAAGTATCGAATCACTAGCTTAACCCTGTCCGAAAGAGTGTGCCAACGACAACAAATGCGACAGAAAACAAAGTGACCAATATGATATTGATTGAAAATCCTTTCAGGGTCTGAACAGACAGTCTGGGTATTCGATAAAAACGAGCGTGTAAAGCAACCAGAATAGTCATTAGCAATAGTAGTAATTTGAGACTAATAAGAATACTAAAATCATTATCAAGTTTAAACCAGGCAGCAATATTGGGCAGTAGCTGGTATGCCATCCAAAATCCAGTGATTATTTGCAGCACCAAAGCTGGCATGCCAATCCTTTCAAATAGCTGCTCGAACTGCCTTAGACCATCAATATTTTGGGATAATAGCGCTTTTGGTAATACCACCAAGGTCAAAATGAGGTGACCACCTGTCCAGACAGTAGCGCCTAACAAGTGTAATATGAGTATATAATTAAGCATAAATAAAAATCCTTAAATGCTACTGACATATGACTTTATGTCGATTAACTGAGGTACTGAATCATGAAACGCGCCACACAATTACAATCATTATCGCGTCAACATCATCTAGGTCTGAATCTATCTCGCCATGCCAAAGAGTGTCCTGATGAACCTAACGTAATTGCCAAGCATTGGCTAAATATCACGTCTTATATTGACGAGATGAAACAGCATTTTCAGATTGAAGACAATCTAATTGCTCATGCCTTACAGCCTCATAGTAGCTCCAAACCTGAGGTAGCATCGGTACTAAATACACTTGATGCACAGCACAAATCCCTGCATGCACTCATGGCAGAGGTTCAAGATTTGCCACAATCTCAAAGCGATCAGGTCACAGTTGGACAAGTCAAAAAACTCGCCGCCTTGCTATACGATCATATTCGTTTTGAAGAACGAGAATTGTTTCCTATCGTTGAGCGCTATCTGACGACAGAAGAATTAGAGGCTATTTATGATGCCAGTCCAGACAGTATTAAACGCTCCGATGAGAACCGCTAGAGCGCATTTTTATCAAAGTTATCTTAATCTATAGCGAGATAACCTGCGTCAGAAAAATACTGTTGTCCAGCAGGCGAGCGCAGATAGTTTGAAAAATCTGTCGCGGCAGTAGTATCACTAATCACCAACCCGTCTTGCAAAATAGGGGGGTAAGCGTCTGGCGCTAACGTATAGAACTGCTCAGGTGTGGCTTTAATTGCTGTCAGTTGTGATTGAGCGATAAAGCCATAATCGACATTGCCAGTATGCGCATATTGAAACGCTTGCCCGATGTTTTCAGCTTGAATAATGCGACTTTGCTCAGTGAGAGTGTCAAAGATATTTTGCGTTTGTAGATAGGCTTGGGCCGACTTGCCATAAGGGGCAAGTTCTGGATTGGCAATGGTGATCTTGCTATCAGACTCAGACATCAATAATGCATTTAAGGTAGTAGAATTGAGTCCTTTAAGGGATTTGTTAGCACTATAGAGTGCCAGCTGACCTCGGGTATAAGTAAAGGGCTCGTGGGTTGCTTCGTCAGCAGATTTTACGTTATCTAGTTTTTCTTTGGCTAGCTTGGTAGGAAATTCTTGATTGGCGGATAAAAATATATCGTAAGGTGCGCCAGAGGTAATCTGCGCATATAACTTACCTGAAGAAGCATAAGTCACGTCAATCGCTTGTGCAGGCAGGTTCTTATCCATTTTATAACCCGCAATAATCTCAGGCAATACATCTGATAAGTTGGCAGCCGCTGCGATGCGTAGTGTTTGATTTTGCTCAGTGGCGTTGTCGGCGCTTGATTGAACAAGCTCAGCGGTTTGCTCTTTGCTACAAGCGGTTAGCGTTAATGCTAAGCAAGCTGATGATATTGTTATTATTTTAATCATTATTATGAAGCCTTCTTATTATTACTCGCCAGTATCGCTTTGAGCAGTTATTTAAATTACAGTTTTAAGTCCAGTGTTAGACCCAGTGTTAGAGCATGTTTTTAAGACCTGATTTTCAAGACGGCTTTAGCCGTTATTGCTAAGCCACTTAGAAGAATTGTCTTGGTAATATTCTTGCTTCCAAACTGGAATGTCGGCTTTAATAGTATCCAATATCCAGCGACAAGCATCAAAGGCAGGATAGCGATGGGCAGAAACCACGCCAACCCAAACAGCGACATCACCAATCTCTAACGCGCCGATACGATGGATGGCAATGGCATGGGTAATCTCAAAGCGCTTTTTGGCTTCTTCAATAATGGCGCGACCTTGATTGATGGCAAGATCTTCGTAGCCATAATAAGTCAAACGATTGACGCTACTGGCATTATTATGATTGCGTACTCGTCCTTCAAAGCAGACAAACGCGCCGCAACTGTCATTATCAAGGGTGCTTGTAAGACGGCTTTCATCAAACCCCGATTTTCACAAAGACACCTAACAAATATTCTTATTAGTAATTTGTGCTATAGGCCTTATATGAATAGGCTTAGATAGATTATCAATATAGTGCATTAATATTTTGTTTAATGATTAGTATATCTATAAATATTATTTATATACCCGTAATATTATAGGTAGTCACATCTAATAGTTTTTAAATATATGCATATAAGTTAATTCTACAAGAACTCATTATTTCAAAACTACCTTGCCAGCCATACTATCCATTCGATAGTTTTAATATCCTATATAATAATTACGCTAAAGAGATGGCTGGCTACATCATCAATAAGCATATGACATCAGACTTAGTATAGTAATTAAGAATAAAAATCCAAGCCAAGAGCTGATTTATCATTCTGACAGAAGTAGTCAGTACTGTAGCCATGTCTACCATAAGATTATCAAGCAGCATCAATTTACAGGCTCAAGAGTGGTAAAGGCAATTGTTTTAACAAGGCTCTAATAGAAAGCTTCTAGGGCATATTGAAGAATGAGTTAGTGTGTCACCGAGACTATAAAACGCGCCAGCGCTGGCGTGCTAGTTGGCTTAGCTATGATTAGTCAGGCGCAAGCGGTCGGCTCATTAAAAGATGATAACCTGATGTGCGCCGCTGCCGCTTACATGGATATTGCCGTAGCAGATCTTTACCCGCTAAAGCTAATACCTTATACCAAAGCCAAGCAAATGCTAACCAGTCGATTTATGCGTTTGGCCACCACGTTCATATCAACCAATGAGCCGACCAGTACGGTCGTTAGCAACTTTATTACGGTGCGGAACCAAGCAAGGGCAGACCTGATTAAAAATAATCAGTTTAACAACATGCGTTTAGAGCCTGAACGTGACCTTCTCACGTATGCGAAAGCGATCGATAAGAATTCAGCACAGTATTGTTTGAAAGGTAACGCCAGCTATGAAGCTATGGCCAATAGTCACACTAAAGATGAGATTGTGGCTATGGCCGTTGAAGTGTCAAACGAGCTGGAAAAACACGGCGAAAAATAGCGGCTCATGCAGTCAATAAAAAACTCACCTTTTAAGAGTTGGGTTTTTTATTGCTTACTTGCCAATAGGATAGCTATACCAAATACGAATACCATAAAGGACTTCTTGATCTTTTCTATGTATTTTTTGGGTTCGACTTTTAAACTCAAAACTAATTAGTTCATAGCTTGGACGACCATTAAGAAAGTCACTCATGTACTCTGAGCAAGCCATTCGAACCTTCTCGTTATGATTGATAAAACTATCACTATCTTCCAGTTTAAGCTGGGTTGGGTGCCATTCTGTAAAGATAATTTTTCGACTCAATTTCTTCAATGAAGTAAGTCCTTGGTTTATCAATACAAGCAAAGCTGTATTAAAAGAGGCAACGTCTTCCTCAGCGGCGTAGTCAGTTACAGCCTTATGTAGCGTTGGTGTTACTCTTATTTGACTGCGCTTCCAGGTGTCTTGTGATTGTAATAATTCAGACTCTAATAAATACGTCATTTTTAGATCCTATAATTTAAAATGTTGATTGACATCAATTATAGTGTCACTTCGATAGTATTGTCAATGACATTATTTTTAGTGTCGGTAACTCAGGTGTAAAAAATTGTAGATCCCTTTGGAGTTAGGTATAAAGCTGATGAACAAAAAATTTGGATGAGCGATCCTAGTTCCTTATGTGCTAAATTGAGTATCAATTCACCCATATTTGGAAAGTTTTATGAGAACTGAGCAAGAAATTTTTGATGAATTAGAGATACTTAGTGCGCAAGAAGGTTTTTGGGAAGTAGTCGCTTTTTTTTGTTGTAAAGATACTTTCATTTATTCTTCTAATGGTAATTTAGATAGAGAAGCCTTCGAACAGGTTTTTGATAAGATTCGACTATCTAGAACTGAACTTTCGACACTCATTGGCCTTGCATGTAAAAGTGGATTCAATGATAAAAAATTAGAATTAGATGAATTAAAAGAAAAATCTGAGCTTGTCTGGCAGCTTCTTGACGAATTACATCACAGCTTTTATCCCTCACTAGATATTGAAGCTTTGTCTGCAAAATTTGATAACAAAGATAGTGATGATATACCTGACTTTGGTGAATTCATACGAGATATAAATCCAAGCATAGATAAGAATCACTTTATGCGTGAAGCTATTTTCTACGGAGGGGACGGAGTTTTTAAACATCAATATAAGGATTTAGCTAAACGTCGTTATTCTCTTGATGAAGATTGGATCGAAGCAAATAAAGGTTTTAGAATTTCGCAAGCAGTTGATGTTATTTCTGCAATAGAACAAATTCAATTAGAAAAAGTTAATACAGCTGCCTCTTCAGTAGAAGGTTGGCCATTACCATACCATCTACCTTTATTTAGTTTCGATGTCTCCGAAGTTGTAACGCAAAGTGGTTTGAATGAAGGAGTTGTCAGAGCTGTGATCGCTGCATTTTCGGCTAAGGCTCAAGAAGGGATGAAATGTTTTAAATCCGTAGATGACTTTAACCACAAAAATGCTTTTCCTATAATCAAAGTTGATGAAGATAACTTTGTAAGCTTTCAAGCATACAGCTTATGGGAAGCTCTCTATGAAAATCCGTTCTTTTGGTTTAACACAGATGACGCTTATAAAGTTATAGCAAGTGACCATAGAGGAGTTTTTACAGAAGATTTTACTGCTGAGCGTTTAGCTCTAGTATTTGGTAAAGAAAATGTTTTAACCAATATTGACATTTTCGATGGTAAAGACAAAGCTGGTGAAATCGACGTCTTAGTTATATTTGGGGAATTCGCGATAGTAGTGCAAGCCAAATCCAAAAAGCTCACTATTGAAGCACGTAAAGGAAATAGTAAGCAACTGGAAAATGATTTTAAGAAAGCAATTCAGGATGCTTATGATCAAGCGTACCTATGCAGTCAATTAATACAAAAAGACGGATACGTATATAAAGACGATTCTGGCAACGAAGTTAATATTCGATCTGGTTTCAAAACGATATTTCCAGTTTGTATTGTTTCCGATCATTTTCCCGCTCTTTCTGCTCAAGCTAGATATTTTTTAAAGTATGAAACGACCGATGTAATAAAGCACCCTTATGTAATGGATGTTTTTTTAATTGATATGATCACAGAGATACTGCCATCTCCGTTATTTGTTCTAGACTATCTTATTAAGCGAAGCGACTATGGCGACTCGATCCTTTCTAACCATGAGCTAGTAATACTTTCGACCTACATCAAGCAAAACCTCTATTTTGATGAAAGTCCTGATTTAGTGATGCTTGATGATGACATTTCAGTAGATCTGGAGTTGGCAATGTTAGACAGGAGGGTTGGGTATAAGGGTAAAGTAATACCAGAAGGTTTTCTTACAGCTCATCAAGATACGCATATAGGTAAAATAATCGATGACATTAAGTTGTCAACAGATTATGGTCTCCAACAGCTAGGATTTCACCTTCTATCACTAAGCGGTGATACCGTCGAGCAAATCAATGAAGCAATTTTAAAGATGATTGTGCAATTTAAAAAAGACCATCGCCACCATGATATCTCTATTCCTTTGTTCGAGGGAAGAACAGGTTTAACCATTCATTGTAATGAAGATGACAATGATACTGCTTATAAGAGACTTGCTACCCATTGTGAGAAACGAAAATATACTTGCAAAGCCGAGTCTTGGGTAGGGGTCTGTTTTAGTCCAACTCAAGGTAGATTTAGATTTACTTCTTACCATGAAAGCAAGTGGGTTCAATCAGATGAAATGGAAGAGCTGGTCGCGGATCTCAAACCTATTTCATCAGCAGTTCGTATAAAAGATATAAAGAAGCTTTCCTTTGGCCAAAAGCCAAGGATAACTCATGAAAAGATAGGAAGAAATGAACCTTGTCCATGCGGTAGTGGTAAAAAATACAAGCGCTGTTGTATAAATTGATAGGAACACCCCACAAACTAGCCCCTATAAGCGGGAGTTTCCTAAAAACTGTGTAACTGCTTATAATCCACTAACAGGAGAATAAGCAATGACTACTCAATCTGACATTAAAAAATTGGCCGAGCAAATGGCTGGTAGCATGAAAAGCTTTGATGACATCAAAGACTTCCAAAAGCAGCTCATGCAATCCTTTATCGATACTGCCTTAGAGGCTGAAATGGAAGACCATCTCGGCTACCCCAAGCATGAAAAGGCGGATAAACCTAATAAGCGTAACGGGCACACTAAAAAGACCGTCCGCAGTGATACAGGCGATCTTAAAATCTCTACCCCAAGAGACCGTGATAGCAGCTTTGAGCCTGTACTCGTTAGTAAGCATCAAACCCGTATCTCAGGTCTCGATGACAAGATCATATTCCTTTACGCCAAGGGTCAAACCACCACCGAGATTGTAGAGAGCATTAAAGAGCTCTATGACGTCGACATCTCGAGCAGCTTGGTTTCTAGAGTCACCGATAACATATTAGAGGACATCACCGCATGGCAGAACCGGCCGCTGAGCAGTGTTTATCCTATCGTCTATCTAGACTGCATTGTCGTCAAAGTACGTCAAGACAAGCAGATCATCAACAAAGCCATTTACTTAGCGCTAGGTGTTGCTCTTAACGGTAAAAAAGAGCTGCTTGGTATGTGGTTATCAGAGAATGAAGGCGCTAAGTTCTGGCTGGGTGTTCTTACCGAGCTTCAAAACCGTGGCGTACAAGACATCTTAATCGCTTGTGTTGACGGTCTAAAGGGCTTCCCTGATGCCATTAACACCGTCTATCCAAAGGCACAGGTTCAGCTGTGTATCGTGCATATGGTGCGCTATTCCATGAAGTTCGTGCCATGGACGGATAAAAAGGCCGTAGCGGCTGATTTAAAAGCCATCTACGGCGCTGATACGCTTGAGATGGCAGAGGCCAATCTTGAGCACTTTGATGAGACTTGGGGCAAAGATTACCCGCACGTGGTCAAGTCTTGGCGCAATAACTGGGAGGGCTTAACGGTGTTCTTTAATTACCCTAAAGACATCAGAAAAGCCATCTATACCACCAATGCTATTGAGTCATTGAACAGCGTGATTCGAACAGCGGTGAATAAGCGTAAGGTGTTCCCCTCTGATCAGGCAGCATTTAAAGTGGTGTACTTAGCCACCCAGCAGGCATCCAAAAAGTGGTCGATGCCCATCCGTAACTGGACGTCTGCTCTGAATCGCTTTATGATTATGTTTGATGATCGTATAAGCAGGCATTTAATCTAAATGGCAGTTACACAGAATCTGGGATGGGCTCCTATAAGCCCCTTAAACTAGATGTATTCACTACATTTATTTAAGGGGCATTTTTTATGTCAAAAAGAACAGACCCAGTCACATACAAACCCCGATTTTCATAAAGACGCCTCGTAACCCTGACAAATCTTATTATCAACAATTTTTGGTGTAAGCCTGAACCGCCCCGACTATATCGGAGAGTTGATTGCTTGAGTCAGGCAACTTTGTCTGACTCAGTAAGACTATCATAGTATCGTCTTTCAAACTCAAAAGGCGACAAATAACCAATTTTACTATGCAAACGTGTTTTGTTAAACCAATCGACCCATTCTAGGGTTGCTAATTCAACATCATACGCATCCCGCCATTGCTGTTTTAAATAATCAATCACCTCGGTTTTACACAGCCCGTTAACTGACCCCTGCCGTCAATCCCGTAGACTTAAACTTGGGAGATTTTAGTTACGCAGCCTGACGATAATAATCAAACCACACCTGTCTTGGCGATTTATAGGCCAAACCCTTTTGAATCCTCGTTTGGTTGTAGTACAGCTCAATATAGCCAATGATATCGCTGATGGCTGTAAACCTTGTTTTATAGTCTTCGTGATATACCAGCTCGTTCTTTAAAGTGCCCCAGAAGCTTTCTATGGGTGCATTGTCGAAGCAATTACCTTTAGCGCTCATTGAGCCTGTAAACTGATGCTGTTTGATAATCTTGTGGTAGGCATGGCTACAGTACTGACTGCCTCTGTCAGAGTGAACGATTAGCTCTTTGCTGGGCCGTTTGTTCTTGATGGCCATGTTCAATGCTTTGCATACTAGATCAGCGGTCATACGTTTGTTAATGGCATAGCCAACCAGCTCTTTAGTGTATAAGTCTTTAACCCCTGCTAAGTACAGCCAACCCTCATTTGTCCAGATATAGGTGATGTCACTGACCCAAGACTCATTAGGACGCTTAGCATCAAACTGCTGATCCAACACGTTTGGATAAACCATTTTATTATGGTTTGAGTCTGTAGTGACTTTAAAGCGTTTATGGCGACGGCATTTTATGCCATGTTCTTCTTTGATACGTCTGACCATGTACAAGCTAATATCATGGCCTTGCTCTATGAGCTTTGCATGCAGTCGCTCAACACCATAGCGCTCACGAGTTTCACTGTGAGCAGCCCTAACCAGTAGCTCAGACTGATTACGATGTATCTGTTGGTCACTGATATCACGACTCAGCCAGTCGTAATAACTTGATGGCTTAACACTTAGCACACGGCACATAGTGGTGATGCTAAAGAAGTGCTGATTATCTTTGATAAAGGCGTACCTGACTAACTGTCACTGCGTGCATAGCCCTACGTCTTGCGTCACTAAAACAGTCTCCCAGACTGTTTCTTAACGCTCCTCATTGCCAAAGTACGCCGTGGCCTTTTTTAGGATCTCTCGCTCCTCTTCGGCAACTTTAAGTTGTCGCTTGAGCTGCTTTATTTCTTGAAGAGCCGTCATAAGATCAGGATCGTATTGAGCTGTTCCTACAAGTTTGCCTTGATTAGCTTTGTTGTTCCAGTTCGATAAGGTTTGCATGGCGATACCAAGCTGCTTTGCGGTCGTTGAAATATTGCCGTTGTTGTCTGCTATCTTTTTAACAGCTTCGGCTTTAAATTCGTCACTGTAGGTTCTTACTTTCTTGGTCATGATAAACTCCGATTAATACGCTTAGTTTACCAAGTTTACTTGTACGGTTTCTTCAGCATAGCTCAGTTTTGTATTTGTCTAATATTATCTCTATTAATTTTTTTTGTGTGTAATTTGGTTTAGCAACGTCTCTAATACACTCCATTACTGCACCTAGAATCAATAAGCTATCTCCTTGTCCTTCTTTGCTATTAGCTAGCTCATTATTTTTTTCTAGATCTGTTCTTAATCTATCAATTTCATTTTCTAGGCTAAAAATTTGCTTGTTAGCACTATCTAAGTTTTCTCTAAGAAGTGTATTTTCTTCAAGATTTTTCAATAAAGAAGGCTGATTTTTCAGTAGGTTATTTAACGAATAGCCTTTATAAGATAATAATCTTTCTAAGCTATTACGATCTATAGTAGTCTGAGTAAGATCCAAAGTATCATTAACGTTTAACCCACTAACAAAGTTATTTTTTACTATTCCTTCATATATAAAATCTGATTCAATACAATTAACTGTTTGCATATATTTTTTATAGTACTCTTCAGGGTATTTATTTGCATTAGAGTAATATGCATGTGAAGAATCGGTTATATATACATCCTCTAAAGCTATACCTAAATATAGTGCAGCAATTTGAGGAATGTTAAAGAAAGAAAGGTAGCTTGCTAGGCTACCGTTAGCAGGTATCTCTTTAGAGCGCGCTAAGCTCAGTTGATTTATTGTGATATTTTCAGTATCGGTTCGCTTTAGATAATAATCTTCATAAGTCCTTTTGAAGTTGTCATGCACGTTCAGTGTATGGTTATGATCCTTATGGTATGTGGCATCGTCAAGAAATTTTCTAACCTGCACGGATTGATATGCAGATTTATCCTCAAGAAAGATAAACTCGCCATCTCTTAATAAATAAAAATTTCTTAAACCTTTAAAAGGGTCAATCGTTGATAAATAATTAGCAACTGAACTAATGTCTTGATTATTTTTTACTGCTAGTTCCTCTAAATATTCAGTAGCTAAAACATAATTGCTATTAGATTTTCCTTCATTATTTATAGATGTATTTTGTTTTATTTTTTTAAACAGTCTCATAGTAGAAAGCCATATTAATTTTATTTATTTTATGCTAATTGTATAGTTAGCTGATGTATTAGTTCAGGCGATACACCCTGCGCTTGTAAACTCTTTATCAATATATCTTTATCATGCACTGCTATATCAGTTGCTTGCTTATTCCTGCTATTCATTTCTTTAGTGATTTGATTAGGGGTCAATAAGTCAAAGCTGACCGCCTTGCCAGCTCGAAGGTCATCTAAATGATTTGCCCATTGATTCATCATCATCTGTCGTTCTGCTAAATGTGCAGACAAGTCATAGCGCTTTTTGACACTAGACTGCTTAAGATGGGCTAACTGTATTTCTATTACGTCCTCACTGAATTGCATTTCATACAATCCCGTGCTGGCAAGCTGTCTAAATCCATGCCCAGTCATTTCAGGGTAGGGATCACCTGTGTAACCCATGCGTTTCAGAGCTTGATTAAACCAAGCCTCACTATAAGGTTTATTCTTTCTGAAGTTATAAAATACGTAACCCGTTTTTTCTGTCAAAGATCGCATACGCTCGATAATGGCCATCGCTTGTGATGATAGCGGAATGATGTGGTCTTGACGCATTTTCATCTTATGAGCCGGTATACGCCACACATTTTTATGATAATCAATCTCCGACCACTCAAAAAACCTTAGCTCTTTCGTTCTAACAAAACAGAAGGTCATCAGCTGCATGCCAGCCACGGTTTGTTCATGTGCATTTGGATGATCTGCAACATATTTATCAATATTACGTAACAATTCAGAAAGTTGATGCTGCTCGACTGCTTTCATACGCTTAGCCTGATGAGGTCTTAAAGCTTTATTACGACCATGAGCGACATTAATGATATCGTAGCCTAACGTATTGATAGCATATTCAAAAACTGAGCCAATTAGCTCAACACACTTACTTGTAGTATCGGCTGTCCATTTGCCTTGTTTTTCGAAGTAGTTTTGAATTTCTAGACCTGTTTTGATAACGTCTTGTGCAGTAATGGAGGCAATAGGATAGTCACCGATATGAGGTGCAATATGCCTATTTAGATAGTTGTGAAGTTTTTGAATATTCTTAGAGGTAGTGGTAGATTTTTCGTCAATATAGCTCTTGGCAATCACTCTAAATAAGTCTTTTTGCTCAAAATTATTTTTTTCATGATTTTTGTGTTTAGTTGGGTCAAAGCCATCACTGAGGAGCGCCTGAGCTTTATCGCGTGCCAGCCGAGCCTCTTTTAGTGACACCTCTGGTTTAAATGTAGAGCCAATGATTTGCTTGGCAGATTTATAAATACCAATCTGATAAGTTTTTTGCTTTGGCTTAAGATCTTTAGGGGATTGATAGCGATAAGTCACCTGCCAAAACAGTGAGCCATTTGGGTGTTGTATAAGATATAGATTGTTGCCATCACCATGGCGCGTGACTTTGGTCGGTGTGGATTGTTTGGCGATGGCTTTCACGCCAGCGTCAGTTAGTCGGTAGTCTGTTTTTCTTGTCATGGCTTATACCTCTAGGCTCTCGGAGGTTTAACAAGAACCTCACTGCATAATTAACAACAAAAAATGATGTTGTATACTATTTAACAACTTATTTAACAACATTGTAGAGGTGCTAGCAGGTAATGACAAGTGATCAATAAAGACAAATATGTATATGTATAATGGGTTTAAAGGGATTGAGGTAATGCGAGGTTATGTCTAAATACAATGATTGGTGCGCCCACCAAGACTCGAACTCGGATCGATCGCTTAGGAGGCAACTGCTCTATCCTGTTGAGCTATAGGCGCATTATGGAGTGACATTGTAGAAAAAAGCAGTCATAAAAGCAATCAACAAAAGACAAATAGAGACAATTTATCTTTACTCACCATTGCTAAGCGCGTCAGTGACATCTACAGCATGATCACCTGATGCATTTTTTGCCTGTGAGGTTGGTTTAAATAAGTCATTTACACTGTTCTTATAACCACTAATGTTCTCATAATCATATTTTTTTAGTATATCTTGACCTGTGCTCGATAGTAAAAAATTACGGAAGTTAATAGCAGTTGTATCGTCTGTCAGGATGACACCTTCAAGCTCCTGTTCATCTTTTAGCGCATAGTTAAAGGGGTTTAGAGTGTGTATCTTTTTATCTTTATCATGCGTACTATTATCACTATTTTTATCAGATGCATTACTTATATCACTGGCCTCAGTACTTTTTTGTCTTTGATCATTTCTATCTTGTGCCTGTTGTAACTCTGACTGTAGGAGCGATACCCGTTCTGTGGATAGGCTATCGTCATTGGTAATAATCATATCTGTATCAAAGACAAAGTCAGAGAGTTTGTCTTTGGTAGAACCACTACTTGGTACTGTAAGAAGGTCGTGAGAGGGGACATAGCTCGCTAACACTTGTACGTGCGGATAACGAGATTCAAAGCTCACAATGATATCGTCCAAAGGTATCTGTAACTTCTCCTCTGCTCGAATGTATAAAACACTGTCAGCAATCTCTCTTGATTCATCCCCTTTCGTACTAGGGTCTGCTTCACTTTCACTTGCCATGATTGGCAATGGGTCTGTGTTTTTTTGATTACTGGTCCACAACCAAATGAAGACCGCGATAAAGATTGTGAGCAGTAGCAAGATTAGCCCAGCCAGCAGTAGTTTGTAGTCTTTCATATATTACTGCTCTTTTATTATTAGTTGATTCATAGCAACGTTTATATACAGGGTAGTATCTATTTTTTAAAGCTTTTGTTCTAGTACTTCATCGGTTAATTCAGCCAACATGTCTGCAAAGATATCCGTGTCTGCAGAAGGGGTAGATACTTGTTCTTCATTAACCTCACCACTTTCATCAGTATGGCCATTGGTTTGGCAATCTGTTAGAGGATCAGATTGGTTGTTTAATACCTTGGCAGCAGGTGTAGTAGTTTGATGCGCTGCTAACGGCGATTCACCGGTTAATAGTCTGTCTTTTAACCATTTAAACCCATGTGCCTCCCACCATGCTTCAAAACGTGGCAAAGTGCTACTACGTACCGCTACAGGTAGATCTAGCGTTCTCAATTTCTGCGCAAGGATAGGGTCGCTGATAGCTTGATGGATGCTCAAATAAAGTGAGCTACTATCATCGGTATAGGGTCGTCTGTTTTTCCATGATCTCTCATCGATTTTCATACGTGGCAGTTGCCACAACTCACCGCGATAATACACGACGTATAAGCGTTGTTTTGGATGGACAAAAATAGCATCAATGGGACGCAATGGCATAATATTAAGTAATCCCGTCAATAGAAAGTGTTATTTAGATACAGGTTGTAAAGGCCAATTTAAAAACCGCAATGAGATTATTTCATTGTAAATATGAATGATAGTATAAAACGACACTAAATGTCGCAAGCTTATTATAATATCGGCATTTACACTAGTAAACGATAACCATCAATGGCACACTGATAGCAAATTTGGCAAGTCAACGTTATCAATGGATATGTAGAATTTGCTACTATGATTGTTTTTGTTTCTGGCCCTCATGCTAGCAGAAATGCATCATAGTAACGACCATCAAACATGGATTGATGAGTATCGATTTTTGTTTTGTCTAGACGTTTTATGGCGTTTTTGACATTGGATACAGACATCTCATCTTATCTTTATTATGCGTAGTACTATTATCACTATTTTTATCAGCTGCATCATTTATAAGTGAAGCCTTTTTTATTAATCCTAATATCTAACCCTTATTTCAATCAGATTATTGTCTATGTTCACTATTATTCAGTCGCACCGTACCGAAAACCTCGTTGATCAATTGCTTGTACAGTACCAGTCCAAGGATCAGCCTGTTTTTGAGCCTTTTATTGTCATTGTACCGTCAATGGTATTGGGCGATTGGTTGGATAAAACTATTGCTAGCCGTGCTGGTATTAGTACCTTAGTGCGTACTAAATTTTGGGGTCAGTATCAATGGACACTGATGCAAGATGTATTGACTCGCCACAACGCATACTTATTAGCGCAAAACCTTGAAGCGGAAACTCTGAATGTGCCGGAAGTGGCGGTGTTATCACCGACAGTAATGCAGTGGCGATTGTTTGGTTATTTGACTTACTACCAAGAAACAATCGTTGCAGATGAAAAGCATCCAGTGCATCCGTTGCTAGCGTCTTTGATTGACGACCCACAGGTAAGTGCTCAACAGGACAGTTTACAACAGGATAAGGTGCAACAAGATGCGCGTATTTGGCAGCTGGCAAGTGATTTGGCTAGGGTGTTTAACCGCTATTTGACTCACCGTGAGGATTGGTTGGCATTATGGTCACAAAACAAGCCGTTGAACGTAAGTGAGTTGATAGCAGATAAAGACGCCTTATCCCTGCGCTTTGATAAGTATGCGCGCGGCACGCCTGAGTGGTTGGTCGAGCATTATGTAGAGTTAGAAATTGCCCAACGTTTCTTGTGGTCGCATTTGTTTGCCGATGTTCATCTACATCGTGTGGCACTAGAGCGTGCGTTTTGGTCGGCTTTAAAAGGTAACAAGGCGAATGAGCGTGACCAATTGCCCAAAGTACTGCGTATATTTACCATCCAGCAACTGCCACAGACCGAGTTAGACTTTCTACAGAGTCTGTCGCAATACATGAATATCACGCTATTGCACTACAATCCATCAAAGCTGTTTTGGGCAGATATCGTCGATAAATCATGGTTACAACGCCAGCAGATTATCAACCCTGAGAGTGTGTTCTTGCGTGATTATGGTCACAGTTTGCTATCGCGTTTGGGCAAGCAGTCGCGCGATGCGTTTGCCATGCTTGCCAATTTATCAGGTAATGAGCAATACGACGATGCGCTAGTCGAATGGCAAGATAACTTTGATAATGGTGTAGATGATGCGCTCGTTCAAGGCATGTCTGAAAGTGTCGTCCCTACTGAAGACGCTGTCAGTACTCAAGATACGCAAGGTAACCTGAGCTTATTAAAACGTTTGCAAAATGATGTATTGATGCTTGATGAGCAATCTACCCAGCAGGCGACAGCCGCTACAGTCTCACAAGCGGTAAGTAAGCATATAGAGTCAAGCTTTGATGAAGCTAAGCCAGCAACGGCTTGGTATGAAGATGAAGCGTTAGAGAATAAGCGTTTTGAGAAAGACCGTTTTTGGGCAATCTCTTCTCAAGATAATAGCCTAAGCATTCATTCGTGTCATAGTTTGCAGCGTCAGCTTGAAGTATTACGTATTATGATTGGTCGTTGGCTAAATGAACCTATCAAACTAGGTGAAAAGAAACGCCATATCTCCGACATTGTTGTGCTGCTACCCGATGTTGAACGTCATCATGCACTGATTGGTTCTATTTTCGTCAATGGTAAAGGTCAAGACGGTTTGACTTTGCCTGCTAAAGTGACTGGTGTTGTTGATGCCGATATTCGCCAGTTATGGGAAGCCATTATCGGTTTTTACAAACTATTGGGTAGTCATAGCGCTCGTTTTGAAGCAGCTGAAGTCTTAGACTGGCTCATGTTACCGCCATTGTTTGAAAGCTTTGGACTGACTCATGAGCAAATGAGCCGTGGCTGTGATTTATTGGTAGAGGCGGGCTTTATTCGTGGTTTTGACGAGCTGCATCTTAAGCAAACTTTAGACAGCAATGATTACGACTATCGCTTTAGCTTTGCACAGGCATTAGACAGATTAACTTTAGGTCTGGTCATGCCAGAGGCTGAGTTGAGCGACTGCTTATATGATCTAAATGGCGATGAATGGCCAAGCACTGCGTTACCAGAAATGACCTTGCCGTTACCACAAGTGAGCCTAAATGATGCGCTGATTGTTGAAGCGCTTTGCCGTATTTATACTGGCTTGGTTGCACGACGTGATGATCATACACAAAAAATGAAAGCGGAAGATTGGCTCGATCAGATTGAGACACAAGTTATCCATCGCTACTTTGGCGATGTGGATCAAACACGTACCATGCGCGCCATTTACAATGCGATGAATGGCTTTAAATCAAGTCTGCGAGCCAATCGTCACTATAGGCAGTACGCTAGTGGTGATGTCGACAACAAAGAAGTAGAGCAGAGGCTGGCAGGTGTGGAGCAGTTGCCGCTCAAGCTGAGCTTTATGCTAGACAGTATCGAAGCGGAGCTAGAGAGTCAGCAGGTCAGTGCGGAGCCGACGGGGGTGATTACCTTTGGTCGATTTGGTGCACTAAGAAACGTGCCGTTTGAGCTGGTGGTTATGCTCAATATGGATCTCTCTGAGTTTCCTGGGCGTGATCGTGACAACCGCTATGATTTGATGAAAGCGACCAATGCCCGCCGCGGTGACAGAGTCAGTGAAGATGATGACAACGGGGCATTTTTAGATGCGCTACTGTGCGCGCGCAGTGCATGTTGGATGTTCTACAACGGCCAAAGCTTGACGGACACCCATGAGCATTTGCCAGCCAACCCAGTGAGTGAGCTATTGCAATTCCTACAAGGCGAGGTGCAATGGCAGGTGAACTCGCTTGAGACATTACCTGAGAATATTGATCCCACCACGGAAAGCCTTAAGCGTTACTTACCTAAATTGATTAAGCAGTGGCTAGTGACTGAGCATCCTGCACTGCCTTTTCATGAGAGTCTGTTTGAGACAGAAATCGAAGGCATTGATGTTTCTGAGCAAGCGTCTCCTGATATTGATGGCAATAACAATGCCAACGTCAATGCTCAGGATTCCAGCCCTGTCGATATGATGGATGAATTAGATGTTCTCTTAAATAAGGCCATGCGCAAAACCAAATTGGCGCAAAAAAAGCAGTTTCCGCCTGCGCCGCTTTGGCAGGCAGTGTTTCATACTTTAAAAGGGCGAGTATCTAGTGAGCATGCGCAACTGGTGAGCTTACCCACAAAATCACAATATGAGTCAATCGCTAAGATACTTGGTCAAGGGTTGGGTCAGTTAGGTCGAGTAGACAATCAAACCTTGTCTGCATTGGCTGAAATGTTGGCGCTAGATACAGTTGTTGATGCTAGCGATGTCGGTAGCATGACGGAAGCGCTTACCCAAGCGGTATCTGATAGCGTATTTAATATTGGAGAGATAGACGTTGAAGGAGTATTGGCGTACCAAGTGCGCCATCCTGCCAAAGCGTTTTTGCGTACTCAAAAGGTGCATGTGGTGCAAGGTGAAGAAGCGCTGTCGCAGCAAGAGCCGCTATTTTTAGACAGCTTGACGACCTATCAAATTAAAGCGCATTTGATTAAAGAGCTGGCGACCGATAATACTATTGCCAATACGACTGATGACAGCGCTAATCAAACCTTAATGTACCAAAAAATCATGCCAGCTGGTGTGGCTCGTCAAACCACGCTACCCAATCAACAACAAAAGCTGCAACAGCAATGTCTAGAGTTCAAAGAGCAGTTAATGGCTAATGGCTTTGATGAGAGTAGTATTATTGACCAAGGTGGAGCAGATAGCGCTACAGTATTACAGCTACTGACAGCAACCACCGAACACCCTGTTCAGATAGAGCTAAAAAATATACTGAGTAGCACTGACAACGAGTCAAGTAATCAGACGAATATAGAGGGTACAGAAACACTGTTTAAGCTGTTGCCAAAAGTCATTAAGATCAAAGGCTCAGTACCTATATTAGCACCCATATCAATTATTCAGGCGGGCGTGCCTTATGCTGAGCAATCACCCAAGCAATGGTTAAATATACTGCCCAACTCTGCTAGCCCAAGGCATTTACTCAAGTTTTGGTTATCGCACTTGTATTGGCAGGTGGCCAGACGTACCACTGCTGAGCAAGTGGCTCTAAATGATGGTGTGAGTATTTGGTGCTTTAATAAGTCCAACTCGCAAGTTAGTAAGTATAAAGATGTAATAGCCTTTAAGCTAAGCCCAATTCTGTATGAAAACGCCGTTATTGAGCTGATAAAGTGGGCGGTTTTTGGCAAGCTAGTCGGTCAAGTACCCATTACGTTATTGCCAGAATATGCACTCAATTATCTTGATAAGTACTTAAAGTCTGAAGAAAGTGAAGGCAGTGGTTATTGGCCAAAACGTGCAGATTTCTCAGACTGGATAAGACCTAACTATAATGTAGACACGGTATACGATACGTGCTCTCAGCATGCCATTTGGCAATATGTACTGCGTGATCAAGACGCGTTCAAAGCATTATCGGCAGCGTTGACTACCTTGGCACGACCATTGTATGAGCCAATGTTTACCGCGTTAATTGACTTAGACGGCTAATTAGAGCGTGTCTTCAATTCATTCTAGTCATTTAGAATCATTAATTTTTGCTCTCTTGCTCTAATAGATAATAATTAAAAGTATCCGCCCTTATGACAGACTTTACCGACCCAACCAGTATCAGTGACCTTTCTACACAGTCTACGCAACCACATTTATTCGATGAGTACTCGGATGAGCTGCCTCACGCCAATCCTATATCTGATCAAAAAGCGGATGTAATACCAGCAGTTGATGTTGCTCTAACAGGCAAGCATTTAATTGAAGCCTCAGCTGGTACTGGCAAAACGTGGACATTAACTGGTATCGTGCTGCGTCTGCTGATTGAAGCGCGGCGTGCGCCAGAGCAAATCATCGCCACGACCTTTACTCGCGCTGCCGCAGCTGAAATGCGTCAGCGTATTCATGACCGTTTGGTAGATTTTTATCAATTATTACAATGGGTCAATAGCCTAAGTGCTGATACTAATAATAAAGAGAGTTTATACCCGAACATATTACAAGTCATGCCTGAGAGTGATAAGGATAGACAAGCAGATAACTCAAGTGCTGCCTCAAACGCTGAGGCAGAGAAAACTGACCAGCTAAATCAAGACCTTGCTACTGATAAGCAAGCTACCGCTGATAAACGTAAACAAGCAAAAAAATATCGTGAAGATTGGCTAGTCAATCAGGCAAAATATGCGCGCTTAGATGGCATCATGAAAGATCCTATTAACTTGCATTTAATTGGTTATTTATTGGATCATGTCTACAGCTATCCAATGACAGAAGCTATTAGGCGTACCGCGCTGGTGCTAACGACGTTGGATAAGCTATTCGTAGGTACGCTCGATAGCTTGGCGCAAAAATGGCTGACGGAATATAGTAGCGAGACGGGTCATCAGCAGGGCATGGGAATTATTGAAGACAGCAGTATTGAACAGGTGACTGATAGTATTATCCATGATGAGCTGCGTCAGTTTCAGAGCCGCTTATACTATGAGCAGCCTAAACTTTATGCGCTAATGGATCAGCAAGGTAAGCTGACTGCAGTTGGCGATCATAAGAAATATGTGACTCGCTCGCTTAATTTTATCTCTGCGCCGATTGACAATGTTGATACTATTGAATTTGATATTCAGGCTTACGAAGAATTCTTGAGCCAGTTCTGCGATTGTGATTTTCATGATATGCAAGCTTACTTTGAGAAAGATTTTAGAAAAAAAGAAGGGTTTGATAATCGTAAAAGTGTTGCTAAAAACTTAGGTTTTTATCAAGATTTTAAAGATCTTATTCAGAGCAAACAACTATCTTTTTCTCAAAGTCTATCCAAACCACAGTTAAATTTTTTGAAACAACTTCAAGCAACTTATGATGACTCAGAAGATTCTGGATTTTTAGAAGACAAAGAGCAAGGACGGTTAAGGTTTATCAGTACTGAGTCTGTTCAGATGTTACTTAAGCTAAATTGTTGTATCCAACAATTTAATGATCACATAGTTACTGTTTTAGCCAATCTTAACCGCCGTATTGTGCTGGCTGTGCGTAATAGACTGCCAGTTATTTTAGAAGAGCGCGGCGAGACGACCTTTAGTTTGCAGATGGTACGCTTAAACCAAGCATTAACTGGTCGTCAAGGAGATAAGCTGGCGCGTTATATTCGTCATCACTATCCTGTGGCATTGATTGACGAGTCGCAAGATATCAATGGCGAGCAAGCCACTATGATTGAAAGCATCTACTTGCCAAAGAATAAGCGTAAACAGTCGGACAGTGATAAACAGGCAACCACTAAGAAAGCCAATCATGAGTTTCTGCTACTGGTTGGTGATCCTAAACAGGCTATTTATGGGTTTCGTGGTGGCGATGTGGCCAACTACAACTATATGAAAGCCCAGTTTAATAAAAGTGCCCTTTGGACGCTTGATATCAACCGCCGTTCTAATGCCGGTGTGATTAACGCATTAAACTGTTGGTTTGGTATGGCTGATGCCACAACTGCTGAGAATAAGCTGTCGCAACTGGGTACTGGGATTCACTACCAACATATCAAAGCAGCAAAACCGGAATATGAGCTGTCTTGGTTTAATGAGTCAGATAGGCTGGATAACGTATTGGTGACAGAAGTGCTTTCTGCTCAGCCAGTGAGCTTGTTGCACCTGCCTTATGATAAGGAAAAAGAGTTTGATTATGATGAACATGAAATAACAGCTCGCCATATAGCCACTTTGCTTAATAGTGGTCAGACACTTAAAGGTCAGCCGATTCAGCCCAGTGATATTGGGGTGCTGGCACGTGCCAAAAAAGATCTGAAAAGGGTCGAAGATGAGCTAATAAAGCTTAATGTGCCGACTTTGACTACTAGTGATGTCAGCATCTTTGAGACTATTATGGCAGAAGATGTAGCGGCATTGCTAAGTGCCATGTTATACCCGTATCGTCATGACATGATTAATCGGGTGTTGACCAGTCACCTATATGGACTGAGTATCAAAAACATCAAAGCCATGATGACGGACCATGAGTCAGGCGTTACTGAGGGCAGCAGTACGTCAAGCGCCCATTCACAAAACTCTAATTCGAAAGACCTCCCAGCCAATGAAACGACTGATACCAAAAAAAGCTATCAAGACTTTATTACCTATTTAAAAGAAGGTGCACAGCGTTGGCAGCACTTTGGCATATTATCGGCGCTACATTATTTATTAGATAAAAGCCCTGTACAGCCGCAAGGCGTTTGGCAAGCCCTAGCTGCTCATCCAGAAGGTGACCGTCATATCATGGACTTGCGTCATGTCATGGACATCTTGGCGCAGTATGGTCTAGGCATGGGTGAGTATGAGTTGCTGGCGTGGTTCAGACAGCATATAGATGCAGCGCCTAACAGTGACTGGGCTAAGCAATATCCGCTACCGACAGAATCTGGTGTGCAATTGATGACCATTCATAAGTCTAAAGGGCTTGAATTCCCTGTTGTCTATGTATTGGGAATGGGTGATGCCAGTAGGAAGTCTGGCAATAAGGAAGACTATGGGCTGTATCTATATAACGCGCAACAAGCGCCCTCAGCATTAGTGCAGCAGTCGATAGACAGTCAATCAACAGGAAATCAGCGCCGCTTCTCACCATTGCAAGGCTCTTCCACGGATAAGGGTTATTATACTGATATCGAAACAAAAGAGAATTTTGATGAGCGCCGCCGCCTTGGCTATGTAGCATTTACTCGGGCCAGTGAGCAGCTCTATGTAGTGTTAAAAGAGGCCTATAGAAATACCGATTGTGACTTAAGACCAGTGTGCCATTGGTTTGACTCCGAGGATGCCAAGTTTGAGCTACCTGATAGACTCAAAGGTACCATAGGCATGCTCAGAGGTCATAAGGTTAATGAGTTCTATGACAATAATTACGCAAACAAAACTGCTAATTCAACAGGCGTAAATGACAGTGCTCAACTGGCTACTACCAAGTCAAATGCTCATAAGCCTACGACAGAGGCTATTGAATACGCGCCCTTTGCAGAGGTGATGAAAACTAATTATTTTTATGGTTGGGCCAAGACTAGCTTTACCGCTTTGGCGCGTCAGCTAGATGAATCTACACAAGCAATGGCGATAGTGGATGAGCGTATTGATGATGCGATAGACATTGATATGACAGAGTCTTCAGTTTCTGATATTTCGTTACTTAATAACGATGAGTCTCTCGAACAAGACGGTGAACTGAGCTTCAAGTCAGAAGAGGATATCCGCTTTACCTTTGTTAAAGGCGCTAATGCCGGTACATTTTTGCATGAGATATTTGAAAAAATTGATTTCAACAATAAAGCGCAGTGGTCTCAAGTTATCGATAGAGCCATCAGTAGTTATCAGCTGCCGCTGGTGTATAGCAGTGCTGAAACCCAAAGCCGTCGATTGCAAGCAAAGACGCAAGAGCAAGGTAATGACGTTAATACTGATTCATTTAATCTTAACTCAGTAGACGCTAGCAAACATGAGGCGTTGATGGACTGGATTGAAGAGGTCTTAGATGCGCCATTATTGGCCTCCAAGCAACCGTTGCGCTCTATTGATGCAGGTCAACAATTTGCCGAGTTAGAGTTCAACATGGGGTTGTCAGAGAATTTTAAAGCACAGGATATTAGTCAACTTTTTCAACAGTATTTACCTGATGAGACAGATAAACATGTCACTCTAGTTCCACAAAATAAAGCGCATCTGTATCGTTATCTACGCGGTGAGATTGACTTGGTGTATGAGCATGCTGGCAAGTATTATGTGGTCGATTATAAAAGTAACTTTCTAGGAAATAGCCTAAGCGATTACAATGAAGATACGCTCAAGAAAGCAATGTCCAAAGCAGGCTACTGGCTACAAGCAGCAATCTATCAAGTAGCATTACATCGGTTCCTTGCCATGAGAATCAGTGATTATACGGGTAACGAAGATAAGTACTTAGGCGCTGTAGAGTACGTGTTTTTACGCGGTGTGTATGATCCGAATGCTAAAATCGCTGACACTACCTCTCAAGATAATAATAAACATAGCAGTAACAACTTAGAGAATTATGGCTGCTATGGATTGGTCACTTGGGATATTCCCATCGACTTTGTTAAAGGTCTAGATGCATTGTTTGGCCTACCGGATTAATAAACCTTATATAGCAACTAGGTAGATAAAAATTGTTATAGCAGTTAATAAGATTAATAAGAGATAAATATACGATGAGTAATAATAACAATAAAAGTAAGTCAGCCATTAGTTTACAAGAGAGCTGGGCCAGTAACATCAGCGATTATATCTTGTTACGTCGTCAGCAAACACATGTAGCATATGACGCGACAAATGCAAAGACGAATGATGAGAGCAAAAAAATCAATAAGTCGGAAAACAATGACTTATTTACTGCTCTATTCGTTATTTTAGCGGCTCATTTGGAAGAGGGCCATACTGTATTAACTGTCGATACAGCCGATCATGGAGCTCCCATGCAAGGTCAGATTAATGGGGAAGTAGTCACGTTATATGCATGGCAGCAGCAATTATTGGGGATACTGGCAACACCAATTTTTGCGCTGATTGATACTCAGATAAAAACGCAAATAGACACGCAACTAGACACGCAACTAGACGATGTTACTACAACAGAGACATCGCTATTTGTATTACTGGACACTTTGTTTGGTCAGCGAGATTACCTGTGGGCGCAGCTAGCACTTAGTAATCATGAAAAAGAGATGTTGATCAAACGTTTTGATGCAATAACTACGTTATATCAGCGCTTGAAAAATAGCGACTTAAATACTTTCGTTCATTCAATCCATGAGCATGCTTTATTTGCTAACGTTGAGGCAAATACTAATTATAACAACTATCAAAATAGCCTAAGCAAAAATAATCAACCGATTATTTACAACATAGCTAAAAGTGAACAAACTCGAAGTTCGAAAATCACATTTTGGTTACACCGTGCTTGGCAAGCAGAGTTTAATTTAGCAAAAAATATCAACAATATCTTAAATCAGCAAGTAAGTCCTTTACAGATAGCAATACCTGAAAACCTTCATGAGCACCAAGTGAAGGCAATCAATGTCGCTAATAATAATGCGTTTAGTATTATTACTGGTGGTCCAGGCACAGGTAAAACCTACACTGTGGCTCAATTGGTCATTGCGCTGCAGCAAGCGACAGAGAGTGGGGGGGATGGGGCTGAGCATATTCGATTCAGTACGGACAGTGCCAGTTTGGCATTGGCCGCACCGACTGGTAAGGCAGCCCAACGTATGCAAGAATCTCTACAGGCGGCTTTAGATGACGCAAATGTAGAGCTGCAGTTGCAAGAGGCAAAAACCATCCATCGTCTACTAGGTATCGGTCGAACGGGTAGACCGCGCTACGATGCCAACAACCCACTCGGTGAAGATATTATCATCGTTGATGAGGCATCTATGCTCGGAGTCGAGTTGGCCAATTACCTTGTGAGCGCGGTAAAGCCAGGTGCTAGGCTGATATTATTAGGCGATGCTAATCAGTTAGCAGCCGTCGATGCAGGAGCAGTATTGGCTGATCTATGCCGTATTCCACTATTGCAACCCATACACGCAGAGCTAACAGAGAGCCGCCGATTTAGCGCCGAGTCAGGTATCGGTAAACTGGCCACTCAAATCAATAAAGCAGAGACAAATCTTCAAGCTATTTGGCAATTATTAAGGCAAGACGCTGCTTTGAGTTTTCAATATGTTAATACGTTACAAGCAGAGTCCATATCAAATAATGAGATAAAAAATAGCCTAAGCAAAGAAAAAATTATTTCAAGAATATCCGATAATTACCAGTCATACGTAAATAAAGTTAGAAATTTACTGGAAAATCCGATTGAAAAATCCGTGCCAGAATCAGTTAAAAATACTACCACTTCGTTAATGGAGGTATTTAATCAATTTAGAATCCTCACTGCTGGCCATAATGGTGAATGGGGTGACCACTATATCAATAACTACCTTACTCAATGGCATCTTGCTGAGTTGAAGTTACCATTGGGTCAAAACACATGGTTCCATGGACGTCCTGTTATGGTGCTACAAAATAACTATGAGCTTGTGCTATTTAATGGGGATATTGGTTTCTGCTTACAAACATCAGATGAAAGAAGCCAATTAGAAGTATTCTTTGAAAATAAGACACAAGGGATAGCTGTTAATTTGCTAAATGAAGAGGTGATAGCCACGGCATATGCAATGACCATTCATAAGTCACAAGGATCCGAATTTGATCATGTTGCCATTACTTTTGATAATAGTCATGCAAGATTGCTGAGCAAAGAACTTATCTATACAGCAGTGACTCGTGCTAAGAAGCAGGTAACGATATATAGTACCAAGCACGCCTTAGAAAAAGCAGTTCAAACACCAACTGAGCGGCATACTGGTTTGGCATTACAGTTTTAACGATTCATTCAAGTTGTTGTCGGCACAATAAGTCAGTGCAATAAAAAAGCATCCAAATTGGATGCTTTTTTAGGATTTAACTATTTTAATCAATTAAGTCTAAGAATTAAACTTTGTCTTCTTTGATTGCGTAGATACCTGGCAGGTGACGCAAGTAACCATGGAAATCCATACCACAACCGTAAACATAACGATCTGCAACATCAATACCCACAAAATCTACGTCAAAATCTGCAACTTTGCGATCATGTTGCTTGTTAAGCAAGACACAAGACTCAAGTGATAGAGGCTTTTCTTTACTTAATTCTTCAACAACTGCTTTTAGAGTAATACCTTCGTCAAAGATGTCGTCGATTAACAATACGTGCTCACCTTCGATACTAACATCAGGCTTGAATTTCCAATCAAGCTCATTAGTACCTTCGTTATCACGATAACGAGTCGCATGGATATAATGCATACGATGGTAGAACGTAAGGTGTGTCAATAGTTGACCAGCTGGAATCAAGCCGCCGTTCATCACGACCATAACAATTGGGTTTAGACCAGCATAATGTAGATTGAGCTGAGCGGCCAAACGCTCATAAGCAGCAGCTACTTCGATACTGCTGATAAGGCACTCTGAGTTGCGTAAGGTTTTTTCAATTTCTTGGTTACTGATTTGGGTCATCGGGTGCGCCTTTGGTAAAAAGTGCCGCTTATTTTAGCAAATTTTAGTGAATTTGCCCAACGTCATATGACTTTTGGGACAAAATTAATCCAACTTTTGGGGTTATTCTGGCTTTTCTATAATAAATGGACGGTAATAATTGGCCAATCTATTCAATGAGTCATTTGGTAGGTCAGGTAATAGCTTATTAAGTGCCATACTCATGCCTTTATCAATTGCCGATTTGGCAACTGGAACTGACTTACGCTTGATCATGCCTAGCTTTAATGTCTCGGCATAACGACTGATGAAGTGGGTCAATGTTTCTTCGTTCATGGTTTCGAGTGCCGTTTTAAATTTGGCTCTATCTACATGCTCAGGCGTGATAGCAGCAAAACCTTCAGTGATGGTATTGGCGTCTTTTTCTGATAGTTTAAAGCCAACACGTTTAATGCCTTCATTATCAATAAAGGTTGCATGATCTCTTAGAAAATGAAAACTTGGTAATACGTCTTTGTTGTTTTCTTTACCTAGTAAGATATTGAGCAAAGTATCTGTCGCACGTTCAATCGTTCCAACAATTTTACGCATAGAGGCTTGGCGCTCAGGGTTCGGAATAATATCTACCAAACCAACCAATAAATTATCAGTAAGATCACGCGCTGTCTGATGCGTAAGGGCATCGCGATAAGGGTAGTACTCTACATTCTCATTTGAAGCAACGACTTGTTCGGCCTCACTGATTAAAGCTTTTAGTTTATCTGAGGGTACGAATCCAAAATAATGTGCCATTGCACTTCCTTTATTTGTTGTTTTTTATGTCTTACTTGCGTTACATTTATCACCAAATCGGTTATTATTCAAACAAAGTTTTAGTCTCAGGCTCATCACACCAAGTGCTGATTAGTGACATGCCCTAGTTATAAGATAAATGACTTTGTTGATTGGTAATAATTTTGCAAATTGCTAGAATTTACCTAAACGATAGATGAGCTGAGTCACTCATCGCACACTAATTTAGCATATTTTTCATATTTTAATTCAAAAAGCTTGAACTTATAAGGCTATTGACTACTTGTCTAGGGAGAGATGAGATGAATAGTGCTATTGTACTACTATTCGCCGTTGCCGCTATGCTCTGCGGCTACGTATTTTATTCAAAATTTATCGCCACCAAAATTTTAGCATTGGACAACAGCCGTCCTACACCCGCACATACGATGAAAGATGGGATCGATTATGTTCCTACCAATAAGTATGTATTGTGGGGGCATCACTTTACGTCAGTAGCAGGGGCTGCACCAATTATCGGTCCTGCCATTGCAGTCATTTGGGGCTGGGTACCTGCCATTATTTGGGTAGTGGTAGGTACTATCTTTATGGCTGGCGTACATGATATGTCTGCTATTTGGGCAAGTATGCGTAATAGAGGTCAGTCGATTGGCTCTATTGCTGGTACTGTCATGGGCACACGTGTCCGCAGCTTGATGATGGTTGTTATCTTCTTATTACTACTGATGGTCAATGCTGTATTTGGTGTAGCTATTGCCAATATGATGATCAAGACGCCATCTGCGGTATTGCCAGTTTGGGGTGCCTTAGTGGTTGCCTTTATCATCGGGCAGTGTATCTATCGCTACAATATGAATCTGGTCTGGGTATCCATTATCGGGGTAACGGCCCTGTACGGGCTTATCTATCTTGGCCCTATGTTCCCGATTGTGTTACCTGAGACCGTTATGGGTTTGCCTGATAACGCAGTATGGATCTTGATTTTGTTCGCCTATGCGGCGATTGCGTCGTTGTTGCCCGTATGGATGCTGCTTCAACCTCGTGATTATATTAATGGCTTACAATTATTTGTCGGTTTGATTTTATTGTATGCTGCTATTTTTATTGGCACGCCTAATATTGTCGCGCCAGCCATTAATACTGCATTACCAGCCGATACGCCGTCACTTCTACCATTGTTGTTTGTGACAATTGCTTGTGGTGCCATATCAGGATTCCATGGTTTAGTCGCAACAGGGACTACCTCTAAGCAGATTGATAAAGAAGAAGACGTTCGTTTCGTTGGTTACTTCGGTGCATTGGGTGAGGGCATGCTAGCACTTGGGGCAATCCTTGCAGCAACCGCAGGTTTTGCAACTCTTGGTGACTGGCAAGCGGTCTACCAAAAGTTCGGTGATGGCTCTATCGGTGCTTTCATTGACGGCGGTGCGACCATCTTGAATGCAGGCGTTGGTATCGATATGGTGCTATCACAGACCATGCTTACAGTAATGGCTGCATTGTTTGCTGGTACGACGATGGATACTGGCGTACGTTTACAACGTTATATCTTCCAAGAATTTGGTGAATTTTATAATTTGCCCGTACTCAATAAGAGTGTCGTTGCAACGTTACTTGCTGTCGGAAGCTGTTTGTTATTAGCGTTCGGTGCTGGTGGTATCGATGGCGCGGGCGGTATGATCATTTGGCCGCTATTTGGTACAACCAACCAGTTAATGGCTGCTTTAACCTTGATGATCGTTACCATTATCTTGTTACGTAAGGGTAAGCCAGTTTGGTACACCTTAGCACCATTGTCGTTCTTGTTGGTTATGACTGTTTTTGCACTATTGATTCAGCTCAAAACCTTCTTTACTGATGGTAATTGGCTACTTATTATTATGGATATTATTATCTTAATCGCGACCATTTTGGTGACGTTTGAGAGTTTGTCTGTACTACGAAAAGAGTGGTCACTACATAAAGGTAAAAGCGGTGAAGTTTAAACACTAAACCATATTGAGTATATGTTTAATAAAAAACGCTAGCAGCAATTGCTGGCGTTTTTTGTATCGTATAGGCATGATAGGTCATAAGAATTAAGTAAAATACGAGCACATTATGGAAAATGAAAACACATCAAATAATATAGAAAATGTTCAACCACTAGAGAACACTCAACCATGGTGGCAACGGTTTAAGAGTGGATTAAATGAATTTTATCATGCGCCTTATCGTCAGACGATGGCACGCGCCGCACGTGATGAAGAAGATTTTTTTATGTTGCTCATGTTTGCTGAGAGCTTGGGTATTGATAATCCCGCCAGCTTTTATACATTAGAGTTGCAACCTCTGTTTTTAGAGAACTTTCATGAGTGGCATACACGTATGGGAATGGATAGATGTCCATTTGACCACGTTGGGTGCTGCTAACAGTAGTGGATTGACTATATAAAAAAGTAGCTAAGCATTTATTAGATAATGAGATAAAATACGAGATAACAATATGGCATTACACCCTTTACATGGATTGGTAGAGCAGTTAGAGACACAACCGATTATATTTATCGGCGGCAAAGGTGGTGTAGGGAAGACCACCACGGCAGCAGCTCTAGCCAGCTACTATGCAAGCCAGCAGCAAAAAACCTTAATTGTCTCAACCGATCCAGCACATAGTTTGGGCGATGTATTGAATGTACGACTCAATAATGAGACAACGGTAATATCACCTTATCTAGATGCGATTGAGTTAAATCCTGACGTGATTGTCGATGAACATTTTGCTCAAGTCGAACGTACAATTAAAGCTTATGCCAACCCAGATATGATGCCAAAAATTCGTGAGCATCTGAGGCTATCTAAGTCGGCACCTGGCGCCCAAGAAGCCGCGATGCTCGAATCCATGTGTCACCATTTAGTCGAAGCGGCAGATGCTGGGTATGAACACATCATCTTTGATACCGCACCGACAGGTCATACTTTGCGATTATTGGTATTACCAGAAATGATGGGGGCGTGGACGGATGGGCTGCTTGCACAGCAGCGACGACAGGCCAAACTACGTTCGGTGGCAACGCATTTGGACAGTCACAATCAGAAAAACAGCGCTCAAAAGAACGATGTAGCCAATCCATTTGCAGCAAAAAAATCCGACCGTTGGGAGCAAGCTGTATCCGTATTAGAAAAGCGCAAGCAATTGTTCCGCCAAGCAGGGTTGCTACTACATGACCGTACACAAACAGCGATTGTGTTGGTGATGACCGCTGATGTTTTACCATTGGCTGAGACCAAGCGCGCTATCGAGCAATTAGAGGATAGTAAGCTCATGCCAGCAGCAATCGTTATCAATCAGTTGATATCAACCACACAGTCGGATGAGTTTTGGCGACGCCGTGCTGAGCGTCAGCAGCATCTGCTGCAGGATATCGAACAAAGCTTTACCAAGTACCCGCTGTATCCGATCTATCTGCAACAGACAGATGTACGCGGTACTGATGCATTGAGTGCGTTGTTAAGTGCATAGATAGTTAGCTAGTAATTTATGACTCACGCTTATACGACTGCAATTTACCTGACAGTGACCATGCCATGTCTGTGCGTAATAACTGAGCTTGTTCAGACTTACCGCTGCTCAGCGACGACCATTGCGGTTTACCTCGGGCTTTTTTGAGCTCACTTGGTAATTTATGTGCTGGCCATACCGTAATTGGATTATTGTCTTCATCTGCATGGTCACCGTCGTCAGTTAGCGACGTTTCAAGACTGCTGTTTTCGCCCTTATATAATAACTGAGTAGCGTCTGTAGCAGCATGACCACGATGACGTAATGCCGTAAGTAAGTCTAATGCTCGCGTGGCTAATAGCGTCAACGTAGCAGGGTCGATATATAAGCGTTTCACCCCAGTAATCCTATCGGCAATGCTGCTGGTGTTTGATAGCAACCCGCCTGCGATACCACCTATTGCGGCACCCAATCCCAGTGTCGTACCTAGGGCTGCCGCATCAATGCCCAATCCGAGCAGCGCACCTGCTGCTGCACCAGAAGTGGTACGAATGCCGTAGCTTTTGAGAAGTTCAGGGTCAAAAGGGTCTTGTTGATAGGCTTGTAGTTCAAGCGGTGTTGCTGCGACCGCATTGTCATAAAACTTATAAAGGTTAAGTAGGTTGTGCTGCATCGCACGTTCACTTTGCCTGACCGCTTCTTGCATTTGCTGTAGTACAGGAAGTGGGTCGTCATCTTCATTGATCTCGCGCACAAAGGCAGCAACATTCAATAAAAAATCAGCGATGATGATATTGGCCTCATCATACAGCTGAGCCCAGTCTTCCGTTCGACGTTGCATCAACTGCTCAAGCATCTCAGAGTGGGTGAGCATAGTGGCTAGGTTTTTCCATAGGCGCATCTCATCTTCAAACTCAAACGCGACCGAATCGAAACGCGTTGAAATATGCAGATTGCGTCTTGCCAGCATAGTCTGCCAGTCATCGATATTGGCATTCTGGCTGTCTGTAAAATTAAAAACAGGCATCACGGGGATAGCAGCCCAAGACAAAATCGCTAGCTCATCTTTATATTTACCCAATACAGGCTCACGAGCATCTACCACGTAAATGGCCATATCACTTGTCAGCAGCTGACGAATGACTTTGGCTTCTTGACTATAATCATAGGGCAAGTCATAACTGTCTGCACCTTGAGCAACATCCGCTGCTAAAAACTGTTGTAAGCGCTCAATACCATCACGGCGACTAGCAGTATTATCCTCTAGCCAGTCCATAAGCCCTGAAGCATCTTCCAGACCAGGTGTATCGTATAGCGCTACCAGCACCTCACCAGTTCGGCTGTCTGTCAGCTGTGCTTGCTCGACGTGACGTGTGGTTGCAGCTTCGTTTTTGACTTCACCAAAATATACGTCTCGCAATAACGTGCGCAATATAGAGGTTTTACCTGTATTTGTATGACCGACGACCGCCAATTTAAGCGGTTCACCACTGGCAATCGTTTTCTTTGTCATCTTTGACGCTGGTGCTGTCGTTGCTGATGCTTCGGTTGATACAGGTTGATTATCCTGAGTAGCTACTGTGGATTTTGAGGTGTTGTCTGAAGGATGATTTGAGACATTAGAGGTTGGCTCATAAGCCTTGTCTGCAAAGAGACCTGCAGGCTTATTATTCTCATGATTATTTTTATTGTCATTATTCATAGTAACGTCTTATATTTATTGATGGCAAAAACACACAGTAGCCATTTATTGTAAAACAAATCTGACTGGGTATCGGTTATGAATGCGTATAATCCATATCATAAATCGTAGTCCACGCATTTATAATCATGCTCTAGTCGGTTCAATATACTTTGAATAACTTGGATACAAGGCAGCCGAATGAAAGCACTACAAGTAGTAGGCTAAGCGAGCCTGACACCGTATCCAATTTATAGAGAATTGACTATATTAAACAGCACTTGGTGGACGCAGCAGTACCTTGAGCTTTTTCTTAAGCCCTTTAGCACGAAAAAAGCGCTGCCACATACGGTAAAAGACGCCAAATATCAGGCTAACAATATTGTCGTGGCTGGTTTCACCAACGGCACCATATTTGACGGGGTTATTGACCGTATCTTCTTCTACATAAGTGCCGAACCAGCGATCAAAAATAATGAGAACGCCGCCGTAATTTTGGTCAATATATTCGTTATTGGTGCCATGATGAGCACGGTGATTGGATGGGGTATCAAAGACATACTCAACCCATTTTGGAAATTTTCCTACGGTTTCGGTATGGATAAAGAATTGATAAATCAAATCCAACCCATAAAAGAAAAATACCCAGACAGGATGTACGCCTAACATCATCAGCGGGACAAAGAATAGCCACCATCCCGTCACTGAGTACAGCAGGCTTTGACGCATGGCGGTGGACAGATTCATATGGTCATCTGAATGGTGCACGACATGCGCTGACCAAAACCAATTCATACGGTGTGACGCACGATGGAACCAGTAGTAGCTAAATTCAACCGCGACGAATATAGGAATGGCGGTGAGCCATGTCACCTCAATAGTAAATAAGCGATATTGATATAACCATAAGCAGATAGGTATGACGATAAGCGCTTGGACAATCAATTCGAACCCTAAATAAGAGCCGCCTAAGCTAAAATTGGTCATCGCACGGCGCCAACTAAAGCTTTTACTATTGCCGCGCTTGGACTGATAGAGCCATTCTGCCAAAAATAACAAGAAAAATGGACCTCCAGCCAGCGGTAGTAGCCACTCTTGCCAATACGCGGGCAGAATGCTTGCCAGCATTGGCTGCCATGACTCTGGCGCAGCCGTTAAGATACTTTGGTTTAACGCCTCTCGGTAACCATCCAATAGTTGACCATACTGACCTAGGGTCATAAGGGGGCTGTCTAAAGAGATATCTGCTGCCATCTTGGGCTCCTAGACACTATAAAACATCCTTGTCATCTTGATATAACGTCACAGCTATCAAAATATATCTTAACAACTGTTATATCAATAAGTCTTTAAGCCTGTCTGAGGTTATAGATCTATAATATTTATTTATTGTATATCATGCGAGTCATAATGATAAGTTCATATATGAAAAATAGATTGCAAGTAATAGATTAAAAATTAGAATGTATTAAGCATCTATATCAACCAAGCCAATTTTTCGTGCAGAGAGCGCTGTTTGCCATTGCTGATAGCGAACTGCTTGTTTGTCTAATGGCTCATCATCGGTACGTGCATCAGTCAAGCTAGCCGCAGAGTTGGTATCGCTAAGCAGCTGTACAATAAGCCCATCTTTGGCGTGAGTAGCGATTTGATCGATTTTTCGTAGCGTACCGCGGTCGGGCAGTGCGTTGCTATGAATGCCAAGTAAGACCTGTACAGGATGCGCATCTAAATAGTTTTTAAGCCGTGCCATATCATCACGGTCATCAACGATGCCAAAATCCTCAACTTCGCTTGATTGTTCAAAACCATGGTTGCTGCCATCAAGCCCTGACTGCCACCATTCGTCCTGATTTGCAGGGTATTCAAGCAGCGCAACTAACTTTTTGCCCATACTGACCGTCGCTTTTGGGGCGATAGGGGCTAGCGCTTCTATAAAGTCATCAGCATCTACCACGTGCCGCTGCCAAAAGTTTAGGATTTTTTGATAATAGGGTTGTTTGATATCCAAACGCATTTTTTTGCGGCGGAACATCAATGCACAGAATGCCCATGCTATCGCTCGCGGTACAATGCCGTACATCAGCAAGCTACCGACTAGTAACCCCGCCCATTGCCGTGCAACAGACAGCGGCATGGCTTCGGTGACAAGCCTGCTCTGTGCGATCGCTGTACTGTCTGGCACACCAAACCCTACCATACTCGGTAGCCATCCTAATACTTGAGTCAAGTTCACCAGCGCCTGATCAGAGAGTAGGGTTGACTCCCAGCTAAAGCTATACTGGCGTACAACCAACAAAAATATAATCGCAAGCAGCATACCGGTCAATGTCGCGAGCCATAACTGATGACTAAACCGCCCCAAATACCAGCGCATACCGCTGTGCTGCAACTGGCGTTCATACAGATCGACAGCCGCTTTGGTCACATCGTCTTTACCGCGTATAAGGTAGCTTGGACTGACAAAGCTGGCAAACCAACTGGGTGCTTGTTGGTCTCGATTGATGAGTGTCATGACCAGCCAACCACCAAGCATGATAGTGTGGAACCCAAGCAAGCAAACCAATACATAAAAGAAGTTCACCACATTGGACTGCAATAGCGTGAACAGACCCAAAAATCCCGAGATGCACCACACCACACTCATAACGATCATGATGCCTTTTATGCGGCCATCAATCTTACCCAGTACCCGCGCAAGTGCACCATTACTATCTATCCGTGATGCCCGTCGATGCAGCTTTTGGATAGGCGTGCCATCCTCACTCTGTAGCTTTTCTGTGATTAGTAACGGGTCAGTGGCAAAGACGTGCTGATCGGTCTCTAAGGCACGTACCAGCTCGGTCAGTTGGTCTTGGGGTGATAGCATAAGGCGCTGATATCCGTATAAGAACGTCAATATAAGTAATGGAAAGCAAAAAATGCGGGTTTAATCGCTAAAAATTATTGTATCGTATATAGAATGAGAATAGTGTCTATTATTTTTATCATAGCAAACACTCGTAAAATCAGCCAAAATGAATAAACAAACCAACACGTGCTAAGAGCTGTATAAAAAGAGTGAGGGTAGCATATGAATAACGACATGAATAATAAAACCTATCTTATCATCGGCGGAACGGGCGGTATTGGTCAGGCCATGGTCAAGCAGCTGGTACAAGAGTCAGCTGCCGATCAAACTGACGGCGCATCTGCTAAAAGACATAGTACACAAGTATTCGCCACTTATCATCGCAGTGAGCCGAACTTTGAAGCAGAAAATCTACACTGGTTACCCATGAATATCAGTGATGAAGACAGCATCAAAAAAGCGGCCGACACCATCAAGCAGACAGTGGGTCATGTCGATTGGGTAATCAACTGCGTGGGATTATTACATACCAAGACTGCGCAGCCAGAAAAGGCCTTGAGGCAGATTGAAACGGAGTTCTTTTTACAGAACATGCAAATCAATGCACTAGCAAGCTTGCTGATAGCCAAGCATATCAAACCGTTGCTCGCCAAAGCTGAACGCAGCGCTGAGCATCCAGGTATTTTTGCGACCATATCAGCTCGTGTCGGTAGTATCACGGACAATCAACTTGGCGGCTGGTATAGTTATAGAATGAGCAAGGCGGCGCTCAATATGGGGATGAAAAACTTGAGTATCGAATGGGGCCGATCACTCAAAGAGGTGTGCGTAGTCGTTATGCAACCGGGAACCGTGAATACCCAACTGTCCGCACCGTTTCAAGGCAATGTCGCTGAAGGACATCTATTCTCGCCAGCCTATAGCGCCGAGTGTTTATTGGAAGTGCTATCAGGGATGACGGCTGCCCAATCAGGCAGTTTTGTCGATTGGGCAGGAGAGTCGATACCTTGGTAATCAATATCTTGGTAATGATACAAATGATAGGGTGGTTTAGGATGGCTATCCTGTTAAAACACTAATAAGCCATAAATAAGTCCATAAACTCATTCACTGGCGTTTGCTCCAATTTTTCTTGATCGTCACACAGCTCAATGATTTGCTGACACCGACTGTCGATAAAGCGAGTAGCCAAGCTGGCTCGGAACTTTGCCTCAAGTATAGGAATGCCCTCGGCACGGCGGCGTTTATGACCGATAGGATACTCGATGGCGACTTTTTCTGTGCTACTGCCATCTTTGAAGAATATTTGAATGGCATTGGCAATAGAGCGCTTACTGGGGTCATGGTAATCTTTTGAATACTGTGCGTCTTCTTCTACCATCATTTTTTCGCGTAGCTCATCGATTGATAAATGCTCTTCATGATAGTCATCCTCGTAGTTCTCCGCCATCAAATCGCCTGTCAATAGTGGCACAGCCACCATATATTGTAAGCAGTGATCCCGATCAGCTGGGTTAGCAAGCGCACCTTCCTTTGAGATGATGCGAATTGCAGAATCATGCGTGGTTAGGACAATTTTTTCAATATCATCAATTCGACCTCTCACATGTGGATGCAAAATAACCGCCGCTTCACAAGCAGTCTGCGCATGAAATTCAGCGGGAAAGCTGATTTTAAATAAGATATTCTCCATCACATAACTGCCAAAGTCACGCTGAAAGGTAAATCGACGCTCGTCTTCGGGTTTGGTTGCAAGATCTTTATTGGTATGGATAAACAGCACATCATAAAACCCCCATTGCGGTGCGGTTAGTGCGCCAGGGACACCCATTTCACCACGTGCGGTGATATCTACCAGACGTACCGCACGGCTGGTTGCATCACCTGCCGCCCATGATTTTCGGCTGCCCGCGTTGGGTGCATGACGATAGGTGCGCAGTGCCTGACCATCGACGATGGCTTGTGAGATGGCTGCCATGATGCGCTCACGTGGCAGCTGATAAAGTTTTGCAACGACGGCTGTTGATGCCAACTTGACCAAAAACACATGATCAAGCCCCACACGATTGAATGAGTTTTCGAGTGCCAGTACACCTTGAATCTCATGCGCCATGATCATGGCTTCAAGCACTGCTCTCATGGTCAGTGGTGCTTGTCCTTGGCTGATAATTTTCTGACTAATATAGTCGGCAACCGCTAAGATACCACCCAAGTTATCAGAAGGATGGCCCCATTCGGCAGCAAGCCACGTATCGTTATAGTCAAGCCAGCGCACCATACAGCCAATATCAAAAGCGGCCTTGATGGGGTCTAGTCTATAGGAGGTGCCAGGGACGCGAGCGCCATGCGGCGTTATTTGATCGGGACAATCAGGTCCTAAGTGCTTGGTACACTCAGGAAAGCGCAGCGCCAATAGACCGCAGCCAAGCGTGTCCATCAGACAGTGGCGCGCGGTATTCCACGCATCAGTAGGGTTTGGGGATTGCCTATCTATTGAATAGTTGAGAACGTAATCGGCGATTTTTTGAATTTCATTGTCATATTCTGGACGGACGTTGCTTTCTACCGTCGCATCGTTTGTATTTGAATTGGCTATATCCACATTGGCTGTATTTGAATGGTTATCTAAGTGATTATTTGACATGGTTGGTTCCTCATCCTGAGTGTGCTACTTCCTTGACTGATTATCTCAGCCATCCTTTTAAAGGAATCATTATTTAAAAGTAGCATACTCAATATGGAACAACCAATTTGAATTATGTTAAGAATTAAGATGTTAGCAGCGGTCTAAATCATTAAGTACAACAGACCTAAAACAAACAAAGCGGCCATGATAAACAGCAGGAAACTTAAAACTTTGGTCGTGGTTGACGCAATATCCGTGCTCTCTTTTTTGATTTTGTTTTTCTTAGCAACGTATAGCACCATCTTCACATGCTCGATATTATCTTCAAGATAATGCTCACCTTCAGGTACAAAACCCAAAGACTCATAAAAACTAAGCAGGTAGGCCTGTGCCGAGATAATAATCGGGCGCTTTTTACCATATTTTTTGCGGCAATGAGCAATAGCCTGAGTCATCATCTGCCGTGCTAGGCCGTCACCTCTGTGCTCTGATAACACAAGCACTCTACCGATGGCAGGCATGGCAGTGTGGTTGGTCTTGATCGTAGGGTCGGCGACCGATAGATTGGATTTTAGTTTATTGAATTCGGGCGGGACAATGCGGCAATAGCCCACTAACGCCGCGTTTTGATGAGCAATCAAGTGTAAGCAATCAAAATCGACCTCATCCATATCTTGATAAGCACAGTTCTGTTCGACGACGAACACTTGTGAGCGTGCTTTTAGGATATGGTAAAGGTCAACTGAGGTCAGCTCGTCAAAGGTTTTGATAGAAAATTCACAATTCATAATGGTCTAGCTTCTGGCAATAGGCGGTAAAATAGGGGCATTATAACGATTTAGGCAGTCATTAACCATTCCTAACCCTTTAGGGTCTGGCTGATTTTGTCTAAATTTAAGCTATCAGACATGGCACTAAAGATTTCAAAATATTTGCCGCGTTGGGCATAGAGCGCCTCGTGTGTGCCTGTCTCAACCACTTCGCCATTTTCTATCACTACCAGATCATCGGCGTCGATAATCTGAGCAATATTGTGCGAAACCATGATGACGGTACGATCTTTTTTGATCAGATCAAGGCTTTTTTTGACCTGTTGACTGGCGATAGCATCGAGACTGGCGGTCGGCTCGTCCAAAAACACAATCGGCGGATCTTTTAAAAACATCCTTGCCAGCGCGATACGCTGCTGCTGCCCACCTGATAACGACTTGGCAGTGCTCTCATAGCCGTCTGTCAAGGCGACAATTTGCTCATGTATCGAAGCTTTTTTTGCCGCTACAATGATGTCATCAATGCTAGCATTCATATTCCCATAACGGATGTTTTCACTAATCGTACCCGAAAAAATATGATTGCTTTGTAGCACCAGACCAATGTTTTGACGCAGCTCATGAGTATCACAGTCAGCCAAATCACGCCCGTCTAGGCATATCGAGCCTGCGTCTGGCGCATAGAACTTGACCAATAGATTGATAATCGTGCTCTTGCCAGCGCCAGAGAGGCCAACCAGCGCCGTGATACGGTTGGGCTTAATAGTGAAGCTGACGTCTTTGAGCGCTTGCGTCCCATTCGGATAAGTAAAGTCGACATTTTTAAGCTCGATATGACCTTTTAAGTTGTCGCTACTGATACCAGCGATGCTCTCGACTTGGCTGTCATCTTCTAAAATATCAAAAAACCCTTCGGCATAGGTCAATGCATTATTTATCTGGTCGTAGATGCGATGCAGCTGTCGAATAGGGGCGGCGACATTTTGAAACAGCATGACATGAAACAAAATCATACCAATGGTCATCTCACCTTGTAGGACAAAATAAGCGGTGAGCAAGATGATAACCACCACACCAATCTGTTCGATAAAGGTTTTGATGGCATCATAAACAAAACCAATACTGCGAATACGCAGCTGATTATCGGTCATTTCCTTTTGAATGGCTAAGTGCTTTTCTGCTTCTATCGACTCACGGACAAAGGATTTCACCACGCTGATCGAATTGATCAAAGATATTACCAAACCGCTTTTGGCTTCTCTATAGCCGCGCATCTGCCGACGAAACCCTTGTAGACGCTGCGCTTGTTTTTGACTGATAAAAAAGTAAATGGGAATGATAATAAGACCGACCAAGCCTATCCAAAAATTGGTCGAAAACATAATGATAAGCGCCACGATCGCATTGGCAAACAGCGGTAGCATATCGATAAAAAAGTTTTGCACTAAACTGGTTAAGCTGCTGACGCCATAATCGATACGCGTTTGCAACTTGCCGCTGTCGTTTTCGCTACTGGTATAAAATGCCATCCGATAGGTCAAGATGCGCTCAATGATTTTTTGCGATAAATCACGTGATAGATTGATACGAATCTTTTCGCCGAAGAAGCGTTGCCCAAACGAGATGAATATCGATAATATCTCTTTGGTTAAGAGTACCGCACTGATAATGGTCAGCATGCGCACGCCAGCTTCCCAAGGCTCAGCGAGGGTAGCGATTTCGGTCAAGGTATCAACGGCATAGCGCAGCACAAAGGCATTAACTTGCGCGGTAAAGGAGCCTAGAGCAGTCAGCGCTAAGGTGGCGATGATAAGCGAGCGATAAGGCTTAGCAAATACCGCCAGTTTTTTGAGGATATCCCACAGCAGCGCCCGCCGTTCTTTCTTTTCGACGGGCGGTTTTTTATCTAATTGCACACGGCGGGGTTGGGGAGGTGTCGGCATAAAACCTTATTGCAACGTTATATTAATTACTATTGTTAAATCACCTGTTTTTTATTGGACCTTTAACTTTATTTATATTTTGTGCCAATCTATTTAAATTGTTAGTAGGGGGCGCATACACCTGAGAGAGAATGTATTCAATCAGTTCGTAAGCATCCATAGTATTATTTGCAGTTAATTCCTCACCTGAATGACTCCCAGCGTTACCCAACCATTTCACAGCCTCAAAATGCTCTTTTATAGTTTGATATTTATCTGGCAGATGATCCTCAATTCTACTATGTAAAGATATTTTTTTACTTCCATCTTTTTTAGAATACAGATTTACACCTTGATCTGTAAGAATACCTTCAATAGCTATTCTTACTAAATTAGCTGCTGCAGAAGGAGAGGTAAAAAACAATTCAAATGACTGGTTGAGGATTTTTTTGATATCAGTAGGCGTATCTTCTGGGATAATAATTAAATTGAGGTTTGGATGAAAAAATAACGGTCGATAATAATCATCCCACTCTTGATATTGTTGTCCATAATCATCAACATCTATATCGAAACCCACACTTCCATGTCCTGTACATAGTACCTTACCTTCACATCTATCGTTATTACATTCAAAGACACAGTTAAAAATATATTCAATCCACTCTGGTTCAAAATCGGGATGTTTCTGCAGCTCATCTAGGTCAAAGGTTGTATATTTTTTAAAACTATCTTTCTGAATACGTAGAAGTCCAATATTACACTTAGGACAATTATAATCAGGTGAATTACTCAAGGTAAATGACTGCTTATATAAATTTCTATTCATTTATCAATACCCTGATTACTGGTTAAAACGCATCCGCTGGCACAAAAACTTCACCAACCATGATACGCCTTGCTGAGCGGCTCATCGACACTTTTTTGGCTTGCCAGCGCCCATCGACCAGTTCGGTTTTTCCACCGACGAGCAATGTGCCTGATGGATGACCAAAACGTACCTCTGTCAGCTCGCCACCACCAGCAGCTTTGTTAACAAGCGTGCCTTGCGTGGTCGCGGCAGAGGCAATAGCGACTGCTGCTGTCCCCATCATGGCGTGATGCAATTGCCCCATACTCATGGCACGTACGACTAGATCAATCTCTTCTGCATCGACCGATTTACCACTAGAGGCGGTATAGCTCTGTGCGTTACCAACCCATGCGATTTTAGGAATGTGTTGGCTGGTTTGCGCCTCGCTCACATCTTTAAATAATCCCATCGCCACGCCGCCTGTGGCACGGATTTTTTCAAGCTTGGTAAGTAGCTCACTATCACTATTAATGTCGCCTTGTAGCTCAGTACCCGTAAAGCCCAAATCTTCTGCGTTTATAAAGATGGTTGGGATACCTGCACTAATGAAGGTGGCTTTGATGCTATCAGCATTTAGACCGCAGCCTGATACATCGAAATCATCGACCAAATTGCCCGTCGGGAACATGTCGCTGGTGGCATCAACCGGATCGATAAACTCAATTTTAACTTCAGCTGCTGGGAAGGTGACACCGTCTAATTCAAAATCACCTGTCTCTTGAACCTGTACTTTGTCATTTGCATCTTTATAGACTGGCACATGAGCAATGATGGTTTTACCAATATTTTCTTGCCAGATACGCACTTCACAAATCCCGCTTTCAGCATTGTCATCGATACTATTAGCAATTTTGTCGGCATCAACTAGACCCATATTAATGGCACAGGCACCGACGGCTGCAGTTAAGTTACCACAGTTACCCGCCCAATCAATCATCGGCTTGGCGATATTAACTTGTCCAAACAGATAATTCACTTCATGATCTGGTCTGTCAGAGGCCGATAAGATAACGGTCTTTGATGTGCTAGAGCTGCCATTGCCTAAGCCATCGATCTGCTTACCGTAAGGATCTGGGCTACCGACGACGCGCAGCAAAAACTTATCACGCGACTCGCCAGCAACTTGGCATCGCTCAGGCAAATCAGACAATTTAAAAAACGTCCCTTTTGAGGTACCGCCGCGCATATAGGTGGCAGGGATGGGGATTTGCGGGGCGAAAGAAGCTTTTGATTGAGAGTTGGTTTGGGTCACTGTATTGAGTCCTTTTTATATTGTTATAAGATTGGGTATGGCGTCATCAGCAAGTAAACACGAACGACTAAGAACGCTCATTAATAATGATAGCGACAAGAGATAATCGTCAGATAATTATCATCGGCGGCATATACCAATCGATTGGCGTCATCGATGCGTCTTGACCAAAATCCAGATAGGTTTTCTTTTAAAGGTTCAGGTTTACCAATCCCTTCAAACGGATTACGCTTACAGTCGGTGATAAGTTTATTAATACGCTTAAGTGTTTTTTTGTCTTGCGTTTGCCAGTAAAGGTAGTCTTTCCACGCAGTGTCTGTCCATGCTAATTGCTCACTCATTGTTAGACCCTTTGGATTGATTGAAGCCTTTGAGTTTAAGCACTCTCAATATCGCTATCCGTGTGCTCATTGTCATCGTTGCTACCATCACTTTTATCACTACCTTCTGCTGTATCAATTAACTCACGTGTCACGGTCTTGCCAGCTTTATATTGGGCAATAGAGTCCGCTAAGTGCGCCGCATTGGCAGGAGATTTTAGCAGATAGACGGTTTCCATCAGGCTATTGTAGTAATCAAGTGACATCACAACGGCATCATCAGCGTCACGGCGGGTTACGATAGTGGCATTGGCATCATCGTTTACCGTATCTAGGACAGATTTTAGGTGCTTTCTGGCTTCTGAAAAACTAACGACTCTCATAGTTTACTCCTTTCATAATACGCTTCATGACTTGTACAATATATAGTACATACTACGCCATTAGTTAAGTAAACTCAATGTATAGCGTGCAAACCATGTTTTGAACTAAGCTTTAATATTAGCAAATAAAAGCCGACGTCATATAAGGTTATACAACATCGGCAACTTTTATTCTTTATTGCTTATCACACTAAAACCTACAGGATAGCCCTAGACGATATCTAACGTACCTTCGATAAACTCTTTAGCAAAGCGTTGTAGCATACCGCCAGCGTTGTACATTTTTACTTCATCAGCCGTATCTAAGCGGCAGATAATAGGCGTCTCAGTGGTACTACCATCGGTACGATGGATTACTAGAGTCATCAACCCGCCAGCCGAGACTTCACCTGTGACATCAAAGGTTTCCGTGCCATCGATATTTAGCGTATGACGAGTCACGCCTTCCTCGAACTGTAGCGGCAGCGCGCCCATGCCCACTAAGTTTTGACGATGAATACGCTCAAAGTCTTCAGCGACAACCGCTTCCACACCAGCGAGACGGACGCCTTTGGCCGCCCAGTCACGGCTTGAGCCTTGACCATAGCCATCACCTGCGATGATGATCAGCGGCTGCTCACGGTTCATGTAGGTCTCAATCGCTTCCCACATGCGCATGACTTGACCTTCTGGCTCAACACGCGCCAGTGAGCCTTGGATAACTTCACCATCTTCATCGCGTACCATCTCGTTCAATAGTTTAGGGTTGGCAAAGGTGGCACGTTGCGCGGTTAAATGGTCGCCGCGATGGGTCGCGTATGAGTTATAGTCTTCGGCAGGCAAGCCCATAGTGTCCAAATACTCGCCAGCTGCGGACGTACCAAGAATAGCATTTGATGGCGACATATGATCGGTTGTGATGTTATCACCTAATACGGCAAGCGGACGCATACCTTTTAGTTTGTTCATCGCTGCCATTTGACCTTCCCAATACGGCGGACGGCGAATATATGTGGTCATTTCACGCCAGTCATACAATGGGCTTAACGCTTTGCCCGTATCCTTTTTGGCCTCATCAAACATGGGGATATATACGGCATTAAACTGCTCAGGCTTAACAGCAGAAGCAACAATGGCATCCACTTCTTCGTCATCAAACCAGATGTCTTTTAGATACACATCATTGCCGTCTTGGTCTTTGCCCAACGAGTCTTTTTCAATATCAAAACGGATGTTACCAGCGATGGCATAAGCGATAACCAGTGGCGGCGATGCTAAAAATGCTTGCTTGGCATACGGATGGATACGACCGTCAAAGTTACGGTTACCAGATAGCACTGCCGTAGTGAACAAATCATTGTCGATGATTTCTTGCTCGATGTCAGGGTCAAGTGCACCGCTCATACCGTTACATGTCGTACAGGCAAAGCCAACCACGTCAAAGCCAATCTCTTGCAACTCTGGCATCAGGCCTGCTTCTTCTAAATACATTTTGACCGTTTTTGAGCCGGGTGCTAAGGATGACTTAACCCACGGTTTACGCAATAGTCCTTTGGCATTCGCGTTACGGGCAACTAAGCCTGCAGCTACCATGTTGCGAGGGTTTGAGGTATTGGTACAGCTGGTAATAGCAGCGATAATAACCGCGCCATCCGGCATCAGACCATCTTTAGGTTCAGGCAGTTTTTGATCAGGCGCGTGGGCGATGCCTTTGGCCACCAAATCATCGGTAGATACACGCGCATGGGGACGCGATGGGCCTGCCATGTTACGACCGACTGATGACAAATCAAACTCAAGGACGCGTGCGTATTCGGCTTTTTCCATGCCGTCAGCCCATAGGCCAGTTTGCTTGGCATACTGCTCAACCAATTTAATCTGTTCCTCAGAACGACCCGTCAGACGTAGATAGTCAATGGTTTGCTCATCGATATAGAACATCGCAGCAGTTGCGCCATATTCAGGCGTCATATTGGAGATAGAGGCGCGGTCACCGACACTTAGCTGGCGTGCACCGTCACCAAAGAATTCAATATAGGTAGAGACCACACCTGCATTACGTAAAAATTCCGTCATCGCCAGTACGAGATCCGTACCAGTAATGCCTTTTTGCAGTTTGCCTGTTAATTTAACACCCACATAATCAGGCAGGCGCATATATGACGGGTTGCCTAGCATGACGCTTTCGGCTTCTAGACCGCCAACACCGATTGAGATCACACCTAGGGCATCGACCATCGGCGTGTGACTATCCGTACCGACCAACGTATCGGCAAACGCGACTTCTTCACCGGCTTTATTGTGTACGACTTGTACAACAGGTGACATTTTCTCTAAGTTAATCTGATGCATGATGCCGTTACCAGGCGGTACGACGTTGACATTGTCAAAGGCATACTGGCACCAGTTGATAAAGTGAAAACGGTCATCGTTGCGGCGCTCTTCAATCGCGCGGTTTTTCTCAAACGCGTCGTCTTCGAAGCCTGCATGCTCAACGGCCAATGAATGGTCAACAATAAGCTGGGTTGGCACGATAGGGTTTACCTTGGACGGATCACCGCCTTGCTCAGCGATAGCATCACGTAGACCCGCCAAATCAACAAAGGCCGTCTGACCCAAGATATCATGACAAACGACGCGGGCAGGGTACCAAGGAAAGTCGAGGTCTTGCTTGCCTTCGATATGCTGCTTTAGCGCATCGGTCAGCTCTTCTGGTGGGCAACGGCGTACTAGGTTTTCACACAATACTTTTGAGCAGAATGGTAGTTTGTCATACGCGCCTGCTTCGATACTCTCGACGGCTTCGCGGGTGTCAAAGTAATAAAGGTCAGTACCGGGAAGTGGCTTCTTGAATTGTTCGTTCATTGGTTGTACTAGGGCGTTGTCCATAAGTCACCTTTGGCTGTTGGCTAATTATAATAAGTAGTTAAGCGTGGATATTGGGTAAAAATTCATTCCTTTAGCAAAATCATCGTTTGCTTTTGTAGGCTTTGCTAAAGAAGCGATATCGAAAATTAAAAGGGCGTGGTCTATAAAAAAGATAGCGTATGACGATTAAACCTGCAGAGATCATAGCAAGGCTCAATCATCATACCTGTATCAGCTAGCACTGCCGCTAGCTGATAGTAAGTACGTAACAATAGCTACTTAAAAGAAATCAACTTAACGCGCACTCATATCCGGTACTGGGCGCAGCTCTTCACCCGTGTATTCAGCACTTGGGCGAATGATACGGTTGTTAGCACGTTGCTCAAATACATGAGCTGCCCAACCAGTCAGACGTGAGCAGACAAAAATAGGTGTGAACAGTTTGGTTGGGATACCCATGAAGTGATAGGCTGATGCATGGAAAAAGTCAGCATTACAGAACAGTTTTTTCTCACGCCACATGACCTCTTCACAGCGTACTGACACTGGGTATAACACTTCATCACCAACATCAGCAGCTAGCTTCTCAGCCCAACCCTTAATCACAACGTTACGCGGGTCTGACTCGCTATAGATCGCATGACCAAAGCCCATGATTTTGTCTTTACGAGCCAGCATACCCATCATTTCTTCTTCAGCTTCATCAGGTGAGCTAAAGCCTTCAATCATATCCATCGCCGCTTCATTCGCTCCACCATGCAATGGACCGCGTAGTGAACCGATTGCACCAGTGATACAAGAATGAATGTCAGATAAGGTAGATGCACACACACGAGCGGTAAAGGTCGAAGCATTGAACTCATGCTCTGCATAAAGGATAAGCGAGACGTTCATTACTTTTTCGTGTAGCTCGTTTGGTTTTTCGCCTTTGAGCAAATGTAAGAAATGTCCGCCAATCGTGGCATCATCTGTATCGGTCTCGATACGTACATTGTCATGGGTAAAACGATACCAATAGTTGATAATCGATGGGAAGGCCGCTAGCATACGGTCAGTTTGATCGTTTTGCTGAGCAAAATCAGTTTCGGTCTCAAGGTTGCCAAGCATAGAGCAGCCCGTACGTAGCACGTCCATTGGATGCGCATCAGCTGGGATACGTTCAAGTACGTCTTTTAATGCTTGTGGTAAGCCACGCAAGCTTTTGAGTTTGGCTTGATAGGCATCAAGCTCACTTTGAGTAGGCAAGTTGCCGTATAACAGCAAATACGCCACTTCTTCAAAAATACATTTATCTGCCAGCTCTGATACATCATAACCGCGATAGGTCAGACCAGAGCCTGATTTGCCAACGGTAGATAAAGAGGTTTTACCAGCGACTTGTCCACGTAGACCTGCGCCTGAAAGTTCTTTTTGTGCTGCCATGTTTACATTCCTTTTGTTGGTAGCTTTTTTGAGTGAAAACGGTGTTTCTGATAATAAATTTATTGGTTAATGACTGACTATAGCGCCAGTTTAGCGTTATGCAGGCTGTTCAGGCTGTGGGCCGTCTAAATCGACCTTACAGCGCTCAAACTCAGCTTCAATAGGGCCATTTAAGACTTCCATTGCGCTGCCTTCGCCTTCTGCATTATTGATCTTCATATACTTGGCACCTAGTGGTGACTCCATAAATGTCTGAATTTCAGTCATTTCTTCTGGGGTAGGGTCAGCCATTGGCGTTGCCACCTCTTCGCCATTCATAACGCGCAATTGCTCATTGCCAAAAGCAAGTAATTTTTTACCCACATCCGACGTATAAAAGTCATCTAATTCTTTTAACTCTGCATCAGTAAACTGACTCTTATAAAAACGATCGACTTCCGCTTTACCCAAGTCTTTGTCACGTGACTCGAGGCAGCTGACTTGCTCTTCACTGAGCGCGCCGCTATTGATAATTGGTGCAAACAATAGGCTGTTGACGGTATCTAATGTAATCGTCGTCATGATCAAGTCATTTTGAGCATCAGTTTCGCTTTCGCTAACCACAGTCTCGCTCGTATCACTGGTAGTATCGTCGACGTTTTCTGGTGTTTTATCACAGCCTGTCATGAATAACAGCGCCGCAAGCGTGCTACTAAGTAGTGAGGATTTGACAACCGTATGAGCAGTAGAAAATGGCATAAATAACCTAAAGGTAAATGAAGACGGGTTTTGAAACGATAAAGCACACAGAGGTGGTTTATCGTTTCGGCGTTGCTACTTGGCAATTATTAGTTATTAACTACTTATTATCAGCAAATAGCTTGTCTAGTGTCTGCTCAAACTCATGATAGTTCAAGAAATCATAGAGCTCCATACGAGTCTGCATGGTATCAACGACTTTGTCTTGTGTACCATCATCTAACAAATGCTGATAAACGTTCAATGCTGCTTTGTTCATAGCGCGGAAAGCGGATAGTGGATATAGCACCATCTCGACACCCACACTATACAACTGATCAGTGGTATATAGATCTGTCTGACCAAACTCTGTCATGTTTGCCAGTACTGGAATATCGAGTACATCAGTGAACTTACGATACATCTCGATATCGGTCAGCGCTTCTGCAAAGATCATATCTGCGCCCGCTTCTTGGAAGGCAACGGCACGTTCAACAGCAGCGTCCAAACCTTCTACTGATAGGGCATCTGTACGAGCCATCACTACAAAGTCAGGGTCAGTTTTTGCGTCCAACGCCGCTTTTAGACGATCAACCATCTCTGAGATACTAACGATTTCTTTGTTGGGGCGATGACCACAACGTTTCTGCGCCACTTGGTCTTCGATATGTACTGCCGCGACGCCTGCTTTTTCCATTTTTCTGATAGTTTGAGCGATGTTAAATGCGCCACCAAAGCCCGTATCGATATCGACAAGCAGTGGGGTATCGACTGCATCAGTGATACGGCGAGCATCTTCTAGTACGTTATCAAGGCTGGTCATACCAAGATCAGGCAAGCCAAATGACGCATTGGCCACGCCAGCACCAGAGAGATACAACGCTTGATGACCAACTTGGGTCGCCATCATCGCTGTATAGGCATTGATAGCGCCTGCAATCTGTAATGGCTGGTTGTTATCATTTTTTTGAGTGAGAGCACTGCGAAAGCGCGCGCCTGCTGAAGATGAGGTCATATGATTGTCCTTACATGGAGGGAAAATATTCTAATTGTTGTAGCTGATTATACTCAATTATTCATGCCTGAAAAGTTTGAGTTCTCAATTAATATTTAATTTAAATAATAATTAAATGTAGTATATTTAATAGTATTTATAATTCAAATAGCATTATGCATTTATTGGTAATTTCCTATGATAAGTATTCATATTGCTTAAAATTACAGCTTTTAAAACCTTCTATTTTTTACATTTAGTTACAATTACTAAGTTTGCTAATTCATGATTACTGTTTTATTAATTTAACGACAATCATCAAAAAGCCCCAACAGCTAGGCTATTAGGGCTTATGTTTCGCTTAAATAAGATTGTTAAGTGCTGAGTCTTATAGTAAGCAAAAGCTTAAGCAAATAGACCTGCAAGATTGGCCAAGAACAATAATGCGAAGCCTGCCAAGAATATTAGACCCGCGATAGACAGAGCATTCATACCTGCTGACAGTTTCTTATGCTTTTTAACCAATGAGTAGTTTAACCAACCAAAAATAGGCGCAGAGACGAACGCCGATATCATGGCAAATTTAAGCATAGCGCCTAGTTGTCCTGTGAAGAAAGTGATAATTACTAGACCACCACCGATAGCATAGGTCGTCCAAAAAGCGATCTGCTTTTTATTGATTTCGCTTTCACCTTTTAGCAGGCGCCAGCATTCAGCATTAGCGCGTCCATAGCCATCAGCACAGGTGATGGTTGTGCCGAACATACACATAAAGGCGACGAAAGCGACCAGCAATTTCGACCATTCACCAATGGTTGCGGTATACATATTGATCAACTGGTTGATATAAGCACCGCCGACCAACTCAATCTCTTGTCCTGATCCGTACTGGACAAACACGCCTAACGATAAGAAGAACAAGGCCAATATCGCTGAGACTGCATAGCCAACGTTAAAATCTAACAAGCCTTGGCTATGCGTGGTGTGATCCGCTTTGACTTTGGCAGAGGTCCACATAGAGGTAATTGCAGCAAACTCAAGCGGTGCTGGCATCCAGCCCATGAGTGCTACGATGAATCCCAACGTGGCTAAATTCCAAGGAGAAGCCGCCACAAAATCTACTGCCATAACGGTTGGCTTGCCAGCTGCAATGATAACTGCAGCAACGGTAGCCGTGGTAAGCGCAATCATAATCCACTTAGTCACGCCATCGAGCAACTTATAATGCCCTGCAATCAAAAAGAACCAAGAGACCGCGACGATAATGAGAGATAACGCCATTGTCGACAGACCAAGTGAGGCTGGCAACATAAAGCCCAAAATTACGGCCGCAATAAGTGAAACCGCACCCGTACTAATAACCGCTGACAAGATAGAAAGAATAAAATATACCCAAAGATATACCTTTGAGCGTTTGGCATAGCCTGCAATCAAACTCTCGCCAGTATCGTAGACATAGTCAGTTGCAAAGCGAAAAAACGGATACTTAAACACGTTGGCCAATACAATCATAATAGCCAATTGCCAGCCATAGATAGCACCCGCCTGTGTTGATGAAATCAAATGCGAACCACCAATGGCAGCAGTCGCCATCAAAATGCCTGGGCCAAAGATGCGCCAGCTAAAGCCCTCTTGTTGCGAGGCAACGCTATCGTCAGGGGCACTTGGGTTGTTGAGTTGTTGTGTGGACATGAATACCTCGAAATGGTTAAAACAGCAAATTATCACTTACCTGTGTCAGCTTGCTAATGATCAGAAAAGAACGTCCTATAAATCGTCTAAATATAAAACGATTTACATCGTATCGACTTTATCACACCAACACTGTCTAGGAGAATGATTATTCTAGTTAGTATTACTATTTGTTTGCATTGCTATTCTTGTTAGTTAGCATACTTATAAAATAATATCAATATTTAAAATGAATTATTTTTGGCGGTTCTTTATAACACAATATTCATCGGATATCTGCCCATTTAGGCCTGTGACACAAAATTTTGCTGCCGATAAGTGATGCCGCGCTGTTCGTAGACGTGATAAATAGCTGTGAGCAAGTCAGGTATTTTGGGATGTACAAAGTCTTTGAGGGTGTGTAAATAAATAGGGGAGGTGACATTTTCATGAACCAAACGTTGGTAGCTGATCTGTTCCGTACGTACGGTTTGCAAACTGGCAGGCACCAATGTAATGCCTTCGCCTGCCGCGACCAGTCCCAATGCTACCTGCAAATCACTGACTGTCGTGGTCATAAAAGGTGAGATGCCATACTGGGCAAAAAGATGTAGTAAAGGCTCAGTAATAGGCTCGCTAGCGCTAGATGATGCTTCATGAGTAGCAGCACGGTTGACTCTATTTGTAGATAACTTGTCGCTCGATTGGGTTCCTGTCTCTGTCGTCACCGTGGACGATACTGGCAAATGTGTTTGATGATATAAAATTAAGCGATTGTTCGCTAGGTCTATCAAGCGCTGCTTACGTACATTGGCAAGCGGATGTGATTTTGGCAATGCCACCACGTAGCGTTCATGACGTAGCAGAATCTGCTGAATCCATGGGTCTTGATGGGCAAATCGGCCAAAACCAATATCAATCTCACCAGACTTGAGTGCATCTATTTGTTGATATGAGCTAATGTCTTTTAAATTAACGTCGATATCAGGGCTGAACTGTTTAAGCGTGGCAATGATTTCAGGCAATAGGCCATATAGTACTGAGGGCACAAAACCTATATTTAAAACGCTGCTGGGTGCTGATAGGCGCTGAGTCATACTGGTTACAGTATCAATCTCGGTCAGTATCGTGCTTATTTTATCGTAGAAAAAACTGCCCGCTTCAGTCAGATGTAGTGGTCTGTGGTAGCGATCAATAAGCACCACGCCCATGTCAGTCTCTAACTGTTTTAGCAAGCGACTCAGGCTCGGCTGTGACAGTCCTGTCTTGGTGGCGGCAGCGCTAAAGCTGCGCAAATCTGCAACCGCGATAAACGCATTAAGCTGTTTTAAATCCATACTATTGAGCCTGTCATAGTCTATGCTATCTCTACATAGAACAGTTCTTAAGATTGGTTTATCATATTATTTAGAATAGTTCTTATCAATATTAGCGCTATCCCATAAATTGTGCTTGAAGATAATAGGTCGAGCAACTATATTGTTGGCTAATAACACTGTTACACTATAGTAAGAAAATTCATTCTAGCAATCATTTAACACCAGTAGAGAAAACTGGTTTGGTATTATTCTATGAGCGACGAAAAAGAAGACGCTGGCACCGATTTTGAAGGAAAATTGGCTAGAATTATTGACCAAAAGTCGCGTAAGCGTAATAACAATGATATCTATGAACGCTTTATTAATCGAGTTCATGGTTCTGAAGAGAACGATCAGGCTGCGTTTGAAACACTAGAAAGTGCAAAGAACCTTGCCGCTTTCGAACCCTTGAGCACAGAAGAGTTGCAGCTGTTTGAAGATCAAAGCAGTGAACAAGAATTATTACTAGAAACAGAAAATGCTACAGCAGCAAACACCACCTCTAAAGCCTCAAATACAAGTACATTATTTGAAAATGTATCTGAAAATCATGTGCTGAATATCGCTAATGATAGCGACAGTATTAGTATTGATGTCAATGATGTCAGTTCAGATACAGAGGCCCCAGAATATATAGATCGCAACAATATAGATAGTAGTAATCAAACAGAGTCACCCTCTACGATTGACCATAGTGAATCTGTCATAACTGAGATATCAGATGATGATTCTTTAAACATCCCTTTAAAAATTGAGAATGTGTCTGAATCAGTTATCGAAGAGCCAGTCATAGACAATAAAGTGATCAAAAGCAAGAAACCATTCATAACAGTTGTGGCGATTGGTTTAATCGTATTGGTTGCTATTGCATTAATGCTTGTATTTTCAGGAGTCTTATCTACTTCTGCGGTTGATAGTATAGACAACAGCACTGATGTCAACGTAGAGACAGACAGTAAACCAGCCACTACTCAGCAAGATACTTTGGGCAACAATAGTCAGGACCTGCCAGCTGCTAATGAATTAGAGTCAACTTCTAAAGATCCTACACCAGAAGATGATGCCACTGTTATAGCTACTGAAGAAGCTGCTATAACTTATGAAGATTTTAGACAAGAGTCACAGACCACCTTATACCGCGAAACCAATGATTAAAGGATTTACGTTTTATACCATTTTTAACAGTTAGATAACCGTCTATCAATTTATTCGAGACGTTCGTACTAGAAATCGTTGCAATACAATATAAAATTCGTATCATTATGTAAAAGGCACGGTTATGTGCTATTAGTGATATGAATTAGACGGTACGTAACTATGAATGAATCAGAAAACGTGAATAATGATATCGAGCCAAAAAGCATCAGACCCCGTAGTCTTGTTTTTGCTATTATCAGTGTCATCTGTATTGTTCTAATATCTGCTTTCTATATGTCTAACCGTATTTCTTCCACGTTATCTCAAGCGTCGCCTACTAATAACGGTTTAACAGTCAGCAACATTACTAAAGAGGCTAATGCTAATCAGACTGTACAACAGTATTCGAATAGCCAAAACCAACCTAGCAGACCTATAGTGATTGACGGTCATGAGGATGACACCGCCCTTAGCTATCATGACTTCAAGCAAGAAGCGCAAAATGTACTATTTCGTGAGGAAGAACAGATCATACAAGCTAAATACAGTGCACATGGTATAACGCCTGCTGTCAGCGCTGCAGACTTTAAAATAGAAGCACATAAAACCTTATATCGTGAATCCAGTTATTAGGGCTGCTATTAGCACTATAAGATTATGATAACTATAAGTCAGTAAGTGAATAATATTAAGCCCCATTTCTCTTCTCTCATGTTTAGAGAGGAGAAATGGGGCTTTTTTTGTGGGCTCAGTGCTCCATGCTTTAGCTTGGTGTTATTTGTGAAAGGTCGTAAAGCTGCTTGATAGAGCGCTTGTATTTTTCATAAGGCAACATGAAGGGACGCAGCTTAGAGTCATCAACAGACACCGAGGCCAAGTACTGTGGGTCGTGTTAAGCCAGTTGCTTTTTGAGCGTTCGCAAACGGCTTTTGAACTCTGAGCGGTCAACATAACAGCCTTTGAGACGACGCTCACCGACGTTTTCATCAAATGCGTTACGCCCATGCAGGACTCGGCGATTATCAAAAACTACCATTTGACCCGCCGCTAATTTTAATTCAATCTTATAGCGACTGTCTTTTAGTCGAGCCATCAGCTCTCGATAAGCAAGATAGTAGTCGTACATAACATCACTTGGCAAATCAAAAACATCTGCAAGATGCGCGTTGTATTTGATTTCGACAATATTGCCAAAGTTGTCTAAATTGATGACGGGATGGTGCTCACGGATATCATGGGCAGTGTCATGAAAACGAAAGGGGATGGCATATTCGGCAAGCAAGCGAAAATACTCATGCTGCTCTTTTCGTAACCCTTCTAACACCTTTAATCCATCCACAAAAGTAGATTCGCCACCTATACTTTCATTACTCAAAAAATGCAAAAATTGATAGCCTGGAGGCAGTTCCTGATTTGGCAAGTCGGTATGCAAAGGTAATGAGAGCGAGGTATAAGCCAAATTAATAGGCGACTTCTCTGATATGACATCAAAGGTCATACCGAAATTAGTTTGCCGTAGATAATCGACTCGCATAGCGGTCTGTACGCCAGCATCAGAGTCATCTGGCATATTATCAATAATGGTAAGCCCATATTTATCCAGCGCACTCATCCACTCATATAAAGCACTGTCACTGGTCATGATACTCTGCTGGTCATACATGGGGATGTGGTCAATAAACGTGCCATCCCAACTTTCATAAGGACTGCTATGGTCCTTGGCCAATGCACTAGAATACCCAAACTCACGTAACCAACTCTGATCAAAGTGGCTGATATGTGCTTGTTCTGACCATTCAATCGTCAGCGTTGTGTCATTAAAAGAAACAGAAAGTGGATGGATATCTTTTGAGATACTCAGCAAATCAAAGCTACGCTCGCCAGTGTGCGGATGAAAAGCCGATGGGCAGTTATCACGCAGCCAGATATAGTGGTAGGTGCTGTCAATACCATCATTCCAGCGTATTTTAATAGCGCGGTCAATGAGCGCAACGGATTCTATTTGATAGTCAGTTGCTACGGCGATGTCTAGAGATGGTGTTGATTGAGGCGTTTCCATTGGAGCAGACCCTATATATACATGAAGTAAAAATATATTTTACGGTATCTTGTTCGGATCGGTTATTCAAACAATGAATTACGAATCACTTAATAGGCAATATCAATAAACGCAGTACTAAACTGCGATTGATATCTGGCGAGATATTTTTTGAAGGGTTTTGAATAATATTAAGGCTTCGCGAACGAAGCCTTAATATTTGCGACAATTGGTATAAGCTTTTTATTTATCCGAAAGCTAATTATCGAAAAGCTACCTTAACCAGTATTTCGTAACCCTGCAGCTAGCGCATTGATACTACGGATTAATGGATCTTCTACATTAAGGTCGCCATGTGCCGAATCGTTTGGGGTGTCCTGTTGTCTGGCACGCTTTAACAGCTCAATCTGGATATAGTTAATAGGATCTAGATAAGCGTCTCGCCACTGCAGGGATGAAGCAAGATTCTGCTGATTGGACAATAAAGAGTCTTGCTCAAGCAGAGAGTTTAATCCTGAATTGGTCAGCGCGTATTCATCGGTGACCGATGTCATGATTTTTTCGCGTAACGGCTCATCATCACACAGTTGGCTATAAGCCTCAGCGATATTCATATTGGCTTTGGTAAAGGCCATCTCGATATTACTGATAAATACGCTAAAGAAAGGCCAATGCTGATTCATCTCTTTCATCAATGCTTCGTCTTTTTTGACACTATCTAGCGCACTACCGACGCCATACCAAGCAGGTAAGGTAAAGCGTGCCAGTGACCAGCCAAATACCCAAGGAATCGCTCGCAAGGTGGTCTTACTTGGTAGGCCTTTTTTGCGATGGGCAGGACGTGAGCCAATGTTTAACAGAGATATTTCTTGTACTGGGGTCACCTCGGAATAGAATTTATAAAACCCTTCGGTACGATCGGTCAGCTCGCGATAACGCTGTTCGCCAGCATCTGCCAGCTGTGCAAACAGCGCTTCATACTCTGGCAACTCAGTCGGTTGCACCACAAACCTTGTTGAGCAGGCTTTGAGTGTACCTGTAATAGCCATGGTCAGCTCAAACACAGCGGTATCTGTATTGGCATACTTGGCATAGAGCACTTCGCCTTGTTCGGTTACTTTAATCTGCCCATGCAGCGTGCCTGCCGGCTGTGCAGCAATGGCTTTGTGTGTTGATCCACCACCACGGCTCACAGAGCCGCCTCGACCATGGAACAAGCGTGTTTTTATACCATATTGCTCAGCAATGTTATTAATGGTTTGCTGTGCACTATAAAGCTGCCATGCAGAGGTGATAATACCGCCGTCTTTTGATGAGTCTGAATAACCTAGCATAATCTCTTGCGTGTTATCCGTGTTCCGTAGCAGTCCACGATATAGTGGATTATCTAATACGGCAGGCAAGATTTTATCGATATTTTTGAGATCTTCGATGGTTTCGAACAACGGCGCAACTGGCAAATCAGCAGACAATTGACCTTCGTCATCAATTCTGCATAAGCCTGCAAACCGCATGAGCAGCAATACTTCTAGTAGCTGGCTAGCATTATTGGTCATCGAGATAACATAGCTACCAAAAGTAGCCTGTCCCACCAGTTTGCGTAGAGTGGCGACCGAATTCATCAGTGACAATTGTTCACGCGTTTTGTCTGTCAGGTTATCAGTATAGATAAGCGGCGTGCCTGGTTTTTCTAGCAAGCGCGTCAACCACTCTTGACGTTCGGTTTCACTTAGCGTCTGATAGTCAGGCAGGTTGGAGGCACTAGCAAAGATATCTGCAATCACTTCGCCATGGTATGACGACTCTTGACGGATATCGAGCGCGGCCAAATGAAAGCCGCACGTTTTGACCAAACGAATCACATCTAGTAGTAACCCATCGCTGTGTGCCGTATCGTGTGTATTGACACTTTGACGGATAATGCGCAGGTCTTCTAGTAATTCTTCTGGATTGGCATAGGCATCTTTTTCAGCCTCGATGTCCGTGCCTTTGCTTTGGATACGGCGATTGGTGGCTTTGACTTTAGTTAGGATGATAGAGAGCAGGCGACGATATGGCTCATTGCCATAGTCATCGAGGTTATAGTCAAACACACGCTGATCGAGCTCATCATAACTTTTGATTTTGGCATATACGTCAGGTGAAACGGTGACAATGGTGTCACTATGAATCAGCTGGCGCCGCAGCTTTTTGAGTAGCACCTGATAGTGACGCAGCACGGTATCAGCATGCATCAATACGGCAAGTTCTGTGGTCTCAAAAGTCACAAAAGGATTGCCATCTCTATCGCCGCCAATCCATGAACCAAAGCTCATAAATGCAGGCAGTGGATAGTCTGTGAGCTCTGGATAGATATCGACAATGGCTTTTTTGATATTACGATATACTTTAGGAATGGCATTGAATAAACTGGCATTAAAGTAATGCAAGCCATTGTTAATTTCATCATATACCAATGGCTTACGGGTGCGCACTTCATCAGACGACCATAATAGATCAATCGTTTGCGCCGTTTGCTCTTTGGCTTGTTCATAGGCAAAGCTGTTTTCAGACACGTTGTTTAAAGCGTCGCTATGCGTGAATAGACTTTGTAAGATATTCATCGTTGTACGCCGACGCGCTTCGGTAGGATGCGCCGTAAATACAGGTGTAAACTTCAGCTGATCAATCAGCTCTTGCATTTGAGCGGGCTCAATATTGCGTTCACGACACTCAAGTAAAGTACGACGAAATGATCCTTCCCAGCTTTGCTCAGATTGCATACGCAGCTCATGACGCTGCTCACGCAAATAATTCTCTTCGCTTAGATTGGCTAGGAAAAAATAGATAGAAAATCCGCGTATGACGTTTTTTAAGGTTTGATTATCCAAAGAAGCAATAAAATCGATAAGCTGCTGTTTATGTGCCTCATTCGGCTCACGACGCTGTTGAATAAAGCCTTTGCGCAGCGTCTCAATCGTATCTAGCGTCTGCTCACCAGATTGGCGAGAAATAGCATCACCTAATAATGAACCCAACAAGCTGGTACGTTTACGTAGTACGTTGTTATCTAGTGTCATCTTCAACCTTCCTATCAAATGAGTGGATACAATACTATGGTTATCTTATACGTAATATCCTTATGGTTTTTTGCAATTTAACATAAATAGGTGAGGCCTGCTTGATGTTGATAGCAACTTTTTTACTAGTAGATATTAGCAGACCTCTAATGCACTATTATTAAAGCAATTTTTTATGACCATGCTCATTGCTATATTCTATCCAAAAGTCCGCATTATCCACTCCAGCCTTTCTAGGGTCAAAGACAGGGTTTATACCTAATTTCATCTGCTCGTCGTAGTCTTTTAGAACTTTTAGAGCAACTTTACTTAGCAGCAAAATGGCAATGAAATTCAAGTAGCACATACTGCCAAACCCTATGTCACCTAACGCCCACATCATACCGATTGACTGGACACTACCCGTGAAACAAACGATTAAAAAGACCAGTTTGAGTACATGCTTGAGGATGGGGTAGCGCAGTTTATTGTCCAAATAGACCAACGTAGTTTCGGCAATATAGTAATAAGCAACCAAGCAGGTGAAGGCGAATAAGAAGATAGCAATCGCCACAAAGCCACTTCCATACTGGTTAAAGACAGTAGAGACAGCCGCTTGGGTAAATGCCGTGCCAGCTTCAATACCCGGCATATTATCAACTAGGGTTACACCTTCAGGGGTCACCACGTTATACATGCCAGTTGATAGAATCATTAGCGCTGTTGCCGTACAGACAAGCACCGTATCGATGTAGATAGAGAAGCTTTGCACTAAACCTTGTTTGGCAGGATGTGATACTTCGGCTGCCGCTGAGCTAAAGGTCGCCTCGCCAGCACCCGCAACGTTTGAGAAAACAGCACGGCGTACGCCCCAAGAGATAGCAGTTCCAACCATACCACCAAACACTGCATCCATGCCAAAAGCACTCTTAAAGATAAGTGCAAACATGGCAGGGATATTTTGAGCGTTAAATGCCAATACAATCACCATCATGAGAATATAACCGATTGCCATGACAGGTACGACTTTTCCTGCAAAATTAGCAATACGCTTTACACCGCCAAATATAATGATACCTAAGAGTACGACAAGGATAATTCCTGTTACAACAGGCGGTATGTTAAATGCTGTATTAAAAGAGTCCGCAATGGTATTGGCCTGAACGCCAGGCACTAACACGCCGTAAGATAGACAGGTCACGATAGCGACGATGATAGCAAAAGGTTTTAGCTTCAATCCTCTTTCAATATAGAACGGGGAGCCGCCACGATATTGATCACCGACCTTATGTTTGTATACCTGCGCTAAGGTCGACTCAATAAAAGCACTAGCACCACCTAACACACCCATGACAATCATCCAAAATACTGCCCCAGGGCCACCTGCTGCAATGGCTGTTGCAACCCCAGCAATATTACCCACACCAATACGTCCTGATAGCGCCATACAGAAAGCTTGGAAGGAGCTAATCCCAGCTGATGAGCTTTGTTTGTCGAACAACAGCCTAATCATTTCTTTGAAATAACGGATTTGTACGGCGCGAGTCATAATCGTAAAATATATGCCGACACCTAACGCAAGATAGACTAGGGCGTCACTCCAAATATACCCGACGATAGTATTGATGATATTTTCCATAACTTTACTTCCTTGTAATGTTTTTGGTTATGCTGACTTGGGCGTGGATAGCGGACAATGTCAGTTTTTAGTTCACCAACCAGATAGTTTTGGTTTGGGTATACTGGGACAACGCCTCTAAGCCATTGTCACGACCGCCGAAGCCAGATTGTTTATAGCCACCAAAAGGTGTCGTAATATCACCCTCAGAAAAACCATTAATCGAGACGGTACCAGCTTTAATAGCGGATGCCACGCGGAATGCGCGATGGATGTTTTGTGTATAAAAGGAAGCGGCAAGCCCATAATTACTCTGATTGGCGAGCTGAATAGCTTCCTCTTCGGTTTCAAAACTAGTGACAGCTAAAAGTGGACCAAAAACTTCTTCTTTAAACAGCGTCATGTCTGGGCTGACATTATCAAAGACGGTAGGCTCGATATACCAGCCACTACCGAGTTCATCGTGGATACGTCCACCTGCGATCAAACGAGCACCCTCCGTTTTTGCAGTATTGAGATGTGATATTACTTTCTCAAAATGCGCTTTTTCGATCATTGGGCCAATAGCGACCTCGGGGTCGTAAGGATGACCAACCTTCCAAGACTGAAGACCTTCTTTTAATAGTGTTAATAAGGCTTCTTTTTGACTAGAATGGACAAGTAGACGTGAACCACAGCTACAGTTTTCGCTCATATTCCAAAAGGCAGCGGATAAAATATGATCGATGGTTTGTTCATTGATAATGGCATCTGCAAAGACGATTTGAGGGCTTTTGCCACCACACTCTAAGACGACTTCCTTAAGGTTGCTTTGTGCAGAGTACTGTAGAAACAGTCGACCGACTTCGGTTGATCCTGTAAAAGAAACCATATCAACATCCATATGCTGACCGAGTGCCGCACCTACTTCTTCACCAAGCCCACAGACTAACTGCAACGCCGCTTTTGGCACGCCAGCCTCGTACGCCAATTGTGTTAATCGATATGCTGAGAGCGAAGTCAATTCAGCAGGTTTAACAATGACTGAATTGCCAGTTATTAATGCGGGTGCAACTTTCCATGCATACATTTGTGCTGGGAAGTTCCATGGTAGTACTGCACCCACTACACCGATAGGCTCTTGTACTACAAGGCCTAGTGCATCTGCGCCAGTAGGAGCAACCTTGCCAAAAACTTTATCAGCCGTTTCGGCGTACCATTCGAAGGTTTCAATCGTAGCGGGCAGGTCAGTGTTGAGACATTCCGTAATAGGCTTGCCTGCATCGACGCAATCTAAGGCAGCTAACTCATCCATATGCTCATGCATTAACTGACACCAACGCTGCATGATAGCTTTGCGCTCTGCAGGAGACATCCGTCGCCACTCACCCTGTTCAAAAGCGTCTCGGGCTGCCGCGACCGCCGTATTAACATCTTGCTGACTCCCATTAGCAATACTACCTATGCAGGTATTATCAATAGGGCTGTAGTTAGGGAGTGTTGTCTCGGATACTGGTGCTGTGGTATCTATTAAATGGCCTGCCCAAAGCTGTTGGTTGCTGGCGAGTTCGAAGACTTGTGCTGTGGTCATACTCATTAGATTGTCCTTTTCTATACAATGGTAGGAACGATAAGAATGGTTCGATGTATCAAGACAGAAGTGCTAAAAATGACTGAGTCTCTTCTTTTGACATATCAGTCAAAGGTAGTCGTACTGACCCAACATTAATGCTCCCGTTAATGCAGCCTGCTTTGGCCTTTTGGTTATAGTTTCCAGACTCCATAGAGTGGATAGCAGGATACATGGCTGTCATTAGTTCTTTAGCACGGTTCCAATCGCCTTTTTGTGTGGCTTCAAACAATGCGACTTGTTCTGCTGGAAATACGTTAGCCGCACCAGCGATCCAGCTCTTAGCACCCCAAAAGAAGAAATCTACTGGTTGATCGTCACAACCACAGACCACTTCAAAGTTTTCAAAATCAGCCTGTAGCATACGTAATGCATGGCTAAAATCGCCACTGCTCTCCTTGACGCCTACAATATGAGGATGTTTGGATAAATGCGCGACGGTTTCAAATTCAATGCTCACACCGACGCGTGCTGGAAAATTGTACATAATGATAGGCAGGTCAGTGGCATCAGCGACGGTTTCAAAGTGCGCAATAATACCGTCTTGGTCTGGTAGGCTATACGGATTGGCTGATAACATTAAACCGTCGTAGCCCAAATTTTTGGCTTGATGAGCAAGTTCGATAGAATGATTGGTCGATAAACTGTTGATACCTGCAATCAGAGTGACTTTGCCTTTGGCAGCATCAGCGATAGTGGTCAAAACCAGTTCGCGCTCTGCAGGCGAGAACGTGTAGTATTCACCCGTTGTACCGCAAGCTACGATTCCGGTAACGCCTTTTTCTATGAATACATTGACCAGTTCGGTTAACTTTTGAGTATCGATATCTCCATTAACATCGAAAGGAGTAACGATAGGGACTAAAACGCCATGAATGTTCATATAAATATCCTTATTTGGAAGTAAAAGCCGTTAGTCAGCCATGAGCTGTTAGCGACGTTGTTGGTTCTATGAGTTGTCATAGAGATAAGATGTTCGATTATTATTTAAAAGATTTAAGTTTGAAGCGGTTTAGACGATAGGCAGTAGGATCTACCATGGCAGTATCGCCAAAATACAAAGCCGCGATCATCTGTGCGCTTATGACAGCTTGGGTCAGACCTAGATGCTGATGACCAAAGTTTAAAAAGACTGAGTTATGTCTATCTATGATGGGTAGCGAGTCTGCTGTAGAAGGTCTAAACCCCATCCATTGCGTATTGCTGTCACTATCTAGTGGGGTGTTTAGCATTGCTTGAGCTTGTTTAAACAGCATATTCGCACGGTTCATGTTTGCTGGCGCCTCAAGTCCTGCATACTCAACAGTGCCAGCCAAGCGCAGCCCTTTTTCCATTGGTGTCATAATAAAGCGGCGATCCATGCTAGAAATAGGGATGGTAAGACGCTGAATTTCGTTAGGAAGCATCAGGTGATAGCCTCGCTCTGTATCCATTGGTACTGAGACGCCTGTTAGCTGTTTGGCTAAGGCTTTAGAATGCGCCCCTGCGGCGAGCATAATTTTGCTGGCATGAAGCTGCTTTTGTGTCGTCGTCAAACGAATACCATCAGTTATTACTTCCGCGCTCAGAACACGGCAATTTTCATAAATCTGACCACCAAGCGATCTAAAAATAGTACTTAATTTATGGGTAATGGCTTCTATATTGGTGATATGACCTGTCTCTGGAAAAAACAAAGCACCCAATTGATTGTCTTTTAACGCAGGCTCAAGATCTGTCAGTGCTGATTGTGAGAGTAGGTTGTTAGAAACCCCTAAACGGTTTAAGCGTTGGCCGTGTTCAGTCAGCACTTTTAGGCTGTTGGGCGTCTCTGCGGTTAATACAGAGCCTTGTATTTGTACCCAAGAATGTAATTGCCACTCTTTGGCAAAATCTTGCCAAGCTTGAAGGCTCTGTGCATTTAATGCCAAAAGCGCTTGGTGACTGCGTGCAAATGGTTCGGTACGCATATTAAGTAATAACTTGAAGGCCCATGGTGCTAAGCGTGGAAGGTAGCGCCAATCTATCCGCAGAGGTCCTTCAGGGTTGAGTAGCATGGCAGGAACATGTCGTAAGATACTGGCATCAGCGATAGGGAAAACCTGTTCAGTGGCAATGTGACCTGCGTTGCCATAAGTTGCACCGCGACCGATTTTATCGGCTTCCAAAATCGCAACTTTTACCCCGCGAGACTGTAGGGTAACCGCAGCACATAGCCCGATAATGCCACCACCGATAATATGTATATCAAACACTTGTGTGTCCATGAGACTCTCGCTTTTCTGACCTTACTGAGCAGTGATTGGTTGCGTTCTAGAAGCCATACAAACGGGTATTTATAAAGAAATACCCCATTTGAACGGATCGCTGTCTTGAACGATGAGAGAGGTCTCTGCACATACGTAGGCGTACCCTCGGATCGTGGGGATAATAGTATTGATAGGGTGGTTATGAAGAGGGTTATGATTACTAAGCACATCAATAGGCTGATAGCTGGCACTAAAGACACTGCCAATGATGCTTTGCTGATACCAAGTCTCACCAGGTGCGAGTACATTGTCGGCGGCTAAGCAAGCCAATTTGGCACTGGTTCCAGTACCACAAGGAGAGCGATCGTAGGCAGATCCAGGGCATAATACGAAGTTTTTGCTGTTAGTGCCGGTGAGATCGCTCTTGCCAAACAGTTCTATATGATCAATTTCGCCATTGTTAGCACCCATAATTCCAGACTTATGAAGAGCTTTTTTGATCTGTATGCTAAATTGAGTAAGCGCCTCAACATTATTGGCTTCAATAGCTTGCTTATGATCGTTGACTAAGAAAAACCAATTACCACCCCAAGCAATATCTCCATAGATAGGACCGATATTGGGTACTTGAACTTCTACTTGTTTTTGGTAGCGATAAGAGGGGACATTTTGGACGCTACAACTACCATCATCATGCAAGGTTGCTTTAACTAGGCCTACGCTTGTTTCTAGATAGTGATCACCAGCGGTTATCTTTTGTTGATAAGCTAGAGATGCAATAACGCCGATAGTGCCATGGCCACACATACCTAAATAGCCATGATTATTAAAGAAGATCACGCCAGCCGTGGCACGAGGATCAGAAGGCGGGCACAAAAGCGCTCCGACAAGCACGTCATTACCACGAGGTTCTAGGATAATACTTTGACGTAAATGATCGAAATTCTGTTTGAAGTCTTGAAGTTTTTCTTGAATAGATTGCCCACTAAGCTCAGGAAATCCTTCATACACCATACGAGTAGGTTCACCGCCAGTATGCGAATCAATAATCTTAAGAGTGAAAAGCGTATCAAACATGACTGCCTACCTGATTCATCCGTGAGTTAATATACTGTTAGCATTATTCATAAATGAACAAAGCGTAAATATAGAATGACGTTTTTCAGAAAAGCAGTCTTGATGTTTTTATATGAATAAATGCGCATTTCTGCACAGGTTATAAGGATATTTAGGAGTATAAATATTGTGTAGCACCCTAAAATACCTGAAAAGCTCAACGACAAGCTTGAGATGCTATATGGGAATATACCGATGCGGCCGTTAGTATTAGAAACACCTACAAAACAACTGTCAAAACATCTACAGACTTATCAACCAGCCAATTTTGATGAGTTTGTTGGCAATATATCGTTATTGATGCCTTTGTTTGATACTATGAAAAATGTGGTGTTTTTTGTTAAAGATGACCAAGCATGCTATCGATTAGTCAGTAAAACGCTCATTAAGCGTAGCGGGCTTAAAAACAAAAAAGCACTAATAGGACTGACTACAGAGCAAGTATTTTTGAAGTCTCAAGGCAAGGATTATCTCAATCAGGATCTGAGAGTGTTAAGGGAAGGTAGGGAAATTGTTGATAAACTAGAACTTCATAGCTATGCATCAGGACAGCTGGGATGGTGTATCACGCAAAAAATCCCCGTCTATGATGTAAAAAATCATATTGTAGCAATGGTAGGTATATCAGTAGATATTGATGAAGATAACGAGCGGATATTACGCAAACACGCTCGATTGGCAAGCGTAGATCAATACGTACGAGACAATCTTGATCAAAAGATTAATATTGGTCAATTGGCGAAATTGGCAAATCTTAGTCAATCGCAATTGGAGCGTACCTTCAAAGCAGTACTCAATATGTCACCCATTCAGTTTGTACAAAAAATGCGTCTAGAGCATGCCATTCGACTATTAGCGAATCATAAGCTAACAGTGACTCAAGTCTCCTTAAACTGTGGATACGGTGATCATAGCGCCTTTAGTCGACAGTTTAAGCAGTTTACTAGCATGTCTCCTGTGAACTTCCGTAAAATACATTTCAAAGAGCCATAAATAAGTGCAAAAAAATATGGTTTTTGACTCTAAAATAACTCTCTAACGACTCCGAAGATTATCTATATAATCTGCCCAATCTTGCATCATCTGTACCCTAGTATCGATTTCGTCAAGTCTGTTGTAAGCCCCGCCATGTGTGTCTTTTATCCTGTGACCTAGTTGTAATTCTGTGACGATGTCAGAATAGCGTAGCTCAGGCTGTTCCATGAGCAAGGTTTTAGCCGATGCTCGAAATCCATGCGCACATTGCACGTCTTTATATCCAAGCCGGTGGAATATCTGCACCAACGTCGCCTTACTGATATAGGCGTTGCTTGAACCGCGCATCGACGCAAATACATATTCCTTATGTCCTGTAATTGACTGGATGTTTCGTAATCGCGAAATCACTTGCGTGGCTAAGGGAACAACTAAGTGCGAGACCATATCGTCACGACCTTCGCCCTTAGTCGGGGAGAATGCCCATGTATTATTATCCCAATCGATGTCATCCCAACGCATCGAGCGCAGATCGATACTACGTACAAACACATAAGGCAATAAGTTCATAGCTTCTAGTGTGATTTTGCTTGCGCCTTTAAAATTGGACATATCCTTTAAGAGAGTCGCAAATTGATCTGGTTTGGTGATGGCTGGCAAGTGATGGCCTGAATTGGCAGGGGCAAGCTCACCACGGGTATCGACAGCTACATTTCTATCGCACAACCCTCGAGCAACAGCGAATGAAAAGACTTTTTCAGTGTATAGCCGAGTGCTCGCACCAACGAAAGTCGCTTGATTGCCATTATTTTGAATCGACTCGCACACACTCAGTATCATCTCACTGGTGATATCGTCCATTCTTAAATCACCAATCTCTTGGCACATATATCCTAGACATAAATCCCAGAACTTGAGGGTTGACTCACTGTATGACGGTTTTTTAGATTTACTTTGATTGCGACCTGCTGTTTTGTGTTCTCGCCATGCTTTTGCAATCTCAGAAAATGGTGCGTTTTTTAGGTGAGTATATTTATTGGTTTGTTCTTTTTGCTGGATAGCTTTAGGGTCAGAGCCTTTTGCGACCATATCAAGAATGGTGTCTGCTTTATACTTAACCTCATGGAGACTGACATCCTCAATCTTACCCAACATCATCCTAGGGCGTTTGCCCTCGATATGCGGATGGGAGTAACGTAAGTAGTATTCCTTTTTGCCATTTGGATAAATACGAAGACTTAAGCCAGCTACACCTGAGACACTGACAGAATAATCTTTGTCTCGGCATTCGAGCTTGTTGATATCGTTTGCTGTGTCGATAGCCATAATGTATATCCGTCATATGATAATTAAGGTTGATGATAGGTTTATGATTGATGACTTATAAAAAGTCTCTTCTGTAGAAAAATATAGAAGTATTGGACACTATCATGGACACTGATATTCGTTAGTGTTGTTAGTAAAGCCTTTTAGATAATAGTTTTTAAGACGTAATTATCCCCAAGGTTCACTTGGGAATAATTATAGCATAGTGGCCAAATATTGAGTAGGCCATACGCTGAGAGGGTTACACGGCATTTCTACCAGTTATTTCGATACATAGTTAAATGCGATTATGGTATCCATGATTGATTCGGCAAGGAGTTGAGCATATTCTCTATAAAACACATGCTCCTGTACTCGCACAGAATATAAAAATCAGGGTTATAGTACTGTTCTGTGCAAATTTGGAATGTACCAATTTTGAGTGGTTTATAGAAAATATATAACGAAAGGCTGAATATATTAAAAAATATCAATAGATAGCTCATTCATCTTAAAAATGGCTTGATAACAATAAACAGAGGACGGCTGTTTGTGGGTAGATAAAATTCATCGCTCTACAAGAATAAGCAGAGTCAGTTCTAATGATTTAACAGTCTGTCTATGATTTAAATTTAAAAGGTTATATGTAATGACTTAGGTATAGCGTTTAAAGACTAGATAAGATTGGAAATATTCGAAGGAGTTACAACGTCTGGCTGATTTTTTGCAATTAGATATAGGTTGGTGATATTGAGCGATGTCTAGCCACACAAATGATGGTTATCAAAAATAGGCTATTAGCATATCTATATTAAAGACTTAGCCGGTGGACACGGATAATAAATAAGCTATCGCAGACGAATAGCCATGATCATATCGAAGAAAAAGCTAATGATGGGTTTGGATGTAGCCATTCGTATTATCGCAAATCATAAAATATTAATAACCAGTCATACAGAGCATTCAAACCTTAACGTCTAATAAAACGTTAAATGATTGACGTAATAATATACCTGTCAGAGATGTTTAGAAGTAAAACTGATCAAGCGTGAACTATCATCCAAAAGATTCGGTTGAATTAACAGGACAGAGTTAGTCGGTGAGAGCTAAATAGTTTGGTAGGATGTTTATACCTAGCAGTATCAGAAATGTATGATCGTCATGATTCTATAGTTAGTAAGGCTTAAACCTACGACCTAATAGACTTTATTTAACATAATATACATTATGCGAAAACAAACCAACGGTTTTAGTAGTTAGGCGAAAAACCATTTATACCATGTCATTCTTGTGCCTTAGATCGGATTTTATATTAGTTATAGAATCTTACTAACGACAAGTTTCAAGTAAATGCTGACGCAACGTTTTGCTATCCTGATCTAAAACTACATCTTCGACTTGGCACGTTTTATCACTGTCATCACATGACAGCTCATAATAAATATAGCTACCTTGTGCCAAGCTAACCTGAACCAATCCTTGATCAGTTATTGAAAACTTTTTGTCTTGCTCATAGTCAGGATCTTGCGAGTTCCAAAGTACATCGTAATCTATATTGCAGGACGTCTGAGTTTTATCAAAATATTCTTGCTCAAGTTGCATGGCTGCTTGCAAATCAGCATCGGCGTATTGCTGCAGCACTACAGGATTACTCATACCTTGGTCATCAATATCTTGTTGGTACATTTTCGTGATAGTCGCAATCTTTATATTAGCCATGGCATTTTGTTTCTGATCTACTTTTGATACATCAGCTATAGCGTGACCGACAGGCATCAGTCCTATGGTTAATAGTAATGTCAGCGATTTATATGTTGGCATTTTATTCTCTGCGAGCTTTTGTCCTATAAGTGTTACCGACTATTACATCATACCTATATTCGGACTCTGCTGTATTATCGTATCATTCAGGTTTACTTACTAAAATATCGATTACATAGCGCTTTTATGGTATTTTTTACCAGTTCCCATGACAATTTATAGTGATGTTTCTTTCGCTAATAACTGTGCTAAGGATAATTTTATGATGACATTACCTGCTTTTTTTAAGGAAAAATCTGCAACATTAGTCTCTAGCAGCCTTCTGTTATTCACGCTAGCTGCTACGGGTTGTCAGTCTGCTTCTGAGTCCAGTGAAGCCATTGTATCTCAGCCAACCAGTAGCTCATCAACACCTAGTAATGCTGATATCAGCCAGCAAACCCTTAGGCAGCAAGCGTTACGTATACAGCGCGCACTGGCAAATAAGGACTTTTCTAGAATCACTAATGATATCCATCCAACACGTGGCGTTCGTTTTTCGATGTACGCTTATGTACGGCCTGAGTCAGATAAAGTCTTTAGCCGCGGGCAATTTGCACAGTATTTACAGCAGTCTAACATTCAATTTACTTGGGGCGAAAAAGACGGTACTGGCGATCTATTGGTCACGCCGTTGCCTGCTTATCTGGATACTTGGGTGGATGGCAAAAAGTTCAATAATGCTAGTATCAATGTCAATGAATTCAAAAATAATGGTAATTCTATCAATAATTTAAAAGAAATATACCAAACATCAGATGTTGTAGAATTTTATTATAAAGGCACGGATGAGTATGATGGTATGGACTGGCGGGTACTACGCTTGGTATTTGATGAGTATCAAGGCAAGCGTTACCTAGTGGCTATCATTAATGACCAATGGACGGTTTAAGGTGTAGAGAAAGATTGCCCGACAACTTTTATAAGACTTGTTTAAATTGGCAACCTGCTCTATCTGGTTATAAATGCTATATATATTCAATTAAATATATATAGCAGCTTGTGCTACATGGTCTTTGGTATAGTTTTTAATGACAAGCTTCGTCAGTTTTAAGCTCGGTGCTTTGGGCAATTTTTTTGATTAATTTTAGCGCTTGTTGTAGCTCGCTTGAGTTTTTATAGAAGCGCTGTTAATTGAGCGTATAGCCTTGTACTAAGTATTCACGTAGTCGCTTCGTTGCCCAACGCCTAAATTGTATGCCTTGATGCGATTTGATGCGATAACCGACTGATATAACCACGTCTAAGTCATAAAAATTCACCGAATGGTCTGAGTTTGCAATATGCATTTTTTGCATATTACTTTTTTCATCGATTTCTTCATCTTTTATCGCATTGGCAATATGACGAGAAATTACTGATTGATCACGACCAAACAACACAGTCATTTGTGCTTATAACAGCCAGACAGTCTCTTGCTCAAAACGTACATCGACTTGCGACGTTCCATCAGCACTTTCATAGATTTCTATTGTTGCCACATTATCACTTATAGTGTTAGTCACCTCAGCTTCCCCAATTCCAATATGATTATGCGGTCTTAAATACAGCTTACTATCACCATCCCTATAAATATCACTTATAACGGCGTCTGACGAAAGAATTTCACCATAATCTCATAAATATCCGGATAAGCATCAACCAGCTTTTGCGGCGTTTCAAAAAATACTTCACTCAGAACCGCAAAAAATTCTGCAGGATTGGTTGCGCCATAACGATCAAGCCCTGACTTGCGATGTGTTTGAAAGTCTTCAAAATTGCGACTCATAATCTGAGTCCAGTTTGCAGGATCCATATTAGGTTGCATGGGCGGAAAGCCATTGGCACGGCCATTCATCATATCGAGCTTATGAACAAACTCATGAATGACAACGTTATGCCCGTCACGTTCGCCTGAGTGCTTGGCATCTTTCCATGAAAGAATGACAGGCCCTCGCAGCCATGCTTCCCCGCTACGATGTTGACTGCCTTCGTGGACGATACCAAATTCATCTACCGTGGTACTGTTGCTTTTGTACGAGCCAGGATAAATAATAATCGATGACCAGCCAGCATACCAGTCAAGACCTAAGTTTAAGATCGGCAAACATGCTTGCAGTGCAATCGACTGTCTGACAGCATTCGTAATTTCAAAGCCTTGTGCACCAGTGATAGATTTATCAGCTAAAAATAATGTTGCTAACTCAAATAAATGTTTCATCTCGTCAACATTTAATCTATCAAGTATCACGATACGCTCAGCCGCTTGCATCCAGTCAGCCTGAGTAAATTCACTGTTGTCTAGTATACGCTGTTCACGCCAGTCTTTTATGATGCCAAACATAATTTGCTATCCTTAAACCTTACGATATTGAAATAACTCAGCCTAGCATGCACTCACTTGCCACAAATATGCCAATATCGTTACTAAGAAGACTTTATGGCATCTAACTGCACTTCTACCACTCGTAGCGCCATTGATTTCCAGTCCAAATTTATATCATCAGTAAACACCATGTGGTGACTGATACTCACGTACCCATGTACGATTGCCCAAATATCTAGCGCTATTTGTCTGCGCTCCTCAATAGTCGCACCATCTGGTAGATACGAGCCAGCCACCCGTACCAGTTTTGAAAATGCACTGTCTCTGGCTGCAACTGCTTCTTCAGAGGGCTGATATCCTGCATCAGATTCCCCAAAAATCAGCCGATAGTGTGCCTCGTGTTGCTCGCCTACATTGAGATACCCTAGGCACGCCTCTAGCACTTGCTCTTTGTTTGCCTTACCTTCTGGAATGACATCCATGGCTTCACGGACGAGATTAAATCCTTCTATGTACAGCGCATCTAGTATGCCTTGCTTACCTTGGAAGTGACTGTATATACCGATGGTGGACAATCCTGCCCGCTTGGATATGGCGCGTACACTCAAGGCTTCCCCACCCCCTTCTAAGAAAAGCTCAGATGCAGCGTTTAGTATTTTGGTTCTGGCATCCATTAGATTCTCACTATGTCTTGACAATTATAACAGTGTTATTCTAGTATATAACACTGTTATGCACAAACAATTATGAATTGATTGTGTTGATAGAAGCTCAACTTAGAGTAAGGACACTATGAGTATTCAACAGCTAGAAACGGATTATCTAATCATTGGTAGTGGCGCGGTGGGCATGGCTTTTGCCGATGTGCTGCTCACAGAAACAGATGCTAATATTATTATCGTCGATAAACATCATAAGCCAGGCGGTCATTGGAACGATGCCTATTCGTTTGTCACCTTACATCAGCCGTCGTCTTTTTATGGCGTTAGCTCACGTGAGCTTTGCGGCGGTATGATTGATAAAATTGGTTTAAATAAAGGCTTGTCCGAGCTGGCGTCAGGCGCAGAAGTCATGGCGTACTTTGATAAAGTCATGAAGCACACGTTTTTACCAAGTGGCCGCGTGAAATACTTCCTGATGTGTGAGTACAAAGGCGACGGCAAGTTTTCATCGTTGCTGTCTGATACTAGCTATGAGGTTAAGGTCAATAAGAAAATCATTGACGGTACTTATTTCAAAACCTCAGTACCAGCGACCCATACCCCAAACTTTGAGATTGCTGATGGTGTTAAGTTTGGCCCATTAAATGATTTGCCGAGTCTAACCAAACCTCGTGATGGTTACGTGATTATCGGCGGCGGAAAAACAGGTATTGATGCGGTTTTATGGCTACTAGAGAATCAAATTGACCCAGACAATATCACGTGGATTATGCCAAGAGATGCTTGGCTGATCGATCGTAAAAACACCCAACCCTCTCGTGATTTTTTCACCCATACTATTGGAGCACAGGCTACTCAGGCAGAAGCGATTGCTGAGGCAGAAAACATCGAAGACCTGTTTGATCGTTTAGAAAAAGGCGGCGTATTAATGCGTATTGATCCAAATGTACGCCCGAAAATGTTCCATGGCGCTACCATTAGCAGTGAAGAGCTCAAGCAGTTACGCCGTGTTAAAAACATTGTACGTAAAGGTCGCGTGACCCGCTTAGATACTGACAAGATTTATTTTGGTGAGGACAGCATTTCTACCACCCCCAACACCATGCATATCGACTGCTCTGCACGGGCAGTACCAGTGACAGAGACGTACGATGTATTCAAAGGTGATACCGTGGTGGTGCAAACCGTACGTACCTATCAACCTGTATTTAGTGCCGCATTTATCGCCCACATTGAAGCCAGTTATGATGATGAAACCATCAAAAACGAGTTGTGCCAAGTGGTGCCAATCCCAAATCATGATACGGACTTTTTGGTTGGGCTTGTTAAACAAATGCAGAATCAGATGCGTTGGTCAAAAGAGCCTGCGCTACGTGAATGGATGATTAACAATCGATTAGATGGCTTTACCAAATTGGTACGAGCCAGCGAAGACACCCCGCCTGAAGAGTTAGCTATTCTTAAGCGTTTAAAAGAAGCAGGACCAAAAGCTGCTGCAAACATGCCCAAACTTATGGGTGAAATCATGCAAATTACAGCAGCACGTCAAGCCAAAACTGCTAATGCTTAATCCGACAACTATAAAATAAAAAAGGGAATAACTATGCAAGAATTTCAGACCAATAAAGCAAACCTAACTCAAGCTCGCCTACAAGAGACGCCTGTACATACCCTAGGTGATGGTGAAGTACGTGTCAAAGTTGATCGCTTTGCTTTTACTGCGAATAATATTACTTATGCAGTCATGGGTGACCAATTACGCTATTGGCAGTTTTTTCCGCCAAATGGTGACGAGCCTGAAAAATGGGGCATCATTCCAGTCTGGGGATTTGGCGATGTGATCGAATCAAATAGCGATGCACTACCGGTTGGTGAGCGCTTATTCGGTTACTTCCCGCCTGCCAGCGAATTAATTATTACACCCAAGCGAGTCACCCAAACCAGCCTGCTGGATGGCAGCGCTCATCGTGCCGAACTACCACCCGGTTATAACCTATATCAGCGCGTTAACCATGAACGGGGCTATGATCGCGCTCATGACAATCAGCGCATGCTGTTGTTCGTATTGCACCTGACCTCATTCTGTTTACATGACCTATTGAAGGGTAATGACTGGTTTGGTGCAGAGCAAGTAGTGATTATTAGTGCCTCTAGTAAGACCAGTATTGGCTTAGCATACGGCTTAGTTGATGATAAGGATGCACCGTACGTTATCGGTCTCACATCAAACCGTCATGTAGATTTTGTTAAGTCAATTGACGCTTATAACAGTGTGCTTAGCTATGACACCCTAGAGCAGATTGATGTAAGTAAGCCAACGGTTATTGTCGATATGTCGGCCAATACTGACGTGCTTAGCCGTCTACATAGACACTTAGGCGACAACATGCGCTATACCAGCAATGTCGGTCTTACGCACTGGGACGAGCCACATCATACCGAAGGTATCATTCAAGAACGTAGCCAACAATTTTTTGCGCCCAGTCATGTACAGCAATGTATGAAAGAATGGGGCCCTGAAGAGTTCAATAAACGCTCTATGCACTACATCATGAATAGCACTGCAAAAACTAGTGCGTGGTTAAAGATTCAAGAGCTTGATGGAGTCAATGGCTTACTGGAGGTTTATAAAGATATCTGCGAAGGTAAGATAGCTGCTGATGAAGGTTTGGTAGTTGTCATGGGTGACAGTGAAAAAGACTAGGCTATAAAACTGGCTATAAAATTCATCGACTATTTGTCATTAGCAAAATGAAAATAAAAAAGCAGAGAGCCTAGTCAATAAGCTCTCTGCTTTTTTTGTGCGTTATCTACTGACTACAGACATACGCCCTACTCATAACTTTTAAAATTAAAAACTGTGGTTTACGCTGTAGTTTACATTGCGGTTTAATGCACCCACCCTTCGTCTTTCAGATAATCATGCAACCCTTCAGCGAACTGTCTATAGCCTGCCGCATTGGCATGAATTTTATCAGATTTTAATGCGTCATCTGACAGAATAGTCGACCAGCCATCAGAGTATAGCGGTATGTCTTCAGCTTCCGCAATATATTCATATAATGGATTATCACTTGCCTTACCAAACAAAGCACTAGTACTGAGATGCGGCTCAGCGATTAGGACAACATCAATATTGTTGGATTGTAAGGTATCTATAGTCGCGACGATATTAGCCCGAGTCGTATCAGGTGCGATGCGCTGCAATACATCATTACCACCCACACCCAGTAAGACCAAATCAGGGTTTTGCTCAGTGACCTCATTCACTCGAGTAAGCACATCTGCAGAAGTATCACCATTGACGCCTGCATTAACGACGTTCCATTTGCTTAGCTCTGCTAGCACCGTAGGATACGCTGTTTTAGGGTTTGCGCCGTAACCATAGGTCAATGAGTCCCCAAGTGCAACCACTGTGCTGCCAGCAGGCAAGATATCTTGTTGTGGTTCGCTACCACAGCCAGTCACATTAATAGTCACTGACAACCCTATACCTGCCAGCATTAAAAACCTACTACGTAGCTTCACGTCTTCTCTCCTCCTGTTTTTATTGAGTTAAACTTATTGGAATCAGGTTCAAGTTTTTAAAAATCTATTATTTAACTCTTGTTGTATATTGCTCAGTAACCGTTGTATAGTCCATACAGGAGATAGACTACCTGTTGGGCGCAGTACAAGTGCTACTCTACTTAGCATAGACAGTGTATTCATCATAAAGTATAACTTTACCAAGGATACGTGAGGTATTTATGAATAAAACAGCATCTCAAAGTCAGTCTAAGGATGGAAACCCAGACAAAGAAAAATCTGCAAATCAGAGTCAGAGTCAATCCATTAAAGCAACCAGTACCGATACCACAAGTCCTGATTCAACGATAGCCAAAGATACCTTAACAAAAGACACTTCAGAAAAACCTGAGCAAAAACCACAAAGTTTCGATGAATTGCAGATAAGTAAGGGTAAGTATCGCCCAGTGGCACAAGCTGTTGGCCATTGGCTTGATAACATCAACATGGATGCCCTCAATTATTTAAACGAACAAGCAGAAAATATCTTTTACCGTAAAGGGGTCACCTTTACCGTCTATAGCGATGCCAAAAACATCGAGCGTATGATTCCGTTTGATATCATTCCACGCATTATTGCAGCGAGCGAATGGAAACAAATAGAAGCAGGCTGTAAACAGCGTATCACCGCTCTCAATGCATTCTTACATGATATCTACCATGACCAAGCCATCATGAAAGCGGATATTGTCCCTGCCAGCTACGTCTATGCCAGTGGCTGTTATGAGCCATGGATGATGGGCATTGAGCTCGACAAACCTATCTATTCGCACATCAGCGGTATTGATTTGATTCGAGACGAGACAGGTAAATTTTGTGTGTTAGAGGATAACCTGCGTACCCCATCAGGCGTCTCATATATGCTTGAGAGCCGCAATATATCAGAGACACTATTAGCTGATATATTTACTGAAACGCCTATCATGGGCATCAGTGATTACCCTAGCCGTCTTAAAGCCTGTCTAGCCAGCTCAACATCCAAATATGATCCACAAATCGTCATATTGACGCCTGGTCGCTTCAATAGCGCCTACTATGAACATGCATTTTTAGCACACGAGATGAACGTACCCCTAGTACATGGTTATGATTTGGTCGTTGAGGACAGTAAAGTCTATATGCAAGGCATTCGCGGCAAGGTACAAGTCGATGTGATCTACCGCCGCATTGATGATCCATATATTGATCCGTTAGCCTTTAAATCTGATTCCATATTGGGTGTATCAGGGCTAATGAGTGCTTATCGCGCTGGCAACGTAGTGATTGTTAACGCCCCAGGTACGGGCGTGGCCGACGATAAGAGTTTATATCCTTTTGTGCCAGATATGATCAAGTTCTACTTAAATGAAGAGCCTATCCTACCTAATATCGAGACATACCAGTGCCGTAAGCCTGACGATCTCAAATATGTGCTCGACAATCTAGACAAGCTGGTGGTAAAAGAAACGCAAGGCTCAGGCGGCTACGGGATGCTTATTGGTCCAACGTCGACCAAAAAAGAAATCGAAGAATATCGCCTTCGCTTGCTTGAAAACCCAGCCGGTTTTATTGCTCAACCGACTATCTCACTATCTACCAATCCTACTGCCGTAAGCGATGGTATCGCACCGCGTCATATTGACCTGCGCCCCTTTATCCTCAGTCATGGTGATGGCACAGTAGATATTGTACCCGGTGGTCTGACACGAGTGGCCATGGTTGAAGGCTCTTTGGTCGTCAATTCATCACAAGGCGGTGGTATCAAAGACACTTGGATTATTGATGACAGTGATTTAGACAGCCAGCAAACCGACAAGTGCTCACCTTTATCATCGGTAGGGGTCAATGCTTCAGGGCATGCGAACTACTATGATCGCGTCCAGCCCTTAGAAACAGGTTACGAGAGTTTAGATGACGCTCCCATGATACTGCTACTCTCTACCGCCAGTCACTTAATATGGTTAGGCCGATATAGTGAGCGTCTGTATTACTACGACGATGTTATGAAACAACTTATCAAAGGCGATCTCAAAAAATCACAGATCAGACATCTAATTAGTCACTTAGGATTTGCTGTTGATGGTGAAGTGTCACTGACCACCATGAAAGCACAAATGATGGCTGATTTGGAACAAAACATCATACCCAATATCGTGCAATCGATTGAGGATAATGTCCAAGAGGCCAAAGGTGTTATTGGTAAAGATACTGCTGAATTATACAACTTGATCAAGCGTTTATCGAGTGCTGGCACGTATCGAGCGGCGACTTTGCAGCTACACGCGTGTAACGCTGCGATGAAACAAGAAAATCCGACAGTGACTTGCTTCTGGCAATTAGGGCGTCACTTTGAGCAGCTTGAGCGTGCCGTCTTGTTGGGAGAGGATTCAACAGAGATCAGTTTTGAATTCAGACACTGGATTAATGAGTTGCCAGAGAATACGCGCTGGCGTGAACTTATCCGCTTGACCAACCAGATGATCAGGTCAAAGAAATTTAGTGATTTTGCGCTGATTAGCAAAGAGTTCAATCTCATACTGCGTCAAGGTGTATAGAAGGTGTCTAGCCAAAAACCAATAATAATGGCTCATGAGACATATGGAATAAACAGAAAAAGGAGAAGATATTATGAAACTTCAAATCAGTCACCAAACCAACTATTATTACGATGAGCTGGCGCAGCGCAGTGTACAGTACATACGCATGACCCCCATGCAAATGCCGCACCAAACCATTCATAAATGGGATGTCATGCTCCCTAAAGTGGCGACCAACCAAAAGGACGGCTTTGGTAATGCATGGCTCACGCTCAGTCGTAACGAGGCACATAATAACTTACAAATGCAGGCGTCGGGTGTCGTTGAGATCAATACCGAAACCGAACGTCTAGAGGATATGGATCATGTCCCTTACCTGCTATTTACCGTACAAACTCCGTTGACCAAATGCTCACAAGAGATGCGAGAATTTGCAGCACCTTATCTGAAAACCCCTACTCATGACAGCTTAAAGGCAATGGCAAATGCCCTGATTATGAAAATGCCTTTTGTTAAAGACGTCACGCATGTGGGCACGACCGCTGCTGAGGCGTTTGCGACAAGTGCTGGGGTGTGCCAAGACCATACGCATGTATTTTTAAGTATATTGCGCGATCAACAGATTCCAGCGCGTTATGTGTCTGGTTATCTATATGACGATACCGAAAATCACATGGCCAGTCACGCATGGGCTGAGGTTTGGCTGGATGGTTACTGGTATACTTTTGATATCTCAAATCAGGCATTTACCCCAAACTCACATGTGTATGTGGCTATTGGGCGAGACTATCTAGATACGGCGCCTGTTCGCGGCGTGCGTATGGGCGGCGGTTACGAAAATCTTTACAGTTTGGTATTAGTCAAAAAGCTATCATAGCGTTTGCTATTTTTTATTACGTTTATTCATCAAGGGTATCTTATGACTTATTGTGCTGCCATTCGTCTAAAAGACGGTATGGTCTTTGCCAGTGACACGCGCACGAATGCCGGTGTTGATCACATATCGACATTCAGAAAGCTGTATCAATACGGCGTTGAAGGCGAGCGCTTTATGGTGCTACAGACAGCTGGCAGCTTAGCGACATCGCAGGCAGTGTTCAATAAACTACAAAGCGACATTGACCAGCGTGCTGAGAGTAACCTCAATACAGTAGCAACGTTGTTTGATGCCGCGCAAATGGTTGGCGAATGTATGCGTGATGTTATGAATCATGCAAAAGCAGTCGCTAATTCTAGTCGCGATGGTGCCTTTACCAGCTCGTTTATGCTTGGTGGTCAAATCAAAGGACAGCCACCTGAGCTATACCTGATTTATCCTGAAGGCAATTGCATCAAAGCCACTGAAGATACGCCCTTCTTTCAGTTAGGCGAAAGCAAATATGGTAAGCCTATTTTGGATCGTTCTGTCAGCTATAACACGGATGTAAGACACGCGGCACGTGCGCTGATGCTATCATTTGATTCCACGATTCACTCAAATCTATCAGTCGGTATGCCGATAGATTTTGTACTTTATGACAATGATAGCCTAGCTCTGCCCAATGGCCGACGTATTGATGAGCGTGACGAGTACTTTAATACGATTCGTCATCAATGGTCAGATGCGTTACGTCGCACGTTAGTTGAATTGCCTAAATGTCCTGATGGTTATTGGGGGTAAATAGCTCCGTATAAAATCATATTTTCTGCACTAAAAAGCCCTTTGTCTATCACAAAGGGTTTTTTTATTATCAACTAATAATCAGGCAATAAAAAACCGGAGTAGCGCTGAATAAACAGCCCTACTCCGGTTTTGCTTTAAAGGCCTTGAATGCCATCATAATGATGTCACACTCAATTGTTGTGTAATCTACCTCATGACCTGGTACATGGAAGACTCACTGGACTGCACCTAGATAAAGGCCCTAGTGCATTAGCTCAATCACGATTGCGTGATTGCGCCAGCGAGCTAATGACACTAGGGCCTTTATCTAGGTATTAGCAGGACTGAAACAGTCTTCCTTGGGTAAAATGTAATGGCTTGACTCGTGGACGACGCAACGTCGCCCCTCACCGTAAACGGTGAAACGCTAAATCTCACAACTCGTTAAGTTTGCCTCATAACAGTTATTATTGTCAATATATAATTACAAATAAAATTATGCGCGACGCTATATGTCGCAGCCCATATACTTCCTTACAAAAGTCCTTGATATTTTCTGTGAAACGCGCTTTTATGGTGCTACAAAATTACGCGCACTGACAAAATAAAAATTAAGGCGAATTTCTATGAGTCTGTCATTTTCACAAATTCAGCAAGCTTGGCAAGTCCAAGATCCAAGTTTGGTCGATAAATTATGTACATTGGCAACTCAAGCTGATGCGATTCCCGAGACGCCCATCCCTGAGCATGATCTTACTTTTGATCGGTTTTTAGATAAGATATTTAGTCATCAGTTTCGGGAGCAACACCCCGAAGTACAGTTTGCAGAGCGCGTGGCAATGATTGCCAAACTGGAAGCAGACGAAGGCGTTTACCCCCTCCCAGATCGCTACAAAATCCACATAATACTGACCGCACTGTGGGAAGATGGCAGCGCGTATTCTAGAACTATTTTAAAACAAGCCATTACGGCTTTGCCAATCAGCTATGGTGTGTGGAAGGGTTTAAAGCGTATTTATAAGCAAGCAGAATTTTCTCAAGATTATGAGATATTTGGACAAATAGCTGCCAAGATTGATTTACAGCGTTTCAATCAAACCGCTAACTCTGCGGTCAGCCTAGCCACCAAAACCTATATGAGCCTTAGAGCATGGCGTTATCTGCGGCAATTGGGTCAGCAAATGCCAGTTGGCTATATTGATGCCGCCGTCTCTGTACTCGCCAGCTATGACGAAACCATGACGGCAGGCAGCCTTGAACAAACGAACAGCTGGGTACTTAATCATATCTGTTTCCATAACAGCCTTGATTATGGCGTCAATCGATTCACCAGTCGCTCACCTCGCAAGCTCTTTGATGCAAAAGGGCGCGCGTTCGCTGAGGCATGGCAACGAGACCTAGAACCACTTATCCAGCTATTGGCCATCGCCAAAAATGAGGCTATCAGACAGTTTGCAACCGATAGCCTAAAGCATGACTTTAAGACCCAATTACGTGATGTAAGTGGTGAGACGCTACAATATCTATCTGCTGGACAAGCGCACAGTAAAGCGCGGGATGAGATGATAGTTTGGCTATTAGAAAACTCACCGCACTTTGAAAAGTCTAAATTTCAAGTATTGGGCTTGCATCAAGTCGTACTGCAACTACTCCATTCACAATATCCTGCCGCCTATCAATATGCGATTGGCTATGCCAAAAGCTATGCTCAAGACTTATCGCTCACTGAGCTGATGTTACTGGCCATGTCAGATTATGAACCTGTTAGAGCATTTGCCATCAACAATATCTTGAGTCGTGATCCTGTTGCTGGTATCGGTGCCAACGGTTGGGGTCAGCTATTAGATAGCGAACATCACTATCAAACGGCGAGCAAACAACTTAGCAAACACTTTACAAAACGCGATTTAACCCCTGAGTGGTTTTTTGAACGATTGACTAGTGGTAGAACACACAGCGTAAAATTTGCGATAAAAAAGCTGCCTGAGCTTTATAGTGCCAAAGAGCTAGGGACTGAATACTTTATTCGCGTTGCCCAGCAGTTAGATATACCAGAGCAACAGAACTTCTCTGCTTATAACGACAGCGACTGTATGGACTTTGCGTTGGACCAGCTCAGACGTTTGGACTTGAGCCAAGTAAATGCGGCAGTATGGCAAACACTGCTATTACATCCGCTATCGCAAGCGACTATTACCGACTGGTTTGATGAAGATGTACTGTCAGCGGCAACGCTTGATATGAGATATTGGCATGCGCTTGCCTATGAGCCTGATTGGCAAGTGAGTGAATATATTGAACAGTTAAAATCTGCTGACACGCCTATTAAAAACTGGCAAAAGCACTTGGCCTTTGATGAGTACTTAGCAGAAAACGTAAGGGACTGGCTATCTGATGTGCGTCGGTTTGCGCCGATAGATCTAGGTTTCGACTGGCTTATGAATCTTGCGCATAGCGATCAGGCACTCTATCGTGAATTTGCGATTGAGCGCATTAACAAAGGGTTCTTGCCTGCCGACTTTGTCGCATATCTTGACAGCAATGAAGGCGCCTCTACTAACAACGCTTCCAGTAATAGCACTGACAATAAAGACTCAAATAGCGATGCTGCTGCTGAAGTAGATTTAACCGGCCAACGCTATTTATTCACAGGCAAGATGCAAAGCATGACTCGTGGCGAGGCCGAAAAAGTTGTGAAAGCGGCTAATGGTGCCATCAGTGGTGCCGTCAACGGCAAGTTAGATTACTTGGTCATCGGTGATGATGGTTCACCATTATATGGCAATGGCCGTAAAGGTAGCAAGCAAGTTAAGGCCGAAAGCTTAATCGCCGATGGTGCGCCGCTAAAGATTATCTCCGAAACCGCATTTTTGCAGATGTTAAGTGGTCAATCGAGAGAGGTATCTGAAGACGATACTTTTGCAGGTGCCAATGCACTGTGGCATATGGCAACAGATGATGCTACTGCACCTATCAGTGAGCTTGCGATCAGCTACCTCAGTCATCATCATGAACAGATCTGTATGGCACTGACAGACAGACCAGTCGATCCCGATGCGATTATCCCTTCTTCATTCTTTGATGCAGAGCGCGTCATTCCTTTATTGCAACACCGTAACAGCCAGCTGCGAGCATTTGGCTTATTACTGAGTGAGTATGAAATGGAGACGTGGCAACCGACGCCGGCCCTATGGCTGATGATGGCAGAATCTCCCTATACTGAGGTCACGCAACTGCTGAAGCGTGCGCTATTGGATAAGCCATCTGTTGCCAATCGACGTTACCACGTTCAGCCAGCACAATTGAATGCTGGCATGTTGAATGCTTTGATTGAAAGCAAAGCGCGAGTCGCTCGCCAAATCGGTATCACTCTACTACAGCGTCATGCTAATTTCCAAGATGTGCAGTCTCTATATCGATTGACCCAAAGCACAGACCGTGAAGTACGTTATTCCGCCGTGACCATGCTATGGAAACACTACAAGGCGCGTCACGTGTCTCCAAACTGGCAACCAACCAGTACCGATAGTAAAGATAAAGATGCTACTCAAGATAAAGACAGCAGCGCTCAACCAGTCTTAACAGAGCAGTCAGATAGTCGTTTGGCAAGCTTGCCTGCAGAAGTCGATCAGTTATTGATGCTACTACGCCGTGGTCTCTTTGAGCTACCACCTGGCCGTCTAGGTGGTTCGCAAGAGCCCAGTACTATTGACAGCAGTAAGCATAAGCAACAACGCTACTCAGATAAAACCTTATCGGAGCAAACTGAGTCAAATATCAATATCACGCTAAAACCTATATCTGCGAGTCGTGCTAAATTGGCGTTGATTGAGACCTTTCGTGATGTGGCATTGGCTGACAGCACCTTTGCGGCGCTCATTATGCCCACACTGTTCACCTTTACGCACTCTGCAGGCAAGATGGAGCGTCATGCGTGTTTGGTTGCCGTCACGCGGTTATTGCATCGCTATCCTGAGCTATCTAAAAATCTGCAGCCAGTGGCATCGGCTTAACGGCTTTGGCAAACAGATATAGATAAAAGATACTTAAAAAAATATGACGTCACCTCAACTGAGATAACACCATGAAAACAATAACACTCCCCTATTGGGGTCAAATTATTGGCTTAGTCAGTAAGGCCAACAGCACCCAAACGGCAACTCAAAAGACAACCAAACAAGATGGGCACAGTCTTTTTATTACTCGCCAGCAGCAAGCATCTACTACGGTCTTATACATCCTTGATCAACAAGGTGAGCAATTTAGCTTATCGACAACTGCGCTGCCTTGTGCGATGCAAGCCATCACCAAAATAGATGACAGCACTATTGTGATGATTGGTGACGATGGTCATCTTTACCAAACGGATTGGCAAGCAAAGAAAGTTAAGAAGACCAGTGCTACATCCTTGTTCGATGCACCTAAAAATAATAACAATGCTATAGGCCGTGCCGTAGCCATGGCGCCGCTACAAGATGCACTGGCTATTCTATATCCAAAACATATCGTGGTATGGCCTTATCAGGACAGTCAAGCCAGCAGTACTGTCATCATTGAGCCTTATTCGTCTTCTATAGCAGCATCAAGTAAGGAGTCTGCATTAACCGCGCTAGCAACCTCAAGTGATGGCTCGTGGTTAGTCGTAGCAGATAAAACGGGAGATGTTAGTAGCTATCAATGGAGCTCAGATAAAGCTCAGCTCACTCTAAGTAGCCGAAAACAGCTCCACCAAGGTAGGGTAAACGCGCTGTGTTTTGAGCCAGTCGGGCAGTACTTCTTCTCAGCAGGCACAGACAAATGTCTATACCGTACTCATGTCCAAGGCGATCTGCATCCTGTTGATAGAGCTAAGTCTAGCCAACACAGCGAAATGATCGCGGTGCTTTGTGTCTCAGACACACGGCTCTTCACTGCCGCCGATGACAAGAGCGTCAAATCATGGGCATTTGATAAAGGTCAGCCAAACAGCTGTAAAGAGGATCTAACCAAGGCTCGACAGATCGTTTTATCTTCTTACGCTGAACAACCAACGCTCATCGTCGTCAGTGCCGATCAGAGCTTACGTTTCATACCTATTGACCATACTCAAAGTACGTTACAGAATAGCACCTCACAAAATAGTACGGCAAAAAACAGCAAGCTATTGCCAGTCACTTATATCATCAAAGACGGCTATCAGAGAATCAGCCAGTTACTGACAGATACGTCAAACAATAATGATGTTTCGTTTAAAGAAGGCTTGGCGCTACTACAGGCGCAAGCAGATAACCAAACGTTAGAGCTGGTTAAAAAATTACTTGCTGATAGCGACACACTCACGGCCAACCAAGCATTACAATTGGTACAGTGGGTTGCTACTACTAATCTTGATAAAACTGCACAGGTTTTAGAGCAGCAACTAAGCTCGGCGCACAGTGCAAAAGTACGTCTTGCTGCTTTTCATGCCTTGGCCGACCGCGCAAGTACGGCGAAGCGCCCGCTGCATTATCTAGAAGAAGCCTTTAAAAACCGTTACTACGAAGAAGTGGTGGCTTCTGCGTTACAAGGTTACTTAAAGGTTGCGATGAAGGATGCCACTAGTCAGCGCCGCATCTTGCCTATTTTAAGAGACGCGTTGTCACACAGTTTTGCAAATATTCGTAAGCAAGCATTGGCCTCGCTTGAGACACTATTGCCTGACAACAGCCCTCAAGCAGATTTGATGGCATTAGACTGCAATCAATCAGACATTGTCCAATCAGGGCTGATTCGTCTGTATCAGCGCGGCATGCTAAATCACCTTGAAGTCTCGCGTCAATTGATGCTGCTAAAGAATCATCGTAATATAGAGATTAGGCAAACGGCATTTTATGTCTCATTGCTGTCTCAGCCTAAGTTGATAGAGGCGTTGAAACAGCAAGGTGACACGCAAACATTGCGCACCCTGTCTGATTTTGATGACTTTCGCTTACTGCGCGGCACGCTACTAGATAATGCTAGCAGCACAGCGACCAATGATAAGAGTGTTAAACCATCAGAATCCGATGAGGCGATCCGTTTAACCTTATCTACGCAAGATTTTATCTCGCAAGCAGATAGTACTCAAGCATCTAAGAGTAAGGCTAAAACGACCAAATCCAAGAAGCCTGCTGCTGAATCTATAAATCTAAGCAATGACACGTTAGAGCCCTTATTACAAAGCTTAAGCAATAGTCACGAAGATATCAGTTTCCGAGCGGCTTATGCGCTGGCTTGCCTACAAGACAAACGGGCGTTTGGCACCCTGATTAGTCTGATGAGCCATAATGACAGCGCCATCATCCGTGCTGGTGTGGCCACCGCGCTTGGTCATTTAAATATAGAAGATGCCAAAGCAGTCCTACCGACATTAATAGACGATAAGGACGCTGGCGTGCGCCAAGTGGCTATGCAAGCCTATGGCAAATTGGCAGACAATGCATTGTCTTGGGCAGCGACAGGTTTTGCTTCTAAACATCAAGACATTCATGAGCAGTCTTTAGCACTGTTTCTAAAGCATGTCGCACCAGATAGCTCAAATAGTGGTGACAAAAGCACTCAGATGTCGTCAGAGATGACAGACATACTGCTACAGGCATTGAATAATCCTTTTACCAGCATTCGGTTAGAAGTGGTAAAAGTTCTATTAAACCGCCAATTTAAGCAGTCATCTGACACTATTTCTAAAAACGTTTCTGACGATGTTTCTGATAGTACTATCGTTGACATCATCGAGTTATTGCAGCAAAGCCTCTTTGAAGATGTGCATCAAGTTGCGATAGAAGAATGGCAACGACTGTTGCTAGCAATGAACTCGAAACATAAAACAAATAAAGCCAATAACACTGAAGAAACCAGCCACCAAAAGACCAATCAAGCTGTCCTGACCTTATTCTTTTCAGATACGTTTGCCGCTATCCGTAAGCAAGCCTTTGACATCGCACTTAAGCAAAGCAAGCATTTAGGGTTTGCTGACGTCATGTTGAGCGCGCTTGCCAGCTCTTATGCTGATACCAAGCAACTGGCCCTTACGACAGTGCAAGCCAGAGCGAATACGACTCAGCTGACACAGTTGATGCCAGCTATAGTGGCCATGTTCGCTGATGACAGTATTGAGCTACGTAAACAAGCTTTGACGGTCGCTTTGGCGCTGACAGACTTACAGCCTACTATTTTAGCGGATTACAGTAGCCTAGATGATAGTAGCACCGATGATCAACCGAATCATCACGAAGCATTGATTACCGCGGCCCTCAACAGTCCTTATCCTGATATTCAGCTAATAGTCGCTCAACTGCTGGCCAGCCAATCACGCTTATACACTGACGAAGAACAGGCAAAGCGAAGTGATGAGCAAGCGTACCAAGTCTTTAAGCATTACTTAGATCTACCAATACCCTCTCAGGACAAAAAAAGTGAAACATATACTCAGTGGTACAGTCATGTAGGCCAAGCATTATTTGGTTTATCGAAGCTAGCTTATCCCTCAACATACAACGCGCTTAACTGGTACGATAAATATTTACACCACCCTGACGCCGATTTTAAATCACTTGCTCCAACACTCACGCTCATGGTGACTGTAAACGATATTGATCTGCTGCTCAAATGGCAAAAAGATGAGAGCCCCATTATTTGCCATTGTGCCAATTTTGGTTTGGCTATCCTAGGTGATACGCGTGGGCAGGCTTTGTTGACTCATGATATTTATGGCAATATCGACAATAGCAATCTGGTAGCATCAAAAATGCCTGTTTATTGGCTTCAAGCGCAGCACGGTTTAGGTATTACACATGCACGACAATTACAGCCTTTGTTTGAGTCAGAGTCCTATGCAGTAGCAGCCAGACTGTTATTGATATTTAATGACTTACAGAATGGCTTGCAAGCTACTAAAACAGACGCCACTAGCACTGGTCGACCTAACCATCTGATTGAAGCGTTAAGCTTTGCCGATAATGACACGGCAGTAGTCTACGCCAATATACTCGCTCGTTATCCTACTGACGTACAACACCCTAATAACCAACAAGCCCTATCGTCAACGTGGCAGTACCTAAATGATTACTTGTCACGTCAATTAGGCAGTATTTTATCGTCTCACTCTGAAGTCATCACGATGATGATGGATGCTATACCAAACGCGGCAGATAAAGGTGGTGTTAAAGGACAGTCGAATAATACGGCCTCTATCCGAGCAAGTATTCTAACGACGGTGAGTACCGAAAACTTACAACAGCTCGCCAACCTCAGTCGCCATCAGCAGCCATTGGTACGCGCCCAAACCATTAGTGTCATTTGCCACTTATCTGAATTACTCGCCCATGACTACTATGACGATGAGGACGATGTTTTTGAGACATTACAAAAATGGCAACGCAGTTTACAGGCATTGTTAAGTGCTCACCCAGTTACGGCCACCGTTAATATGGCAGGCAATGCGCAAACAGTCGGTAGCTCTCCTACTGAACAACAAGATAGTCAGGAAGTACATTATCCATACCAGTCTCTTGCCTTTGGCGCTTGGATTGGTGTCATACGCGCAGGCGATGATTATTATGCTAATAGCAGCACCACAGACCAAGCCATTCGAGGGCTAATGTGGCTTGCTACTCAATCATCGGCGTTTGATACTAATAACAATGAGGACTGGCGAGACAGCACCAGTCGCGTGTTGTTGCCACTACTGAACCACAGTAGTTTTGACACTCGTGAGCTGGCTTGGGCGTGCTTGTATAAGCTAAACATGCCTGCCAAAAAACTGGCTGACTATGCCATGAGCACGCCCTACCGTGATATGGTCAAACGCGGCTTGGATCTATTGCTAGATACCGCAAATAACAATGCCGTACAGCAGCAAAGCAAACCATCGGATACAGCGACTGTCAGTAGTAGCGCTGATCAACAACTCATTGATTTGTTAAAAACCAATAATCACACCTTAGCAGAAGAGACCTATCAGCTGCTAAAAGGCCGACTAGGCCATCTGCCAGCCAGCTTGCTTGGGCTACAGACTTATTGTCAGTCGTTACTGCCTCAGATCGTTGCTGAATGGAAACAAGTCATTGTCACGCCTTTTGCAAACAGTCAATCGCCGTCAGTACAGCGTCAAGACAAACTGACGTTTTTGCTGCATGCTGTGAAGAGTGATGATTGGAATGCAAAATATCAAGCACTGAGTCAACTGGTTGAGTTTTATGACGTACTCTTTGCAGACAGCACGCTATTTGATAGCTTATTTGATTTTGCTGAAGATTCTCAGGCCAATAATGAGAAATACCGTAGCTGGCAGTTGCTTGTTGATGCACTCACATCGTACCAATTCATCAATAAGAACACTTTAGAGGGTCGTTTAAAGAGTGGTTTAGAGAGCAGCTTTGATATTGCTACTGCTGAACAAGTTGCTAATGAAGCGCACTTACGATTATTAGTCTTACTTGATGACCCACATATCAACAAACCTAAGCAGTTTATTTATAGTGATATCGCTGACCTACGTAACACGAATCTCGTGGCGCCATTACTACAGCGTTTAGAGAACCTGTTTGAGCACACGCCGCAAAAAAATAAAGAAGAGCGTAAATACTTATTTGACACTTTGGTGAAAATTAGTGGCTACGATCAGCACATTGATGACTACCTAGATGAGCGTGAAGATACGCGTTGGTTACAACGTCAGCACCCTAGAGACTCGCAAGTCTTGCTGTCACTGTTTACGACCCTTATGAGTCATAGTGATTATGCACTTGCCGCGCTGCTATTGCCGTCACTTGCATGGGTACAATCGGACGACAGCGATTTATCCTCGCGCATTGATAGCGCTTTGGCGTTAGCCTACGAGCAGATGCCAGCTAATCATACCTTTAAATTGGTCGAGGCACTGGCATATCGTGCCAAAAGACGACACGGCAGCATTGCCCCATTACAAAATGCCCTGCGTAATAAAGACGCCGATGTGCAATTTGCCGCGGCTGAAGGACTCGCTAAATGCGGTCATGCTGATGGGGTCAATATCTTGATGGCCACGATCGATTATAACCCTGATGCGGAGTTCCGCAGCTGCAGTGTGTTAGCCATTGGCGAGCTACTAGGCAGCAGTGACCATCAAAACCAAAATCAAAATGCTGACTCGCCTAATGCTAGCTCGCCTGTTGACAACGCTGATAAAAACTTACAGGTTCATACCTTATACAAAGCCTATGATAAGTTAATCAAACTGGCCGAGGACGACGAGTACTACTTACAAGACGTGGCCAGTGAAGCCTTAGGCCGCCTTGCACAAGGTGGTGACTTTGAGCATAGTCCGCATATCTTTGAGCTACTAAAATCGCATTTGTCGGACCCCGTATTGACAACAACCAACCCAGCTATTATTCATTGGTTAAATGGACTGCGCTGGTTGAATACAACGCCTGCTTGGGAACAAATCCGCAGCTATATCCGCACTCATATCGATAAAGCCATATTTTTCCGTCCGCAAAGGCATGCGGTATGGCTACTGCAGATGAATAATAACGATGCCAATAAAGCATTAATTTTAGATATCTTAAAGCAAAACAACTTAGATTGTGCTGTGCTCATGGTGGCTTATACTGCGGCACAGAAAACCTGGGGCAGTCTCGCGTCGCAGGTTTACCCTTATGATTGGGCAGCCATTCAAAGCCATAATACTGACTTTATAGAAGAGACTGAGCATTTGAGTCTAAAGCGTATCATTGATAATAGCAGCATCGATGAGCTGGCAACATTCATCACCCAGCATGGCGCGCACTTGCCAGCCGATACCCTGATGGCACTGCAAAATGCCATTATGGCCAAGCAAGACATGCCAACATCACAGCTTACCGCGTTGATTACCAGTAGTAATCCCCTGACACAGCATATTGGACTGTGCTATCTGACCCAGTATCCAACTAACTATTTAGACAAAGAAATGGTTGCGACATTGCAGCAGCGTTTTGACACTGCAAGCGAGCAATGGCATACGCTGATCGATACCATCAACCGCAGTCCAACGACCATCAATAATAGTCAGTGGATTAATATGGTTGAGCAAGTACGTACCACCATCTCACAACTGGTGTGGTTAATCATGCGTCATATAGCCATTACAACTGCCAAAGGAACTGTCGATAAAGCGGCTACTAAGCAAATCGCGACAATGCTTGATTGGCTCAATAATGCTCGTCAACCATTGACCATCACCTCTATTCCACTGCTCTCTACTACCGTCAGTGATTGGTGGCAGCAAGCGCTGTTAGCATTGCTGGCTAGACCTGTCACTGAAGATAAGATGCTATCAAATATCTTGCCAACGTTGAGCACTGTATCAGCTACGGCTCAACCGCAGCTCGCTTATGATAATCAGACTTTGTTAGAAAATTTGATTGCTCGTATTGAACAAAGCGGTACATCTACCCAAAAATCCATAATAACGGTAGTCAGAAATGCGCTGAAAAACAATGCGCTAAAACATACGGGCTCGTCTACCGAGATACCAATCAATCAGCAGCTACTACAGTGGATCAAAGCAAAAGACGCTGACGCACTTTATCATTGTGCAAATAATGACAACATGGAGATGACAGTTCGCATCCGTGCCATCGAAGCGCTTGGACAGCTACATGATCCAAATATTGAACAGTGGCTGACGACGCTCATGACACATGAAAACTCAGACATTCAGAAGCTTGCTTATAAAGTACTACGCCGCTGGCAGCGTGCCATGATACGAGCACAGCGAAAACGTCCGTCGTCATCCATCGCAGCACAAAGTAGTCAGGACAGCAGTCAAAAAAGCAATCAGGGTGAAGGAGATAGTCAATGACTATAGATAATCAATTAGACCAAGCATCAGAAACAGAGTCAGAAGTAGTGGCAAACACTGATGGCCTGATGATGCAATTGGACTACGCCGCACCCAGCCAAATCAGTCAAATGAACGAATCGTCAGACTCACTGTCGGAGGCGCAAACAAGCGAACACACTCAGCATGTGGCACTATTTGCTCAGCTGAATCGATCGGAGGTTAACTTCCACGGTAAGGTCAAATCTCCCCTTGTCTTTCGTGACAGTTTGCTAGCCTTATTTGATGTGGTCAGTAGTGATTATCGCTATGTGCCAAAAGACCGCTCAGCGTACACGGTATTTATGCAGATGCGCCGTGCCAGCAGCAATAAAAACCTGTTTACTGCGCAGCGTGATTATTTCACGTGGCTATTCAATAACGACCCACTGGCTTTTTGTATTTTGGACCCGATTATTCAGGTGCATGAGCAAGGTGTCAGCTTTGAGGTGTTTAGCCGTGATGAAGGCTGCTATGCCCAACTGACATTGACCAATGAAATTTTTGAGCAAAGTGCCGAAGCTACCCTTGGTACCACCAGTATTGATTACAGTACGGCTTTGTTTAACGGTATTGAGAAAATACGAGATCATAAACAAACGATATTAGACATTGGTCATGAAGCGGTCGGCTTACAGTTACTCGAGACTATGCCAGAGACGGCTGAAGCAAATACTGATAGTACAGTAACTACGCCCACCGTAAAAAAACAGATCATAGAAAAGCGCATCAATGTGCCCAAAAGTTGGATTAGAGCACTGCTGCAAGTACAGTCTGCAGGTCAATTACCGCAAGACACCATCTATCTTGATCCAATCGCACTGTATAACGTGCTGTTTGAGCTGCGTATGCATGCTGATATCAAAGGCAAGCGCCGCGGACTGCTGATTGAGCTTAGACCTCAGCAGCTGCCGGTGATTATATTAGAGCCTTTTGACATCACTGTCACAAGCCAAGTCAGCCAACAGCAAAAGCCCTATCAAGGGAAACAAGCAAAGCTCATTCGCTTATGGGGTCGCCGTCGTCTGAGTCTATTGAAACGCCTGTTGCCACATACTGACAGCATTTCGGTATCGCTACTGGGTCAAGGCATGCCAAGCTACTGGACACTAAAAGGCAAAGGCTTTCATTTTACCTTTGCTATGACAGGCTTTAGCCAAGCCAACTGGTCACAGTCATTAAACTTTGACTTGTTACTGCCAAAGCGCCCACTGCAAAATACATTAGCTGCTATTGAAGGGTTATCAGACAGTAGTAAAGCAACCTTAGATGATAGTAACGATGAGCATAATGGCTTGTCTGTATTAATTAAGACACTGGAAAATACCCCTAGTACGCTAGAAGATTTGGTAAAGTCGCTATCAGCAGATGCTTCATTAACGTCTGTGCCTGTTTCTCACTCACAAGTACAGCAGTGGTTACTGTCAGGTACTCAGCAAGGCTTAATTCGCTATGAGATGGCGATGCAGCTGTATCACTACAGACCTTTGAGCCAAGTGCCGCTTGATATGGCACAGTTCGCTTATCACAACGAAGCAGAAAAGCAGGCTTTTGATTTGATTGGCCGTACAGATGCTGTGCAGAAATTCACAGTTGAGACTGTCGCTGTCAAAGGTATTACTATTCGTGCAGATATTTATGTCGAAGAAGACAGACGTACTTATCACAGCCAGCTGCAATTAGGCGATGAAGGGCTAGTTACCAAGGCGGAATGTAGCTGTCCGCAGTACTTGCAACATCGTCTCACTCATGGCGTGTGCGCGCATCTTATTGTGCTACGACTTAGATATAATCAATACGACCCAAACAATACGGGCAATGATAGTTGGCATGACACTCGTGTCTTGAGTAAACGCGTACCGAGTAAGCGCTTTAATCAGCCTAAGAATAAAAAAGAAAGCGTACAAGTAGCAGCCTATAGCTCGTTGATGACATTACCTTCTGCACCGACGCTTGATTTAACGGCCTTAGCCCAACCAGCTGCTCAGATACACGCGACTACAAGCGATAAGACACAAGCGTTAACCGCACAAGAGACCGCTATTGCTTATGTTTACATCACCATTGCCCATAAGAAGATTACCATTGAACAAACAATAGGTGACAAGGATACGCGCCAGCAGCTGGTGTTCAATCAGCCTGCCCAAGCCAAAGCCGCTTTTTTACAACATATTGCCAGATTTGAAGCCAAAGGCTTTATCGAAAACCAAGGGATGTAAGGTATGACCACACACACAGCCAACAATAACGATTACATCAGCCCTGAGCCAGTACCCACTCCTTTTGAGCGTCAGTGGCATCAACTATGGCAAGATATTGAGCTGGCAGGCGGACGTTACCAATATGTTCAGCAGCAGCTGGTCAAGAACGGCTTTATGGTAGATTGCCAACCTGTCGATAACATGAGCCCAAAAGAACGGGATCGCTATAAAAAAGCCTTGAAAAAAGAGGCGGCAGAAGAAATAATCCTTAGAAAATCAGCGTGGCAAGCCTATAAAGCTCACCATATTGTCCATCTTGGCCGCCATGTATATTGGTCGGATGACACCAGTACTGACAAGTGGGACGTAAAAAATGCAGCCAATCGACTGATTGAAAACAAACTACCGCTGTTAAGTAAACACAGTGAACTAGCAGAAGCGGTGAACCTTAGCATCCCGCAATTAAAAGGGTTGTGCTATCAAAGAGAGGTCGCTACCAATCTGTCTTATTCGCATTTCACTATTGCCAAACGCAATGGCACAGCGCGTCAAATATGGTCGCCGATACCACGTTTGAAGTTTGTACAGCGCTGGATTTTGCACAATATTTTGAACAATTTAATGACCCATGGTGCCGCGCATGGGTTTGTACGTGGCAAATCCATCGTGACCAACGCAGCAGTACATAGCAATAGTGAGCTGCTCATCAAGTTGGATGTCAAAGATTTCTTTCCTAACGTGAGCTGGCGCCGTGTCAAAGGTGTGTTTCGTCATACTGGCTACCCAGAGCAAATTGCCACATTATTGGCATTACTCTGTACGGAGTCGCCTAGGCAAGTGGTACAGCAAGATGGCATCACCTATTATGTGGCATTGGGCGATAGAGCTTTACCGCAAGGTGCGCCTACCAGTCCTGCATTAACGAACATCGTTTGCTTAAATCTAGACCGCCGCTTGACAGGGTTGGCAGAAAAGTTGGGGCTACGTTATAGCCGTTACGCCGATGATTTGACCTTTAGTGTTCCCACTATTAAAGACACCAAACCCAAATTGAAGGTTAAAACAACGATTAAAGCCACGACCAGCACCGCAAAGAAACAAGCCGATACACAGCACAACAAGCTAATCGGGCAACTGCTCGGCTCAGTTCATAAGATATTACGCGAAGAAGGTTTTGCGTTAAATAACGACAAGACACGTGTGATTCGTAAAGGCAATCAGCAACAAGTGACAGGCATGGTGGTCAATGGACAAGGCGTACCTAGGGTATCTCGTCAAATCAAAAAAATGTTGCGTGCAGCCGTTCATAATTTAGAGGCAGGCGGCACATTACGCGCTGATGAGACTTTAAATACACTGTCAGGATATGCCGCCTGGATAGCCTCGGCAGAGCCAGAGTTAGGACATAGTTATCTAGATAGAATCGAGCGTTTGCAGGTGCAGCAAGAGACATCTGTATAGATATTTATTTATATTTATAAAAAATGAGTATCAGAAAACCCCATTTCTAATACTCATACCTATTTTAATGACGCGTACTAATATAAATATATTTCTATTACATCAATAAAAACGGTGCAGTACGGCTGTCTTTTGAGTGAGCAACGTCATATGGCGTACCTTGAGCGATGATTACCCCGCCCGCATCCCCTGCTCCTGGCCCAATATCGATAATCCAATCGCTATTGCTAGCTACTTGCATATCGTGTTCAACCATGATGACGGTATTGCCCGCATCGACAAGACCGTTCAGCTGCGTCATAAGCATAGACACGTCAGCAGGGTGTAGGCCAGTGGTTGGTTCATCCAATATGTATAGTGTGTCGCCTCGCTGCGTGCGTTGCAGCTCGGTGGCAAGCTTAATACGCTGCGCTTCGCCACCTGATAATTCAGTGGCAGGCTGACCCAAACGTAAGTAACCAAGTCCAACTTGTAGTAACGCCTCTAATGCACGCAAGATAGGCGCTTCATCAACAAAAAATTCGTGAGCCTTTTCAACTGTTAAGTTTAATACTTCAGCGATATTTTTATCTCGATAAGTGATTGCTAGCGTATCCTCGTCATAGCGTTGACCATGACAAACCTGACAAGGCGCATAGACGCTTGGTAAGAATAATAATTCAACACTGACAAACCCTAAGCCTTCACAGTTTGGGCAGCGACCTTTTGTGGTATTAAAGGAGAACCTGCCAGCATCATAGCCATGAGATTTTGCTTGCTTGGTCGCCGCAAAAATCTTACGCACATCGTCAAACAGACCCGTATAGGTTGCCAAGTTGGAGCGCGGTGTACGTCCAATTGCTTTTTGATTGATATTAATAAGGCGACGGACGTGCTCCATACCAGCGACGATTTCACCACTGGTTACCGACTCAAGCTCTTGCTCAAGTAAGTCCGCCTCACCGACAGGCGCTTCTGTAACTGTCTTCTGCCCCAACGCTTCACTGATAAGCTCTACCAATGCTTGGCTGACGAGACTTGATTTGCCTGAGCCTGAGACCCCTGTGACGCTGGTCATGACCCCAAGCGGAAACTCAACGTCTAATCCTGTGATATTGTTTCGCTCGATGTTAGCAAGCTTAAGCCACTCTGTCGGCTGCCTCGTGCTAGATTTTGACTTCGCGTTAGACGTAGTATTGGCAAAGAGATATTGACCAGTATGCGACTGCGTAACTTTACGAAGTCCATCTACAGGGCCACTATAGATAATCTCGCCACCATGCGTGCCTGCCTTTGGCCCGACATCGACTATCCAATCAGCATGTCTAATGACACTAACGTCATGCTCAACAACAAACACTGAATTCCCAGCTGCGATTAGCTCATCCAATGCCCCTAGCAATGCTTGAGTATCAGCAGGATGTAGACCAGCCGATGGCTCATCAAGGACATAGACTACGCCAAACAACTGCGAGCGAATTTGAGTGGCCAAACGTAATCGTTGTAGTTCACCAGGAGAGAGAGTCGGTGTGGTACGTTCAAGCGAGAGGTAGCCTAACCCTAACCTTGTCAGCGCTTCAACACGTGAGAGAATATCACTGGCAATACGTTGGGCAACGATGGCTTTTTCGCGGTTTGGTGTGTTATCGGCTACCTTGGTACAAGCGGTTACTTCTAATTTTTCCGCCATTTCTGTTAGCGTTAGCTGTGATAGCTCGCCTATATCCAATCCTGCAAACTTAACCGATAGCGATTCTTTCTTTAATTTTTTGCCATGACATTCTGGGCACTCAGATATTTGCATAAACTGCGAGACGCGCTTTTTAGTACGTGGGCTTTGGGTAGTGGCAAAAGAGTGCAAAATGAAGTTTTTGGCACTGGTGAACGTGCCCATGTAGTTTGGCTTTTCGTCTTTCTTAATCGCATCGCGCGTTTGCTCAATATTGTATTCAGGATAGACAGGCACTGTCGGCGTATCATCTGTAAACAAAATCCAGTCGCGTGTTTTTTTAGGTAGTGTGTGCCATGGTTTATCAATATCATAGCCCAATGTGGTCAATATACGACTGAGGTTTTGACCTTGCCACGCTGGTGGCCACGCTGCAATCGCACGCTCACGGATGGTCTTGGTATTGTCTGGCACCAGCAACTCTTCAGTGACCTCAAATACGCGGCCAATACCTGAACAAGTTGGGCAAGCACCATCTGGCGTATTGGGAGAGAATGCATCGGCATATAGTATTCCTTGATCTGCCGGATATTCTCCTGCTCGTGAGTACAGCATGCGCAGGCCATTGGATATCGTCGTAACGCTACCCACAGACGAGCGCACTGAAGGCGTACCTCGCTTCTGCTGTAAAGCGACTGCTGGTGGTAACCCTTCTATAGAATCAACGTCTGGCTCATCGACCTGATCAATGAGTCGTCTGGCATAAGGCGATACAGAATCAAGATAACGGCGTTGTGACTCGGCAAATAGTGTACCGAATGCTAATGACGACTTGCCTGAGCCTGAGATACCAGTAAAGACCACCAAGGCATTACGAGGTAAGTCAACATCAACGTTCTTCAAATTGTGTACGCGCGCACCTCTGACCTGAATATTATCTTGGTCAGGGTTATAAAGGGTATTTCTCACTGTGCTTGTTTTACTTGTTTTTTCTTCTAATTTTTCTGAATTTGCCATAGCGTTATTGTTCCTATCGAATCGTTGTTTATTCCTAACGTGCTTAGTTTTCTTTACTTGATTAGTTGTCTTTATTTAATTAGCAGAAAGGTTAACACGTACTCATACATAGCCATGGCTAGGCTTACATATCAATAGCATAGATAGACAAAACGATAACTCAAGTCACCCAATCATTAATAATAAAAAACCCGCATCAACGCGGGTTTTGTTTAGCAAAAAAGACTATCAGGATAATGGTGACTTGGAGATTAAGACACCACCAAGCGCATCAATTGGGTACTAATATAACCACCAAATGTCCCTACTGCGTAACCTAAAATACCTAAAAACACTCCTACTGGTGCTAGCGATGGATGAAATGCCGTAGCGACAATCGGTGCTGAGGATGCACCGCCCGTATTGGCATTAGAGCCAACTGCCAAAAAGAAGAACGGTGCTCGAATGATTCTAGCGACAGCAAAGATAATCACGACATGGATGCTCATCCATAGTAAACCGATAAGCAATAGTCGCCACTGCGAGACGATTCCAGCCAGATTGATTTGCATACCAATCGCGGCGATTAATACAAAGATAAATACTGTGCCGATTTTTGATGCGCCAACATGATCTAACCTACGTATCTTAGTAAACGAAAATATAACACCTATTACCGTAATAATTACCACCATCCAAAAGAACGAGCTGGCAAAGCTATATTGAACGGCCCAACTATAAGGGGCAAAGAAATCTGCAATCTGGCCACCGACAAAGTGTGCCACTCCGACCATGGCAAAGCATAAGCCAAACATCACCATCAAATCATTGATGGTTGCTGGGCGGGCATGATCACGCTCATAGCTTTCAACTGCTTTGACTACTTTATCAATGCTACTGGTATCCGCGCGTAAAAAACGGTCTATCTTGTCGCTATGTTTCGCCATTAACAAAATAGCCAGCAGCCACAATGAGGCATTGGTAGTATCAACCAAAATCATCATACCAAACAAATCATCACTGACTCCAAACAGCTCTTTCATCGCTGCTTGGTTGGCCGCGCCGCCTATCCAGCTGCCTGCTACAGCAGAGAACCCACGCCATAACGTATCATCAATGAACATCGCAGGTGATATCCACTTAGCCACGCCTAAACTGATCGGACCACTGATGACGATGGCAATACTGGCAGCAAAAAACATTGCAATCGCTTTCCAGCCTAAGCCCAATATTTTTGGCACATCCATCGACAAGGTCATCAACAGCAAACTTGCTGGCAGTAAATAAGTCGCAGTAAAACCATAAATCTGCGAACCAACGCCATCAGCAAACACACCCAAGCTATTCAGAGTGGCTGGTATAAAGCAGCACAACACAATACCTGGTAGTACCGCATAAAACCGTCGCCAAAATTTACCCGGTAAGCCTTGGGTATAAAAAACCAGGCCAATAATGGCCATGATGATGCCAAAGGCTAATGGCAAATTATCAATTGCTAAGTTTGAGGTGGCAGGCATCAAGGCGCTCCAAGAGTTACAACGGGCAAAAGTAAATCAGTATAGACAAGGCAAAAAACTCCTGCAAGCAGCCATCAAATATTAGGCTAAGATTTGCTGAGTAGTATTTGACAGAATGAATAGCAAGGTAACGGCTAGGCAAGTAAGGGAATAAAGTAATCATGGCGCAATATAAAACAGATAGAACTAAAAGAGCCAGATAACAAGTATCTGGCTCTTTTAGTTCTATCTGTAGCCGATTAATGAATCAATAATTTTAATCGTCAAATATAACTGTATTACGAGTTGTTACCACGGTTGCCGCCGTTTGGACGACCTTGGCCACGGCTGTCAGAACGACCAGCTGGACGACCTTGGCTGCCGCTTGGACGACCGCGACCAGTTGCAGCACGCTCACCACGTGGAACGCCATTGCTATCACCGCGGCTTGGGCCACCAGTGCGCTTGCCTTGATACGGCTTGCCACCTGAACGCTCATTTGGCTTACCAGATGAATCGCGTGGTTTGCCTTGATAACCGCTGTCATTGCTAGCGCGTTGACCAGTTGGGGCGCTGTCGCTTGAACGACCACGGCCTTGACCACCGCCACTAGATTTACCAGCATAGCCACCACCTGAACGACCACGGCCTTGACCACCACCGCCGTTAGAGCGTCCGCGACCACGGCCACGACCATTACCTTTGTTTTCGCTAGGTACATAAGTCTTCTTAGGCTCCATGCCTTCAATGACACATACTTCCATTTTGCGATCTAAATAACGGTTGATAGCGTTAAGCTGTGGACGATCATCCATGCTACATAGGCTGATAGCAACACCAGTACGACCAGCACGACCACAACGACCGATACGATGGACGTAATCTTCAGTCTGACGCGGCAAGTCATAGTTGATAACGTGCGAGATAGCTGGGATGTCTAGACCACGTGCAGCAACGTCAGTCGCTACTAGGATTTTGACTTTACCATTACGCAAGTCTTGAACGATACGGTTACGCTTGCTCTGTGGCAAGTCACCATGTAGGAAGCTTGCTTTATGGCCTGCTTCTTGTAACTGTTTAGCCAGTTTTTCAGTGCTACGTTTGGTAGCAGCAAAGATAATGATTTGTTCCATATCTTGTTGGCAAACAATTTTGTCAAGTAAACGGTTTTTATGATCAAAATCATCACAGTAGTACACTTTCTCTTCGATGTGTGCAGATTCTACTTTGATTGATACGCGCTCAGGGTTCTTAGTGAAGCTGGCAGCGATTTTACCGACTGGGCCATCCCAAGTTGCTGAACACATGATCGTTTGACGATCGATTGGTGCTGCACGAAGGATATCACTAATGTCATCAGCAAAACCCATGTCTAGCATACGGTCAGCTTCGTCAAGTACCAATACTTCTAGGTTTGACAAATCAACGCGACCTGCATTGATATGGTCAAGTAGACGACCAGGAGTTGCAACGATTACTTGAACGCCCTTTTTCAAAGCAGTGATCTGACCGTTGTATGGTGCGCCGCCAACTAGTGGTACACAAAATAGACCGCGCATATCTTTAGAATAAGTGCGAACGCTGTCATGTACTTGCTGAGCAAGTTCACGCGTTGGCGTTAGGATAAGTGCTTTGGTTAGTTTGTCAAAGCTAGTAGCACGGCTCAAACGGTCAAGTACAGGGATAACGAAAGCCGCTGTTTTACCACTACCCGTTTGCGCTGACAATAAAAGGTCACGACCGGCTAGAGCAAAAGGAATGGCTTGTTCTTGAATAGGGGTTGGATTGGTATAGCCACTGCGATCAAGGGCAGTAAGAATTGGCTTAGCAATGCCAAGATCAGTAAAAGTGATTTTGTTTTCTTCAGTTGCGTCAGTAGCAGCCGCTTGAGTATTGTTATCAGTATTTGGAGTGTCAGTGCTTTCGATGATGCCGTTTTCAGCGGCGATTGCAGATAAGATGTCAGTCATAAGAATCCTTGGTAAGTATAAGTTGCTGTAAATTCAGCAAACTTGATGCATACCACTGATAACCGTTCACCACGCTGCTCTTATTAGCATTACCGAGCAATATAAAATTGTCGATAATTAGAAACCAAGCCAATAGAGCTTAGCGTCTTTATAATAAATGCGTTCGTGCTGTCTGACGTATTTTGGTGGTAGTGCCGAGTGTCTTATCCTTGCTTGATATACGCTCATTATCAATGCTTTGTCCAAAGCAGATAAAGGCAAACAGCAACCAATCTAGACCCTAGTTATAGGCCAGTAGATAAGATATGAGTCAAAAATAACGGATATTTTTAAAAGGTTATTTAAGTACACAAAATCATCGGCAACAATTACTTATGGTCATCCTAGACCCAAAATCGCAGGCGATGTTATCAATCTCATAATTCACGAAAGCCTAAGCTAACGTGGCGACGCAGTATAGCACAATAAAAAAATATATGTACCTATTTCTTCAATTACTAAGTAAATAAGCACTAACAGTGTTGATAATAAACAAATTTAGGTGATTTATTTAATACCTAAAGCAAAATTTAATAACCAAAGTAAATGAGCTACTGGCTATTTATCTATCGTACTACTTTGACTTCTGTGACATAAGTCGGCAGCTGCCATGCGCCGCCCGCTTCGATAAGACGGCACAGTCCAGTGGTGCTTTCATGGCTTTTCTCAAACGCGCGGCCCGTCCACACCCAATCGACTTTACTCATACAGTCGCCAATACCGCGGCCTTTTTGTACTGAGCTAAGCTTACCTTTGTCGTAATTGGTGGCGCTAGTTGTGACCAATGTCGGCTTGTAAGGCTTACTATCATTGATCACCCACGCGCCACTACCCGCATTGTAAGCAGCTGTCCAACAATCATGCTGTGCGAGCAGCTGTGAATCATTTAGGCGACTGACACGCCAAGGTGACTTGTCTGATAGATTTGGGCAGTCGGCATCGGCATCTTTCATCGTTCCTTTCATCAATGAGGCCAATTGAGAGGATCTCATGACAAACTTTTTATCGCTAGCAGCAGACTTGCCACTAGGCTCTACAAAACGCAGTACTGGTACAGCTTTGGGTGGCAATACACTGCTATTAGATTTTACGGGCTCATTGCTATTTATAAAAGCGCTTGGTGTACCTACTCGCCCTTGGACATCATCAGCCTTTAGCATCACTGCACTAGCGCCTTTATCTGAAAGCTGCCAGCGTGAGTTACGCAGTGCTAGCGTAATCTTACTTGACCTTTGAAGCGCGCTTAGCAGAGCTGTAACCTGTGCTTGGGTTAGCTCAGCACTGCCTGCGGCTGCAGAATATGGCTTGGTTTCACCATAATTTCGATCGTTAATAAATAGTGATATTCGGTGACGGTTACCCAATTGCATTAAGGCTTTAGAAGAGCTGTCTTTAGCGCCACCGAGCTTTACTTTACCATCCACGCCAGCATTTGCACCTGCACGGCGTACGAGCAATATAGAAACCGGAAACTCACTGTTATTCTCTGCTTGATACCCTGCCAGCCGGCACGTACGCGTATTATCACAAGCGACTTGCCAGTCTTGACTAGTAAACTCAGTCGATGTATTGGCCATACTGGTGGTACTAAATAAAGCGGTACTAAGCGCTGCAAGTACAGGTAAGCACATTTTATTATTGTGTTTCATAATCCATTACTCATCAATCAAATAAGTATAAATACCTGTCTGTCACGGTGATAAGCGGTTATCTTAACGCATTAATGTTTCTATCTGTTGTGCTAATGTACCATTATGTAAATACAAAAGAAAGTGGTCATCGATTTAATATTTATTGTTTTAAATATAATAAAAATAGGCCGATAAGTGCGTAACTTAAACTTACCGGCCTAACTGTCATTGAAAATAATTAAATGATGCTCGTGCTAATAATTAATCGATTGGCTTTAGTTCTAGCTCCACAGCACGCTTAACGGCAGGTCTCTCAGCAATTTTTTTCGCCCAGCGCTGTATGTGTTTGTAGTCTTGTACTTGCAAAAACTCTGCCGCGTCATATAGCTTGCCAAGTACCAACTGTCCATACCATGCCCAAATAATCATATCGGCAATATTATAATCAGCCTCATCATTACCGCATAAATACTCACTGTCTTTTAGATGGGTATCTAATACATCAAGCTGACGTTTAGTCTCCATGGTATAACGATTAATTGGATATTCTAACGGCTCTGGTGCATAGGCATAGAAATGTCCGAAGCCGCCACCTAAAAAAGGCGCACTACCCATTTGCCACATGATCCACGACAGACAATCCGCTCTCGCTTTGCCAGTAGCCAGTGGCAGAAATTTATCAAACTTTTCTGCTAGATACATTAGGATAGCGCCTGACTCAAAGAGTGCTATCGGCTCCCCCGCTGTATCAGTAGAATGATCGACCAAGGCTGGAATCTTTGAATTGGGGTTTATCTCTACGAACCCTGAGCCAAACTGCTCACCTTTAGAAATATCGATTTTATAGGCATCATATGCTGCCCCATCAATACCAAGTTCGGCCAGCTCTTCTAATAGTATGTTTACCTTAACACCATTTGGTGTATTTAACGAGTACAGCTGTAACGGAGCATCACCAACGGGCAGCTCTTTATCATAGCGAGCTCCAGACGTTGGACTATTAATACTAGCAAACTTGCCGCCGTTGTCTTTATCTTGCGTCCAAACTTTTGGTGGTACGTATTTATTATTATCTTGACTCATAATTTATCCTCGGTTTGTATTTATGACTGCCGTGAAGGTTTACTATAACGAGAACTCGTAACGACTTTAAAGTCCTCTCTTGTAATCAATGTTGTGTTTCTACTGCCAGAGTAAATACAGAGGAGCTATTAGCACGCATCGAATTTCTTGTCATATTTCGCCTCTTTGCCTTTTTATTAGCTACCCTTCGCATCGTTGCTCTTATATAAGTTATCTTATATCAGTTACTTTGAGTCACTTTTATTATGAGCTAGGCTTTCTTATACTACTCAGCTTGCATAGTGATCTGTTCGCAAATCCGCTATTTTCTTACTTCATAACGAGACGTTCAATGGGACTCACATGGTAACGCTCACCCCGACTCAAGATAAATACTTACCCTATGTGCTAGCGGTAGCGCTATTTATGCAGATTTTAGACGCTACTATTTTGAATACCTCGTTGCCACAAATGGCGCAAGCACTGGGTGAGTCACCATTGAAGATGCAATGGGCCGTCATCAGCTATGCATTAACCTTGGCGATTTTTATCCCTATCAGTGGTTTTTTAGCGGATAAGTATGGCACACGCCGCGTATTTTTATCCGCGGTCATCATTTTTTGTGTTGGCTCATTACTGTGCGCGGCGTCGCAAACGTTAGACTTTTTGGTTGCTTCACGTGTGGTACAGGGTATCGGTGGTGCCATGATGACGCCTGTCGCTCGTTTGATATTGGTTAAGTCTTATCCGCGCAATAAGCTGCTCACTGTGATGAATTTTGCTGTAATACCAGCGTTGGTTGCACCACTGGTCGGTCCGGTATTGGGCGGCTATATCGTGCAGTATGCCAGCTGGCATTGGATATTTTTGATTAATATACCGATGGGTGTGGCAGGTTTTATCATGGGCAAAAAACTGGTTCCAGCACTCTATGAAGATACCAAGCGTCTTGATTGGACAGGGTTTGTATTGTTTGCCGCCGCTGCTTGCGGATTCACACTGGCTGTCGAGTTTGGTTCACAGACAGGTCGCGGGATTTATGGGCTATTACTCGGGTTAGGTGCAAGTCTATTGATCGGCGCGTACATCTGGCATGCCAAACGGCGAGCAGCTCCCCTGTTTCCACTCAGCTTGTTTGATATTCGTACTTTTCGAATCGGTATTACAGGCAACTTGTTTACGCGGCTTGGTATCAGTGCCGTGCCCTTTTTGCTGCCCTTATTACTACAAGTGGTGTTTGAGTACTCACCTTCGCAGGCAGGTTGGCTACTTGCCCCGATTGCGGTTGGTGCTATAGGTATCAAACCTTGGGTTAGCAAGATTATTCAGCGGTTTAGCTATCGTAAGGTGCTGGTCTACAATACCTTGTTTATGGGTTCGCTTATCATTGTGCTAGCGCAGTTTAATGATGCCTCGCAGTGGCTATGGTTTATACCTATTCTGACCATCATGGGTGCCTGTAACTCCATGCAGTTCAGTGCGATGAATACGATTACGATTGGCGATTTACAGGGCACACAAACCAGTAGTGGTAACAGCTTAATGGCAGTTAATCAGCAGTTGGCGATTAGCTTTGGTATTGCGTTCGGTGCTGCTGTATTGAATCTATTACGTGAGCGTCTACAGATGGATACACTAGTAGCGTTCCAAACCACTTATTGGATATTGGGCATTTTGACCATTCTCTCGGGGCTGTATTTTTTACGTTTAAAACCTGAGGATGGCCGCGGTTTATACTAGGGCGTGTCTTCAATCGAGAAAAGCTTTCTATTAAGTGAGACTTTACGTACGACACATCTCTATTCTATATAGCCGAAACGTTAAAAATAGCTTATCTATAGACAGAGAAAAGCCAGTAAGCGATTGGATTATCAATCTCATACTGGCTTTTTATTACGACTTACATCAATAGTTAATACTATTATGCGTCATCATCACTCATTTGCGATTGGATGTAGCGCTCTACACCAATACTCTCGATTAAGTCCTGCTGCGTCTCTAACCAATCTTCATACTCTTCATTGCCATCTTTTAACGTGACTAATAGCTGGCGAGAGACATAGTCAGACTTTGTTTCACACAAGGTGACGGCATCGGTAATAATATCGAACTTTTGTCTCTCAAGACGTAAGTTGCACTCGATAATTTCTGGTACGTCTTCACCGACCAACACCTTGCCCAGTTCCTGCAAGTTTGGCAAACCGCCTAACAGTAAAATACGAGCAATTAGGTCATCTGACCATTTCATCTCAGCAATAGACTGCTTATATAATGAGTCATTAAGCGCCTCTAATCCCCAATGACGTGCAATACGTGCATGCAAAAAATACTGGTTGATGGCAATCAATGACTGCCCAAGTACTTTATTTAACGCGCGAATAACTTCTTTATCCCCTGTCATTACCTTTCTCCTTTTATCTCTATTATTTATGCTAAATACTGTGAATGCTATTCATACGTAGGATGATATCAGACAATATTAGGAGTGACTTCAGCCATTTGGCTTTGTAGGTAATTCGGTAGACCAATCATGTCGATGAGACGGAGCTGCTGCTCAAGCCAATGCGCATGATCTTCTTCGGTATCTTTCAACTGCTCGACCAACATCTCACGCGTGACATAGTCATGCTCTGCTTCGCAAAGTGCGATGCCTTCTTTTAGATGCTTTTGTACTTGGTACTCTAAATCTAGGTCAAACTGCAACATCTCAGGGACAGTCGCACCAATATGGATAGCGTCGACCGACATCTTTGGCGTGCCACTCAACATCAAGATACGGCGAATGATATTCTGTGCGTGTAGCGTTTCGTCTTCCATTTCATGATGGATACGGTCGTATAACTTGCCATAGTGCCACTCAGCGTACATCTCTGAATGAATAAAATATTGGTCACGAGCGGCAAGCTCACCACCTAGTAAGAAATTCAAATAATCAATGACTTTCTGGCTACCTATCATAACGCGTACTCCCCTATTTATTTTTACCGATCACCATACATCCACAATTTATTATATAAGGATAGCATAATTGGCAAACTGATCAGTAAAATCAAAATCAATAAAATGGCTTCTAATCTCAGGTAAATATAGTAGCATACAGGCGCAGTATAGGGTGTAACGTTATGAACTAAGAATAAGATGCTAATTGAGAATCATAATTAGCTACAACTAGTATTGATATGTGTTATGTAACATGTTGGCGTTTGAGTGAGATTATATGGACGCTTGCACCCGACCCTTTATGTATAATAAATTTAGATGCAGAATATTGAATATATTTTATCGTATTATATTACAAGGTATATGATTGATAATATTTAAACAGCGTATGCTAGATTATCGAGTTTTGCATGGTGTTCATCTAGGTAGTCATTGACCATCGGCTCACAACAGCCACAGCACGTTGCTACATCGAGCGTATCTTTTAGACCATCGAGCGTATCAACACCTGCAGCAATAGCTGCTTTGATTTGCTTTTCTTTTACGTTGTTGCAGATACATACGTACATGGATTGGCTCCTCGGAATACCACTATTCGATAATGACAGCATACGACACTTATATAAAAACCTTTGTGATAAGTGTCATTGATAAACGGATAATTTACTGTTTTTTAGCAATGAAAACTTAGTCGTTGAAATCACGTTTATCGCTTGCAGTATAATAACGATAATTATTATCATTTTCAATCACATTCGATATATTTATTTTTCGAGACAGTATCCTTATATTACAGGCAGTTCATTTATGTAAGTGGATATAAGTGTGCGTGTAACCGAATATTGTCAAAGGTAGTGAATTGACGATGAACTGTAAATTTGATTATTTTTTAATCGATTTTGTAGATAACTGCTGTTATATTGAACCCCTATTAACGAAGCCCATTGGAATTCACCTATGTCTGATAATAATTTTACGATACGACCTATCGATTTATTCAAAGTCCTATCTGATCCGACACGTCTAAAAATATTTCAAATTCTTTTTAAAAAAGAAGCACGTTGCGTGGGTGATTTGGTAGATATGCTTGACCAGCCACAACCAACGATATCACGCCACCTAAACCATTTGAAAAAATTGGGTATTTTGAGCTGTGTACGTGATGGTACTTGGATGTGGTATGAGGTCGCTGATGATTTACCAGATTGGTGTCAAGATATCTTGGACATCACCTACGAGCAAATCACTCCTAGAGGCACTAGTAGAGATGTATCAGATCTTGCTTAGACACTAGTGTCCGCTTAGATTTTTGGTTCTTTGACTGTGCTTTATAAAAAGCGTTAAAGACCATAAATCTGCGGCAATGCTCCAGACCAAAAAAGACCTACTTTCGTAGGTCTTTTTTTTGCTCAACTATTGATAATTTGACTTAAATTGCGCTAGATCAAATGCTTATACAAGATCTAAGAAGTCGCTAATAAAGGCATTGGCTGGCTGGTGTATTAGCTCTTCTGAAGTGCCTACCTGCTCTACTCGGCCCTGATTCATCACGACGATCTCATCTGATACCGCACGTGCCTCTTCTTGATCGTGCGTTACCATGATACTGGTGATACCAAGCTCGTGGTGGATGTTTTTTAGCCATGTGCGCAGCTCTTTACGGACTTTGGCATCTAGTGCACCAAACGGCTCATCTAGCAGCAACAGCTTCGGTTTGACAGCAAGTGCACGTGCTAAGGCAATGCGCTGACGCTGACCACCTGATAGCTGATGTGGATAAGCATTGGCAACTTGTGGTAGCTGTACAAGGTCTAAGAGCTCTGCCACACGCTTATTGATATCAGCTTTGCTTGGGCGTTCGTTTTTTGGCAACAAGGTCAATCCAAACGCCACATTGTCCGCGATATTTTTATGGCGAAACAGTGCATAATGCTGAAACATAAAGCCAATATGGCGCTTTTGGACTGGAGTATTGGTCACATCCAGCTCATCGAACAATACCTGTCCAGAGTCAGCATATTCTAGACCTGCGATAATACGTAGCAAGGTAGTCTTACCGCAGCCTGATGGACCTAGTAACGTCGTCAGCTTGCCAGTCGGCACAGTGATATTGATATTGTCCAAAGCCGTAAAATTGCCGAATTTTTTATTAACGTTGCGAATCTCAATGCTCATAATCGTATCTCTTATTATATCTTTTGTCGTATCGTGGCAAGTAGCTGAATAGCGACTGCATCAATAGTATTAACATCATTTATCAGATAATGGCAGTTATACCTTGCCAGTACTGTCCGCACTCGTCGATTCAGTGGCGGCAGTGGCGTTAGCACTTACTGGCAGCTCAGGTGCACTGGCAAGCCGCTCAGACTTGGCAAATTTACGCTCTTGTATCTTGGTCATGACTTGCTGAATCAGTAGCGTCACTAAGGCAAGTGCAGCCAATATGCTCGATAAGGCAAACGCAGCGGTAAAGTTATAATCGTTATAGGCAATCTCAACCAATAGCGGCATGGTGTTAGTCTCGCCGCGAATGTGACCAGATACCACACTGACCGCACCAAACTCGCCCATCGCACGTGCATTGGTCAAAATCAAACCATACAGCAGCGCCCATTTAATATTAGGCAATGTCACATGCCAAAAGGTCTGCCAGCCAGTCGCGCCTAAGGTCAACGCTGCTTGCTCTTCAGAGTCGCCTTGGGTCTGCATCAATGGTATCAGCTCACGTGCCACAAACGGAAAGGTCACAAATAGCGTCGCCAGAATAATACCAGGCACCGCATATATGACCTGAAAACCCATACTCTCAAGCCAACCGCCAATAGTAGAGTTCAGTCCAAACAGCAGCACAAACATCAAACCTGCAACCACTGGTGATACCGAAAATGGTAAATCAAGCAACGTGGTGACCAGCTGCTTACCTTTAAACTGATAGCGCGTGACCAACCATGCAATCGCAATGCCCATTACCATATTAATCGGTAAGACAATTCCTGCCGTGATAAGCGTCAGCTTGATGGCTTGCAAAGCTTCAGGATCGACCAGCGAGGCGATATATAACTGCCAACCATTTTTAAACGCCTCATAAAACACCGCCAATAATGGCACAACCAACATGACGATCATAAACAGTACAGCGATGCCAATAAAGGTGCGACGTATCCATGGCGTATCTTTGGTCGCAGCGTTGCTTTGGTAGTCGTAGCTATTAGATATTTGCATATTAGCGAGCTCCTACACGGCGCGACAGTTTCCACTGCATGATATTGATGGTGAGCAAGATGACAAATGATATGAGTAGCATAAATAGTGCAACCGCAGAAGCACCTTGAATATCAAACTGCTCAAGTTTACTGATAATGATAAGCGGCAAAATCTCAGACTGCATCGGAATATTGCCCGCGATAAAGATAACTGAACCATACTCGCCAGTGGCACGGGCAAACATCATACCTGCACCCATTAACAAAGCAGGCAATAGCTCTGGCAAAATCACTTTACGAAAAGTCGTCAAACGATTAGCACCCAGTACCGCAGCCGCTTCTTCAAACTCAACCGATAGCTCAGCAAGTACGGGCTGCACCGCGCGGACAATAAAAGGAAAGCTCACCACAACCAGTGCTAGCCAAATACCTATCGGCGTAAAGGCAACCTGAATATCGAACTTGGCAAACCATTGACCAATCAAGCCATTAGGCGCATATAAAGTGGCAAGCGAGATACCTGTAACGGCCGTTGGTAGTGCAAATGGTAAATCAACCAAGGCATTAATCAGTGACTTACCCCAAAACTCATAGCGGACAAGCACCCATGCGACCAGTGTGCCAAATACCATATTGGTCAACATCGCTAAAAATGACATCCATAAGCTTAGCTTGATAGCGGCAGTGACTTGTGGCTGGGTAATGGTTTCCCAAAAGCCCGTCCAACCCATCTGCGTCGTGGTATAAGCCATCATAGCAAACGGTAGTACCACCAATAACGACAAGCTAAAGACAGTAATACCCATGCTCAGACCGAACCCGGGTAGCACATTGCGCTGACGCAAACGGGTCAGCCAACCTTTTTTATTGCTGGGCTTACTGGCAGAAGAAGATGTTGCACTCATAGTGATGTCCTATTGCCTAACTGATGGTACTTAGCGAGGGTGCTCACTGTAAGACCATTATTACCATTGTTATCAAAATTATTATTGGTCGGCTTATGATATAAAGGACATAGTGCGTACGACCATGTCCTTTATGGGGTGCTTCATGACTGACTGTACGATTAACTGAGTTAATCTGTTGCAGTAGTTAGCGCAGTAGCTGCTCTAACTACTCAGCAAGTGATTACTGAGGCGCGTTAATTGCCAATTGGTCAAATACACCGCCATCGCTGAAGTAAGTGCTCATGATCTCATCCCACGTACCAAAGGCATCGTTCGGGCGGAAAGTCTCAACTGGCGGTAATTTGTCACCGTTTTTGTCAAGCACGCTCTTAACGCTAGGACGTAGATATAGATTGGCCGCTAGCTGCTGAGCCGGCTCACTCCATAAGTAATCAAGATACGCTTTGGCAGCGTCTGTAGTGCCTTTTTTATCTGTTACCGTCTTCACAACTGCTACAGGGCTTTCTGATTTAATTGAGTATTTTGGATAAACGATGTCTACTTGACCTGCGCCAAAATCAGTCGCTGCAAGGTTGGCTTCGTTTTCAAAAGTAACCAACACATCACCAATACCGCGCTGTACGAAAGTCGTTGTCGCGGCACGTCCGCCGTTTTCATAGACTTTGACATTTTTTAGCATGTCTTTTACGTAGCCTTTAGCTTTTGTTTCATCTTCATTAAAAGCATGTAGACCATAACCGTATGCACCTAAGAACGCATAACGACCGTTACCCGTCACTTTTGGATTGGCCATGACAATCTCAACACCGTCTTTGGTCAAGTCTTCCCAGTCTTTGATATTTTTTGGATTGTCTTTACGCACCAAGAATACGATCGTACTGGTAAAAGGAACCGCATTGTCTGGGAATTTGCTTTCCCAATCTGACTCAACCAAGCCTTTTTTCTCAAGCAGCTCAATATCAGACCCTTGGTTCATGGTAGCAACATCGGCTTGTAGGCCGTTGGCAACAGACAATGCTTGCTTACTTGAGCCGCCATGTGACTGTTTGATTAAGATATTGCTGTCTGGGTTTTCAGCTTTGTAGTGCTCAACAAACAACGGGTTGTAGTCTTTATAGAAGTCACGTGCCACATCGTATGAGACATTAAGTAGCTCGATATTTTGCCCTTCTGTCGTCGCTGAACCATCAGCTGCGGCCTCAGTAGTCTCACTGTTGTTACAGCCAGCTAGACCAAGGGTCAAAGCAACGCCAGCAATACTCAAGGCACTAAGAGTTTTACTTTTCTGTTGATAACGAGCTACGTCTGTCATAAATACCTCAAAGATGTCTGTTGTGTAATGCAAGTATGCTAACAGTGCCATCTTATTATGTTTAATGATGAATATGCGTATGTTATTGCCAAAAGGGAATAACAAGCGGACAAACCTAAACATATCAATAATTTATCGTACTGGATGTCACGTATAACTGTTGGTTTGGCAATAAACAGTGTCACTACTGGCACAAATGCTAACTGCCCAATATGCGCTTTCTTGTATGTACTATTACTGATAATAGCGAGATAGACAGTTATATGAATCAAACCATCAGCGGCTACTTGCTGCTCGTCTTGGTGCTCGCCAGCTGATCAAAACGGCCGCCATCGACAAAAAATCCATCCATAATTTGGTTCCATGAGCCAAAGACCGCCACAGGATCAAACGTCTCTATATCAGGCAACGTATCCTTGTGATCGGCTAAGACTTGCTCGTTGCTTGGACGCATATACATCTCTGCCATGAGCTCTTGTGCAGGTTTGTCCCATAAACCTTTCAGATAAGCACTAGCCGCTTCCGTCTTACCAGATTTTTCAGTCACTGATGTTACGACCGCTACTGGGTTGGCAATCGTAATCGAATAGCTCGGGTATACAATATCAACGTTACCCTTTGCAAATTGCTGGGCAGTCAAATGTGCTTCATTTTCGGTCGTGATCAACACATCACCTAAACCACGTTGAGTAAAGCTGGTCGTCGCAGCGCGTGCGCCATTGTCATAAGTAACCACGTTTGCCAGCAGCTTTTTGATGAAATCATTGGTTTTTACAGGGTTTTCATTACTGCTTTCTTTGAATTGGTGCAAGCCGTAGCCATAAGCACCCAAGAAGGCATAACGCGCTGTACCACTGGTTTTCGGGTTTGGGATGACCACATCGATATCATTACGGGCCAAATCTGACCAGTCTTTGATATTTTTTGGATTACCAGCGCGAACCAGTAGCACCATGGTGCTAGTATACGGCACGGCATTATTTGGTAGTGCTTGCTGCCAGTCAGCAGCGACCAAACCTTTCTCCACCAACAGATTCATATCGCTCTCTTGGTTAAAGGTCACTACATCGGCTTGTAGACCATTGGCGACAGAGAGCGCCTGCTTACTAGAGCCGCCATGTGATTGATTGATATTTACTTTGCTATTTGGGTGAGTCTTCTGATAGTCGGTACTGAATAAAGTGTTGTAGTCTTTATAAAAGTCGCGAGATACATCATAGGAAACGTTGAGTAAATTGACATCTTGCGTCTCGCCACTTGCATTATTCGTCGCGTCATTTTGCGTCGCTTCTGTTGGACTGCAGCCTGTCATTATCATCGCTGCTGCGAGCATGCCGCTGGTGGCAAGTACACGCGCTTTTACAGGCTTATTATTAGTTGATTGAATGCTAGCAATGCTGATTTGTTGGAATTTTTTTTGCATGATTCTCTCGATAAAAGTATTAGAAGCGTTTTGTCAAAATCTTGACCATCATCACAGGGCCTACAATTTTTTGAGTTCGGTTGTCGGGATGATGCAAGCTATGCTAGCAGCATAAATAGCAAACGCTTAGTGACGAATTAGCTTATCGACTAGTGAAGTTGGCATAAGTGATAGGAGCAATCGTTTTGCAGCATCAAGCATAAAAGGAGGTACATAACTGCTGGCAGGTTTATTAAGTAGACTATGATTTGGGTAGGCTGTACCATTATTTGTACGTCATGAAGTTTGCTGTATTAATGATACTTTCATTATCCTGATGCTATGCAAACCTTACCCTCCTACTTGACCAAAGGCCCTTATATGACTCTTTTATACCGTCAATTTCGTTCTATTGTAGGGCTAATAATGTTGACCTCTACCCTAGCTGCTTTAACAGGCTGTAATAGTATGTCGCCCACTGTGAACAGCGCTAACCACAGCACGGTTAAATCAGTTGCCAGTACAACATCTACTTTGCCAGCTATTCAAAATAATGATTTGGGTGACAATGTCTCAGCAGACAAGGTTTCAACAGACAAGGTTTCAGCGGATTACGCTACTGCCGACTACGATAAACGAGTACAAGGCTATGATTGGGTTGGCGTGATGGTACGAGCAGATGGTGATCGACAGATTGACATTAAAGTTCGTTCACGCAGCGATATCAAAAAACCTACTTGTCACTTCGATAGTAAGGCGACATTGATGGGCCAAGATACTGCTCATGGTATGATTTTTCAGTCAAAGGTAAATGGCAGCACGGCTTTTTTCCAATTTAAGGACGACTCCCTCATCATCGACAGCCCAGATAAGTATGCACTGAACTATTTTTGCTCAGGTGGTGGCTCTCTTGCTGGAGAATATAAGAAGCTGGCAGAAGGCTTGGAGATTTAAGAGACAGCGCTAGTATGCGTTAAGTTGTTTTCCATTTTAAACATGATGATAAAAACAAAAAGGTGCCAGACTATAAGTCTGACACCTTTTTTATAACTGGCTTAGTACGAGTTATTTATCCTGATGATCTGCCCTTATACCGCAGATGCACCCGTTAATTTAACTTCAGCACGCTCTTCTTTTGCAATGCCGGCATAGTAGTCACGCAAAATTTGTAGTACTTCTGGACGGCTAAAGTTATCTGGTACATCTTCATCTTCTGATAGTGCTTTACGCAGCTTAGTACCTGACACTTTAACGTGTTCAGAGGCGTCATGCGGGCAAGTCTTGTCAGAGGCCATCGCATTACAAGCATTACACCAGAACGTCCAGCCAATTTTGAGCGGCTGAGTGATAAGGTCATCTTTACCAACGTGCTCAAAAATCGTTTGCGCATCAAACGCACCGTAGTAATCGCCGACACCCGCATGGTCACGACCAACAATCAGATGGCTACAGCCATAGTTTTGACGGAATAGCGCATGTAATAATGCCTCACGTGGGCCAGCATAGCGCATATCCAACGGATAGCCTGCTTGGATAACGGTATCTTGTCTAAAGTAGTTGTCGATCAAGGTTTTGATGGCTTCTTGACGAACTTCTGCTGGGATGTCGCCAGGTTTCAATGCCCCTAATAATGAATGAATCAACACACCATCACAGATCTCAATCGCAATCTTGGCCAAATACTCATGTGAGCGGTGCATTGGATTACGCGTTTGGAATGCAGCCACTGTTTTCCAGCCTTTAGCATCTAAAATTGCGCGTGTTTCTGCTGGCGTTTTGTAGATTTCTGGATATAGTGCTGGGAACTCACCTTCGCTTAATACTTCAACGCTACCGGCAATATTGATGGCTTCTTGGCTCAATACTTGCTGTACGCCCGGATGCTCTGAATCCGTGGTCGTGAATACTTGCTGACACTCATGTTCTTTATCGATGGTATAAGTCTCTTCTACCGTCAAGATACCCATGACTTCGCCATCTTGAGCGACCAAGGCTACTTTGTCGCCTTGACTCAAATTATCCGCAGTTTCTTTTGGCGCAGACAAAGTGATAGGAATTGGCCAAAACAAGCCAGCGTTTTCACCGCTTTGCAGACGCATGTTGTCTACCACGCCCTGCCAGTCCGCTTGATTCATAAAACCATTTAACGGAGTAAAACCACCAATACCGAACATGATTAAATCACCACGCTCACGTGAGCTTAGAGTGATGGTCGGCAATGTGCTGGCAAGCTCTAATGCTTGATCACGTGCTGCACCGTTTAATAATAGTGGCTTAAGCTCTGCACTACCATGTGGTGGAACCAGCTTTGATTTGAATTGTGATTGGGTTTGGCTTTGAGTTTGAGACATATAGTTATTAAAACCTCTTATAAAAAGAATGGTTGGAAGAGATGAGCAAAAATGCAAAAGCGATTAAATGTACAAAACTGAGAAGAAAGCCGTCGCTAGATAATAAGTAGCGTACTAGCGACTGGGCATTAAATTTGATACGCATAGGCTACCTAACTTTCGTTATGAAAATTTATGCTGTGTTTGGATATGGATATGTCTGAAAGGAATTTATGTTTCTGGCTACAAGCTTATATGATGTATAGCTGAATTATTTACATTGCGAACGGCAATAAAACCTATTACACACGCAAATCATTTTCGTCGCTGATTTTAAGATTAAAAACAAAACTGAGATTACGTCATGTATCAATATAATTACGCTGACCAGACTTTGGTAGAGGAACGAGTTGCCCAATTTCGCGACCAAACCGAGCGGTTTTTGGCAGGTGAGCTTGCCGAGGAGCAGTACTTACCACTGCGATTGCAAAACGGCTTGTATATCCAGCGTTATGCGCCTATGCTCCGTATCGCCATTCCTTACGGCTTGCTTGCCAGCTATCAGCTACGCAAATTGGCTGAGATTACCCGTAAGTATGATAAAGGCTATGGGCACATGACCACCCGTACCAATATTCAGCTGAACTGGCCAAAACTAGAAGAAGTGCCAGACATTTTGGCTGAGCTTGCGACAGTACAGATGCATGCCATCCAAACCTCAGGTAACTGTATCCGTAATACGACAACGGATCCTTATGCGGGTATCCATAAAGAAGAAATTGCTGACCCACGCCCTTATTGTGAGATTATCCGTCAGTGGTCAACCTTCCACCCTGAGTTTGCCTTTTTACCACGTAAATTTAAAATTGCAGTCATCGGTACCGAAGCGGATCGAGCTGCGACGCAAGTCCATGATGTGGGTCTGCACGTCGTTACCAATGACGCAGGCGAGCTTGGCTTTGAAGTGATCGTTGGTGGTGGCCTCGGGCGTACCCCTATTATCGGCAAAACGATTCGCAAGTTTTTACCTCGTGAGCATTTACTCAGCTATCTGGATGCCGTTTTGCGCGTTTATAACTTGCATGGTCGCCGTGATAACAAGTACAAAGCCCGTATTAAAATTTTGGTTGATAGCTTAGGTGGCAATCAGTTTGGCAAATTGGTGGAGGCTGACTGGGAAGCACATACTAAAGATGGCCCGCTTACCTTGACTGAAGAGAATTTTGACACCGCTGCTAGCTACTTTAGCATGCCTGATTATCAGTCATTTGATGCGCTCGCAGTACAATCAGAGTTGCAAGCACAATTGGCAGACAATAAAGATTTCGCTGATTGGTATAAGCAAAACACCGTGGCACATAAGGTGGACGGTTACCGTGCGGTAGTGATCTCTTTAAAAGCCGGACTGGTGGACGGTCGTTATGTGCCATCAGGTGACTTGAGTGATGCGCAAATGGATGCGCTTGCCGATTTGTCTGATCGTTATAGCTTTGGTGAATTGCGCGGTACGTATCAGCAAAATCTGGTATTCGCTGATGTGCAAACCAATGAGCTTTATGAATTGTGGCAGCAGCTATCAGATTTGCATTTAGCACGCGCCAATATCAACACCTTAACCGACATGATTGTCTGCCCAGGTTGGGATTATTGCTCACTGGCCAATGCGACTACGCACAATATCGCTGAGCAAATCGAAAAGCAGTTTGATGATTTAGATTACTTGTATGATCTTGGTGATATTCGCCTAAACATGTCAGGCTGCATGAATGCTTGCGCCCATCATCACACAGGTGATATCGGCATCTTGGGTGTGGACAAAAAAGGCGAGCACTGGTATCAGATTAGCCTTGGCGGTAACTCTAGTAATGACGCCAAATTGGGCAAAATCTTAGGAAAAGCGGTGCCAGCGGATGATGTGGCCAGCACGCTACAAACCATTTTAGATGTGTATCTCGATATACGCGGCACTAACGAACAAGATGTTGAGGGTTTTGGTGACGTGATTGACCGCGTTGGTATCGCCCCCTTTAAGGAGAAGGTCTATGGCTAATCATCATGTGCTTGATAGCCATGGCGCAGACATCAGTGGCGAAGATACTTGGCAAGCGCTAGCGACAGCGCAGCTGCCTGACGGTATCGCGTTATCAAACCTGACCTTACTTGAGCTGTTACACAAACAAGAAAAAGTTGATGTACTTGTCCCACTAGCAGATTTATTAAATGCTGATGGAAAACTGGCAAACGGTTTGCTAGAGCAAGTATTGGATATCCTCAAGCAGCACAGCAGCCGATTGGGTGTGTGGATCACATCCAACACCGATGCTGATGATCTGTCTGATGTAAAAGAATTTTTATTGACGCAAGACTTGATCGTCATTCATGTCCCAAGTTTTGTAGACGGTCGCGGTTTTAGTTTTGCACAGACCCTGCGTCAGCTTGGTTATGAAGGTGATATTCGCATGGCAGGCGCGTTTGGTCGTGATCAAATCGCTTATTTGCTGCGCGCTGGTGCGACCAGCTTTGTACTCAATGAGCATGATGCTAAATCTGATATTAGCCAAGCCTTCACTGCCCTAGCCAGTAGCTATGATGGTCGAGACGCTTCAGCATTACCGATGTTCTCAAAAAACTGATTTTATTATTCACTATCAAATCGCTATTTTTATATTAACAATTATTAAGGAATGTATTATGAGCCAATTACACCCAAACCTAGATATCGACCAAGCAAACCAAGATTTGCAAGGTAAATCACCTGAGCAAATCGTTGAGTGGGCATTGACGCAAGCCAAAAACCCAATCATCACCACCAACTTCCGTCCGTATGAATCAGCGATCTTGCATTTGGTTGCTAAACAGCGCCCTGATATTACTGTATTATGGGTAGACTCAGGCTACAACACTGATGCTACTTATCAGTTTGCCAACAAATTGATTCGTGATCTTGATCTCAACGTTGTGACTTATATCCCAAAACAAACCGCTGCCCATCGTGACGCCACCATGAATGGCATCCCAGGCATTGACAACCCGCAACATGGCGAATTCACTGAACAAGTGAAACTTGAGCCATTCCGCCGCGCCCTTGCTGAGCTAAAGCCTGACGTATGGTTTAACGCGATTCGTAAAGACCAAACTGAGTTCCGTCAAGGGCTTGATGTACTTAGCTTATCAAAAGACGGCGTACTAAAGGTAGCGCCATTGTTTGAAAAAACCGATGCAGATTTGGATGTATACTTAGATGAGCACAACTTGCCAAACGAGCATGACTACTTTGATCCAACTAAAGTAGAAGAAAGCCGTGAGTGCGGTCTGCACACGCAGTTGTAATTTTAGCTGTTTATGAATTTGAGAAGCCCTTTCTTTGATTTAAGAAAGGGCTTTTTTCAGTTTTTCATTGGACTTAAAACTTGTTTTCTACACGTTTACCTTGTCTATTAATGTAGAACCATTCACCATCTTTTTTGACATAGGCGGTACCATCTTTAAAAGGATCAATAAATGGAATGTCATCATAGTCTAATTCAATTGCTACATCACCATTTTTGTCAATAAATCCATGCTTACCGTTATCATAGACAAGACAAGTGCTAATCCGTTAATGAAGGGGAAGACCATTGCATAGTCTAGCTCTTTGACTACTTGATTCGACCTATTAATGATCATAAACTTATCATCATTATTAACGACGGCTAAACCACCTGAAAACCAAGTCGCACTATAATATTCAATGGGTATCACGATATTATTTAGCCTATCTATAAATCCGAACTTTTCATTTTTTTCAACTGCTGCTAGGCCTTCTGTAAAGGAAATAGTAGAATCATATTCATAAGGAATAACTAACTTATTATTAATATCAATGTATCCATACTTCCCTTCGTTCTCAACTGCAGATAAACCCTCATTAAAACCCATTAAATCATCGTATATTATCGGAATAATTATCTGTCCCTGTTTATCAATGACTCCTCTTCTATTATCTACCCCAACCACAGCTAAACCATCTTCAAATGGATAAGTAAGGCTGTATTTGAGAGGTATAATAACTTCACCCTGCATATTAATGTATCCGGATAAGTTGTCCTTATGAACACTTGCTAGACCTTCTACAAAAGCAATTGGAAAGTCATACTGTGTTGGTATTTTTATCACACCTTGCTTATCGATGAATCCATACTTACTACCTTTTATTACGGGCGCGAGTTCACCATCAAACTCACAGTGTTCATCAAATACAACCCCATTTGGTAACTTATAACCTTCAGCCAACGCGCATTCTGCTAGTACATCTGAACTAACTAGCAACCCTAAAATCAGTCCGAAAAAGACAGTACTTGATTTTTTTAGTCTATTAAACGTATTGTTTTGACTCATTATGATGCCTTCATAATTGTTCTGAATTAAAAAATATAAAATTATGCCCTTCTAAACCTCTAGTACGCCTATCATGTCTTATAAAACCTATTCCCTTTCTCACAAAAAATCATCATTAACATGACAAAAACGAATATACTAATGCCAATTCACTAGGTGAGAGTGTGCTTGTGATACCTCATAATGGCGGCATTCCTTATATCTTTTCTACCTTTTATAATAAACAATTAAATATACGGTGACATTATGAACACCTTCCCGCTATTTTTTAAATTAGAAGACCGTAAAGTGCTCATCGTGGGCGGCGGCGAAGTGGCACTGCGTAAAGCGGATTTGCTCAGCCGTGCAGGCGCCTGTATCACTATACTTGCACCTGATATCAGCCATGAGCTACAAGCTTTGCTAACTGACAGCAAACATAAATTTATCTATAAGAATTATAATAAAACCTATATGTCAGGCGCACGAGTAATCATTGCCGCGACTGATGATGAGACGCTGAATCACCAAATTCATGCAGATGCGACTGAGCTAAACATTCCAGTCAATGTGGTCGATACGCCGCATTTATGTGACTTTATTTTTCCAGCTATTATCGATCGTAATCCCATCGTGATTGGTATTTCATCAAATGGTAAGGCGCCTGTGCTGGCACGTCTATTACGTGCACGCCTTGAGACATTAATCCCGCAAGGCTATGGTAAATTGGCCAAGCTGGCAGGTGAATTCCGCAGTGAGGTAAAAGCCAAAATACCGACGCTTACTGGACGTCGCCAGTTTTGGGAGCGCGCATTTGAAGGTCAGGTCAGTCAGCTCATGTTTGCAGGTAATGAAACTGAAGCGGCTGCACAACTGCAAGCTGATTTGGATAGTACTGCCGCTGCTATCAGTAAGAAAAGCGACAATGCAGATGCGGTAAAAGAGACAGACACGATTGCTTCTACTCTATCTGATGAATCAGAAAAAGAGTTACCAGCCGTTGGCGAAGTTTATATCGTAGGCGCAGGCCCGGGTGATCCAGAGCTGTTGACCTTTAAAGCACTTCGTTTGATGCAACAAGCAGATGTGGTATTTTATGATGCGTTAGTCTCACCGCAGGTGTTGGACTTATGTCGCCGTGATGCTGATAAAGTATTCGTCGGTAAAAAACGCAGCAATCATACAGTTGCGCAATTAGGCATCAATGAGCTACTTGTCAATCATGCCAAACAAGGCCGACGTGTGGTGCGTTTAAAAGGTGGCGATCCATTTATCTTTGGACGTGGCGGCGAAGAGATCGAAAGCCTGCGGGCACATAATGTGCCATATCAAGTCGTACCGGGTATCACTGCAGCCAATGCCGCTGCTAGCTATGCAGGCATTCCGCTCACTCACCGTGACCATTCACAATCAGTGCGTTTTGTGACAGGATTTTTGAAAGCTGGTGCACCTAACAGTAACTTTAAGAGTTTCTTAAATACTGATGAGACGGTCGTATTTTATATGGGTCTGCACTCGCTGGCACGTTTGACTGAAGGCTTGGTTGACGCTGGTCGTAGTAGCGAGACGCCGATTGCTATCGTCTCTAATGCGAGTATGTCCAATCAGCAAGTATTGACAGGTACGCTTGCAACGATTGTTGCCAAACAAGAACAAGCACAATTGCCAACGCCTGCCCTTCTCATCATGGGCGACGTGGTCAGCTTGCATCATGATTTGGCTTGGTATAATTTACAAAATCAGCAGCACAGTCAAAACAGCGATGATATAGCTAAAAATTGGTTGCGTGAAGGCTCAAGAGGTGAAGCAGTAAAACAACCGATAGACCAACAAGCACATGCCCTATCAATGGTCGCAAATCTTGCAACACAGCAAGGAGATGGTCTGGAGCAATTGATTGTTGACTAGCGCTTACTGCTAACCTGCAAAACGATGAGTCTCAAATAAGAAGAAAACCCTACCAGTATATTATTGGTAGGGTTTTCTTTTGGCAACAGCGCAAATCTCAACGATTCTTGCTAGAATGAAGACTTTCTACTGCTCATAATCATAGTCTACTTATGCCCATACCTGATGCTAGCTTGTCTTCTTCTTTGACCACGCAAATGAAACCTTTGACCATATTGCATACCTCAGACTGGCACTTGGGGCGACGCCTATATGGGCGTCTTCGCTATGAAGAGTTTGAGTTATTCCTGCATTGGCTACAAGACACCATCAGCGCACAGCAAGTAGATATATTGATCGTCGCAGGTGATATCTTCGATACCATGACCCCAAGCAATAAAGCCCAAGCGCTGTATTATGAGTTTTTGGGTAAGGTCTCACGCTCCTGCTGTCAGCATGTGGTTATTGTCGCAGGTAATCATGACTCACCGACATTTTTAGACGCGCCAAGCAATGTGCTTAAGTTTTTGAACGTCCATGTGATTGGCACGGCTTGTGATGACTTGGAAGATGAAGTATTGGTCTTGGGTGATGATGATAATAATCCTCATTGCATCATCGCCGCTGTACCCTACCTGCGCGACCGTGATGTGCGTAGCAGTAGCGCTGGCGAGTCCGCAGATAGCAAAGACGCCAATGTTATCGCTGGTATTTGCGAGCATTATGACAATATTGCAGACATTGCGAAGTCTAAGCAAGCCGACTTAATCAAAATGCATCAGCGATATATTCCTATCATCGCAACAGGACATCTATTCGCGTCTGGTGGCAGAACAACCGAGGATGATGGTGTACGCGAGCTATATGTCGGATCACTAGGTAAAATCTCCGCCGATATGTTCAATGATGGCTTCGATTACGTGGCACTTGGGCATTTGCACGTGCCACAGCGCGTTGGCGGTCGTGAGAGTATTCGCTATTCAGGCTCACCCATCGCGATGGGTTTCGGAGAGGCCAAACAGCAAAAGCAAGTATTGCTGGTACAGTTTGGTGCCGCAGAGCATTTTAATAACGACATTTTAGGGTTAAACGTCGCACCTGACGATATTACTCCTCATGCTATCAATATAGATGCTGACATTGGAGTCTCCAAAGTTAAAAAAACAGTAGATAAATTAGCAGAAAAAACCGCTAAAAAAGTGTCTAGTCAGGAACTGCCTTTCATGGATGACTTGTTTGGCTTTGATGAGCCATTAGAAGATGAGGAAGTTAAAAAATCTACTGTCGTAGAAAATACTCCTATTCAGCCTGAGCAATATAAAAGCATTCGAGAAACTTCTACTGACGCCGTGAATAGCAATAAAATTCTACATCGCGATGACGCTAATCAGATGCAAGTAGTATCCCTACCCATTCCAAAGTTCCAACAATTGGCGCAAATATCTGGTGACCTAACCACAATTGAACAAACCATTCAAGCGCTTACACAATCGGACTCTATTTGGCTAGAGATTGTCTATACAGGTGACGAAATCGTCAGTGATTTGCGTGAGCAAGTGCAAGCAATGGTAGAAGGGTTGCCATGTGAAGTGCTTAAGATAAAAAACACTCGTACTTATAATAAAGTCCTCAATCAGCAGCAAACATCTGAGAACTTGCAGGACTTAAATGAAATGGAAGTGTTTGAGCGCTGCTTGACGATAAATGATGTGGCTGATTCTCAAAAAGACTCATTGCGCGATGCCTATGGTCAGATACTTTATAACTTACGTCATGAAGACAAACAGGCAGAATGATATAAGTGACATATCATGACCACACTTCCTTATCTCTCTCAATTTTTCGCAGTTGCGGCTATTACTAATATTAAGACTTATCCATGCGCCTAATCGAACTCAGACTAAAAAACCTCAACTCCCTAAAAGGCGAATGGCATATTGATTTTGCTGATACTGCCTTTACCAATGAAGGTATCTTTGCTATCACTGGGCAAACAGGTGCTGGCAAGACCACCATATTGGATGCTATTTGCTTAGCGCTATATGGTGAGACGCCAAGGATTAATAGTATCAGTAAGAGCAGTAATGAGGTGATGACGCGGCAGACGGCAGAGTGTTTCGCTGAAGTAGTGATTGACTTAAATGGTGAGCAGTATCGCTGCCGCTGGGGGCAACGCCGTGCTTACAATAAAGCAGATGGCAATCTGCAAGATGCGACTCATGAAATCGCTAAGATAAACGTTGATGACTCGTCAAAAGAGAATGAGCTGTTAGAGAGTACCTTAAAGCATACCAAAAACAAGATCATTGAACTGACTCGGATGGATTTTCAACAGTTCACTCGCTCTATATTGCTAGCTCAGGGCAGTTTTTCAGCATTTCTAAAGGCAAAGGCTGATGAACGCGCAGATATTTTAGAGAAAATCACTGGCACTGATATTTACGCTACCATCTCAACACAGGTTCATGATAAGAAACGTACCGAAGAAGAAATTCTCAGCAAGCTACAATACGGTTTAGATGGCTTAATGCTTCTAGATGCTGATGAAGAAAGTCAGTTAAAGGCTGACTTGCAGTCATATCAAAGTGCCCAAAGTGAGCAGCAGCAAACCATTCAAGATTTGTCCGAAAAGATAAAGTGGCTAGATAGCGTGACAGAGTCAAAAGAAAAACTGAATACTTATCAAAATGATCTAGCGCAGGCTCAGCAGGCTCAGCAAGACTTCATCCCTAGTGCCAAACGCTTAATCGCTGCTAATAAAGCGTTGGAGATTGATAGTCAGTTTGGTGAGTTATCATCTACCCGCAAGCACGTTAACGAATTAAGCCGAGAAAAAGCGCAGCTCGAATATGACTTACCTAAGCAGCAAGCACTCACAAAAAGCGCTCGCACACAGCTAGAGAAGCAACTAACACAGCGTCAAGATGCAGAAAACACAATGCAAATTGCACGGCCTAAAATTCAGAAAGCACGTGACCTCGACAACGAGATTGACCAGCAACGTCGCGCTTTAAACGATACACGTGTCAGACATGACACACTTCAGGCAGACGCTGAGCAACTGCTTGAAAATATTGCCGCGCAAAAAAGCATTGCCATAGATAAAGAAAACCAAAGCGCGCAATTGACCGAAAAACTTACCGGTACGGATAATTTAAGCTATTTAGACGGCCATATTGCCATTTTTGATGAAAAGTGCAGTCGCCTAAAAGCGGTAATACATCAAAATTCAGTGCTTTCGCAAGACAAGATACGCCAAACACGTGAATTAGAAGAATACAAAACCGCATTGGTAGTACAACAGCAACGCCAACAAGCACAAAGTGATAAAAATGAAGTCACCCAAAAGCAATTAATCGCACTAAAAAAAGCACAAAGCGAGCTGATTCAAGCGCAATCGGTCACACAGATGCGTGAGACACAAGAGCAGATAGACAGCACTAGCCAGCAGCTCGATCAGCTGCACTTTCATGACCAGCAGCGCCGTGACCTTAACGCACAAGTGATACAAATCACCAGTCACATCGAGCAGCTAGAGAGTGAAATCAATGGCTATGAAAAGTTGATTACAACGAAAAAAGCAAGCCTCAAAAGTACGCAAGAAAAGCACCAAGACAAATTGAATCAGCTACAACTACAACAAAAGGTTGCGGCGCTAGAGAACTATATTGCCGATTTACAAGACGGTACACCTTGTCCTCTATGCGGTGCGCTTGAGCACCCTTACGCTCAAAATCACCCGCACCTTTTACCCGATGACGAAAACTCCCAATTAGCGCAGTATATTAGTGTTTTAGATGAACAAATTACCGAGCTGAATAAAAGCATCACTGCCCAGCAGATTGAGCAGGCAAGTAAACAAAGTACGCTTGCGAGTAAAAAAAATCAGCAAGCCGAACTCACTGCGCAAATACAGCAGCATGATACCGCCATAACAGAACTGCTGTATGTCATCAGCCAGCAGATGAATGATGAAAACTTAGCTGACAGTACTATTGCCAACTTGATACAACCGTTACTGGCGTTGGGTAGTGATAACGATATCGTGCCAGTGCTTACCGCCAGCAAAAACAAATTAGCGACATATAAAGACCGTATCAAAGATTCGTTAGCACTCTATGACAGACTTCTTGAAGATATGAGCCGTTTGCGTAAGACGCTAGAGACGGCGTCACAAGACCAGCAAGTACTAGCAAATGATATCACTGAGCAGAGATACAAAATCACCATTACCGAAAGTAATATAACGGGTATTGACAATAAAATCACAGAGAACTTTGCTGAACTACAAACGCTCATTACCGCCATTTTGCAGCGTATTGACCCTTATGCTGCCAGTAGCTATCCGACAGAGGCGCTGAGCACCTTGCAACGTGCGCCCGAGAACCTACAGTTGTTATCGGCTAGCATTAAACAGCAAAAAATTCTGAGCAATGCAGATTATGATAGTTATCTTGAAGAACTACGTCAGCAGCGCCGCGCCCTCGTACAGCTAAAAGACGCTTTCGCTGAAGATAAGGACAAACAGCAGACAATACAGAGCGACCTTGAACGCATAAAAGCATATATTGAGAATAAAGAAGCACAGCTAAAAAAAGATACCGATTCGCTTAACAGTCTAATGCAAGCGAAGAATAAACAAATAGCTGCACTAACCCAGTTTCAAGACGAACGCGCAGAGGTTTTTGAGGCGGCCGACCTAGAAGCAGCTGAGCGTACGCTTAGAGACACTCTAGAGCAAGCACAAGAGGCGCACAGTGTTGCCCAACGACAACTGGATAAAGAGACGTATAATTTGCAACAGCTCATAAAGCAGCAAGAAAACTTAGCCAATCGTATCGAAGCAGCTACGCAAACCTTAGAAACGCAACATACTGCATTTAATAACACACTTGCCACCTCTAGCTTTGATACGGAAGCAGAATTTTTGGCGGCGCGCCTGCCCATAGATGAGCGTAACGCACTTAGACAGCAGCAACAGCATATCGATTATGCCCTAAAGCAAGCGCAATCTTTATTGGATGCAACACAAAAAACACTTGCAGATAAACAAGCCAATCCGCTGACAGTAGACGATAGAGAAACGCTTACCCAAAAGCAATCACAAGCCCAAGATGAATTTAACAAACGAATTGAGTCAATCGGTGCAATCAGTCAGCGTCTAAAGGACAATGAAGACAAAAAAACCACCCAACAGGCACAGCTTGATGCTATCACTGCTCAAAAGGACAAACTGCAAGTTTGGCAACAATTGCATAAATTGATTGGTTCATCTGATGGCAAAAAGTTCCGTACTTTTGCTCAAGGGCTAACCTTTGACCTTATGGTCACTCACGCCAATACGCAGCTGCAAAAAATGAGCGATCGCTATTTGCTGGCTCGTGATGATAATAGTCCACTTGAGCTAAATGTGATTGATAACTATCAAGGTGGTGAAATTCGCAGTACTAAAAACCTCTCAGGCGGCGAAGGTTTTATCATTAGCCTAGCGTTAGCATTAGGACTCTCACAGATGGCCAGTCAAAATATTCGGGTAGATTCGCTATTTTTGGATGAAGGATTTGGTACATTGGATGAGGAATCCTTAGACATTGCGCTTGATACGCTGACCAATTTACAGCAAGAAGGTAAATTAATCGGGGTGATATCCCATGTTCAGGCCCTAAAAGATCGCATTTTAACCCAAATCAAGGTCGAAAAGCTCTCGGGCGGATTTAGTCGAATCAGTGGTCAAGGATGTCATAAAGTCGTCAGTGAAAAAGCATCATAAGTTAGGTTAATCACTTTACTACTTAATACTTTTAATTAAACCATTTCTTTTAGACAATAAAAAACCACCGAACATTAAGAACGGTGGTTTTTTTGTGCGACAGTTTGGGAGTGATATTACTTCATTACTTAGTAACTAAACCACTAAGCTCACTCATCAATACTGACAACGTTGAAAGACCGATTTGACCTTCTTCATCGTTGCTATGAAGCTCATCTAACTTATTCATCTCTGTGGTGACTGCTGCAAGCTGATCGACGTGTCTTGCTCTCCATTCACTAAATGCTTGCTTAGCATCTGGTTTTGAGAGTACCGCATCCATTAATAGGCGCAAGCTGCGTGACAGCTCGTTCACTAACGCATGGCGTGCACGGCGATCCCAATAGTCTTGCTGTGGTAGGTTCGCAATATTTTCCATCATCCAGTCTAATTGCAATACTTGATAAGCTTCAAAGTATAAAGTTGCAATCTCATCGACAGGACGCTCATATTGCTCAGCAAGCAATGCAGCATCAAGCGCATCGACATGGTACGGTAGCATCGCAAATAGCGTAGCATCATTATCAGACAGCTCTTTTTGCATCAAGCGCTTGGTGTCTTCTTGCAGATATTGTGCAAATTGCTGCTCGATAAAACCACTTGGCTTAGTCAGTTTTTCAACGCTTTCACTAAAGCGGCTAATCATATCAGCGACTTGCAGATTTTGACCAAAGGCATTGATGAACCAGACCACACCGCGCTCAAGTGAATCACGTAGACGTAGCTCAAGGTTCAGCAATAATGTCGCCTCAACTTGATTGTCTAGAGCTTCAAGGGCTTTCCAAGCACGCGATACGTTGAATACATCACGGCTAATCGCATAACCACGTACGATAGTGGCTAGTGATTGATCGGTTTCCTCAAAGAGACGGAATAGCGCTTCAATACCTAAGCGGTTGACCACACTGTTGGTCAAGTAAGTACTGATAATCTCGCGATGCAAACGGTGTTCAGTCATCTCATCGAAGAAGCGTGACGCAAGCTCATCTGGGAAGTACTTACGTAGCTCATTGATAAAGTACGGATCATCTGGTAAATCAGATAGTAGTAGATTGTCATAAACCCACATCTTGCCATAAGCCAAGACCACTGCTAGCTCAGGGTTGGTCAGACCAATATCCGCTTTTTGACGCTTCGCAATCTCTTCATCTGATGGTAGATACTCAATTGCACGATCCAGACGCCCTTCACTCTCTAGCATCTGAATAAAGCGCTGATGATCACTCAGGTTGGCTGCGGCACGAATATGGCTCAGCTCAATCGCTTGTGGTTGTAAGTAGTTTTGACGTAGTACCAATTCTGCTACGGTGTCAGTCATACTCTCAAGCAGCTCATTACGTTGCTTCAGCGTCATATCGCCTTGCTCGACCACTTTGCCGAGTAGGATTTTGATGTTGACTTCATGATCCGAGCAGTTAACACCGCCTGAGTTGTCGATTGCATCTGTATAGATACGTCCGCCCGTTTGAGCGTACTCGATACGACCTTGCTGGGTTAGACCTAAGTTACCACCTTCACCAACGACGGCTGCACGTAGCTCATTACCATCGATACGCAGCGAATCATTTGCACGGTCGCCCACATCAGCATGTGTTTCGTTTGCACTTTTGACATAAGTACCGATACCACCATTCCAGATAAGATCGACAGGTGCACGTAGTAACGCACTGATCAAATCATTCGGTGCAAGGCTGTCTTCACTGATATCGAAGAGCGACTTCATCTCAGGACTGATAGCGATGGTTTTGTCTTGGCGCGAGAAGATACCACCACCTTGACTAATCAATGATGCTTCATAATCTGCCCATGAGGAGCGTGGTAGCTCAAACAAGCGTGCGCGCTCAGCGTACGAGGCTGCCGTATCTGGATTAGGATCAATAAAGATATGCAAATGATTAAAGGCAGCAACGAGCTTAGTATGCGTTGATAGCAGCATACCATTACCGAACACATCCCCACTCATGTCACCAATACCGACAACGGTAAAGTCATCACGGTTTTGGATGTCCATACCGCGCATACGGAAGTGACGTTTGACCGACTCCCATCCACCGCGAGCGGTGATACCCATTGCTTTATGGTCATAACCTACTGACCCACCTGATGCAAAGGCATCATCTAGCCAGAAGTTGTACTCTGCTGCTAGCGCGTTGGCTATATCAGAGAAAGTAGCTGTACCTTTGTCTGCTGCGACAACCAAGTACGGGTCGTCCTCATCATGACGTACCGTGTTGGCTGGCGGGACGATGTTGCCATCTACAATATTGTCTGTGACATCAAGCATGCCGCGTAAGAATGTCTGATAGCAAGCGATACCTTCTGCTTGGAACGCCTCACGACCATCAGCCATGCTCTTGGTTTTTACAATAAATCCGCCTTTAGAGCCTACAGGGACGATTACTGCGTTTTTGACCATCTGTGCTTTGACAAGGCCAAGTACTTCAGTACGGAAATCTTCCATACGATCTGACCAGCGCAGACCACCACGAGCGACTTTGCCGCCACGTAAATGTACAGCTTCGACGCGTGGTGAATACACAAATATCTCAAACATTGGCTTTGGTTTAGGCAAGTTTGGAATGTCTGCTGCCAAGAACTTAAATGACAGACGATCTTTGCGCTGACCATCACTATCGACTTGATAGAAGTTGGTACGTACCATCGCATTGATCAAATCTAAGTACCAGCGCAAGATACGATCTTCATCCAGGCTATCCACATCTGCTAACGCAGCTGTGATTTGCTCTTGAATGGTAGCAGCCTTTTCTTGACGTTCTTCTTCGCTATACTTAGGATTCATACGTGCGTCAAACAAACTACCTAACGCGACACTGATATCACTGTTTTTGACCACAGTTTGCTGAATATAAGCACTAGAGAATGGCGCACGTGCTTGCAGCATATAGCGAGACAATGCACGCAATACGACGACATCATAAGTATCGAGCTTAGTTGTTAGTACCAATTCATTGAATGAATCGCTTTCAACGCGACCTGCCCAGATTTGCTTAAGACTGTCTTCGAACTGACCACGCACGACTTGCATATTGACCGTATCGACATGCTCTAGGGTCAACTCATACTCTTGCATCCAGATAGGTTGCTCTGGCAAGTCAAACTCATAAGTCTGTGCTGAGATAACTGACACACCAAAGTTTTCAAGTATTGGTAATACTTTCGACAAGATAACCGGCTGTTCGCGACCGTACAGTTTTAGATGGAGCTGGTTACGTGCATCGCCTGTTGACTGGTATAAGTGCCAAAGCATTGGTTGCTCTGCGGTCAGTCCCGCCAAACGCTTGGTATCTTCAACTGCAGTGCGAGCATCAAAACGCTCTTGGTAGGCAGCAGGGATATAGTTTAAGAAGCGACGATTTAAAGCATTGGCTTGTTGCTCACCCACATTATCGAGTAACATCTTTTGATAATTATCATCCCATGATTGCATGAGTGCTGATAATTTGGCTTCAAGTGTGGCGATATTGACGTCATTTACTTGACCAGGTACGGTACGTACGTGGACGTGTACACGAGCATGCGCAGATTCGTTAAACTCAGTGGTAAACCCTGAAGACATACCGTTATAGGCGTCTTTTAAGACGTTTTGTACTTTAATACGTAGCTCGGTGTTGAACTTATCACGCGGGATATAGACCAAGCACGAAACAAAACGCTGATAATGGTCAATACGGCTAAATAGACGTAAACTTTTCTTGTCTTGTAGTTGAGTAATGCCCGAAACAATTGGGTATAGCTCTTCGACGCTGGCTTGGAACAGATCATCACGCGGTAAGGTGTTAATCACATGCATCATCTTGTGATGAGCGTGACCGTCACGTGGCAAGTCTGCCATCGCCATAATCTTATTGGCTTTTTCGCGCAACAGCGGTATTTGCTGTACAGTGAGCTGATAGGCTTGTGAGGTAAGCAAACCGATAAAGCGGTATTCACCAATTAGGTTACCGTTATCATCGAACTTATGAATGCCCAAAAAGTCCATATATACTGAACGATGCACAGGTGATACACGGCTTGATTTGGACAGCATTAACACGCGCGGCTCAGTCAATAATTGCTTTAATCCTCTAGGCAATTGGCTAAAGCTTTCTGATAGCTTGTCTTTTTCAGAACCACGTAATAGACCAAGACCACTGTTACCGATTGCGAATAAATCTAAATCGGTCGGCTCAGAAGTCACTTCGATAGACTGACCACCTTCCAAGCGGTATTCACGATACCCTAAGAATATGAAGTGATCGTCTAAGATCCAATCTAAAAATGCTTGGATTTCTTGTTGTGAATAGAATACTTCTGGTAACGGCTTAGTCGAAAGCTCAGTTTTGATATCATTCAACTGCGCACGCATCTGTTTCCAGTCGCCAACGACCGTATCAAGCGTGTCAATTTTTGACATCAGCATCTGTTGAAGTGCTTCCAAGTCTTCGTTGTCTTGGTAAGCAATTTCGCAATGAATCAATGACATATGTGAAGTGGCACTTTCATGTGCACCTTCGATATGGGTAATATCACCATTGTCATCACGCTCAACACTGATAATGATGTTGTAAGTACGATGAACATCGATACCTTCAGCTTCTAGGCTCATCAAAATCGTATCAACTAAGAATGGTCTATCATAAGCTGCGATTTGAATGACAGTGTGCGAGCTGTGAAAGTGCTGCTCTTCTGCTGCTGGGTTTAGTACTGTCAGCTGCGGCTTGCTGCCGTCGTAAGCTTTGAGTAGTGTAAAGTGATGTAGCGCCATGCCCGCCAAGTCAGCATTACTAATCGCCTCTGCAGTTTCTTGATGCAATGGCTGATAATAGCTATGAATAAAATGATCAAATAGCGATTTGTCTTTTTGTACATAACTGGTAGCAATATCGCTTATCTGGCTAATGCGCTCTTTTGCGATACTGAGGGAGTTTGGCATTTCCTGCGTCCTTTTTTTATAGATTTGGTTTAACATTTATTTATTTAAGTTTATCGATTTAGATTGACTACTGTTACTGCATATTCATCATTGGTGCAACGGTGCAGTATTTCCATTCACGCGACTTATTTTATTTTTATAACAGTTAGAAATTTTCTCCTTTTTTGCTCTTATTTTTTATTAATATGTAGCCATCAGAATTTAATACTACCAATATAGTGAAGTGTAACGCACATAAGGCGCGAGCTAAAGTGTACAACATCATTTCATGAATCAGCGATGTGTCGATAACCTTTACTAATGAGACAATGCATTTTTAGACATCGATATGGATGATTCGGTGCTGGCAGGCGGATACTCATGGTAATTGAAGGCGTTTTTTTGTTAGAATATGCCAACATATTTAAGAGCGTACGACTCGCTCACTATTAACTTTAATGCTAAGGGCAAAAGGTATGATGAATATTTTGGTGGTTGGCTCAGGTGGTCGCGAACACGCATTGGCATGGCAATGTGCAAAAGATGACAATGTAAAAAATGTCTACATCGCTCCTGGCAATGCTGGCACCGCCCTTGAGCCTAAATGCCAAAACGTTATGCTAGAGTCTACCGACGCTGACGCAGGCGAGCACAGTGCTGTTATCGCCTTTTGTCAAAATAACGATATCGACATGGTAATTGTTGGTCCAGAAGCGCCTTTGGTTACGGGTATTGTTGATGCTTGTCGTGAAGCAGGTATCAAATCATGGGGCCCAACAGCATACTGTGCACAGTTAGAAGGCTCAAAAACTTTTGCTAAAGAGTTCATGGAACAAAACAATATTCCAACCGCTGCTTATCAAGGTTTTACAGACGCAGTCGCTGCAAAAGCCTATGTCGATGAGCAAGGCGCGCCTATCGTTATCAAAGCAGACGGCCTCGCTGCAGGCAAAGGCGTTATCGTTGCTGAAACGATCGAACAAGCACATGAAGCTATCGACGATATGTTAGCGGACAATAAGTTCGGTGATGCTGGTAGCCGTGTGGTTATCGAGCAGTTCTTACAGGGTGAAGAAGCCAGCTTTATCTGCATGATTGATGGTGACAATATCCTACCAATGGCAACCAGCCAAGATCACAAACGTGCTTTTGAAGGTGATACCGGTCCAAACACTGGTGGTATGGGTGCCTACTCTCCTGCTCCAGTTGTTACCAGCGATGTTCATAACAAAGTCATGCAGCAAGTGATTCAACCAGTAGTCGATGCCATGAAACACGCAGGCCATCCTTATACTGGATTCTTATACGCTGGTCTTATGATTGATAAGGCAGGCGACCCTTATGTCATCGAGTTTAACTGCCGCTTTGGTGATCCAGAAACGCAGCCTATCTTAATGCGTTTACAGTCATCAATGGTCGATTTGGTCGCACAAGGCTTGGCAGGTCAGTTACCTAGTGAAGCAAAATGGGATGCGCGCCCTGCTCTAGGTATCGTTGTCGCATCAAAAGGCTACCCTGAAACTTCATCTAAAGGCGATGTGATTGCTGGCTTGCCAGAACTAGATCCTAATAACGACGAAGCTGTGAAAGTTTTCCATGCTGGCACGGCTTTTTCTAACGATAATGATAAAGAAGTCGTCACAGACGGCGGGCGCGTCTTATGTGTGACTGCGCTAGCAGATAGTATTTCTGATGCTCAGCAAGCAGCATTAGCAGTTACCGCTGCTATTAGCTTCGATGGTGCGCAGTATCGCCGTGATATTGGTCACCATGCCATCACTCGCGAAAATGCTTAGTAACTAAGGCGTACTAAAAACATATTGGGTAACGTCTTGGGTAATATTTTAGATAACGCGAAGGTTTTGCTCAATGTGTTTGATTAATAGAATTTCTATATTTTATAGCTCTACATCACTATTTGACCTAGCATCATGCTAGGTCTTATTTTTTAGTATCTTTTTGATACTGACCTATTGGCTATAAATAGATTTCACTAAATTTTAATAGTCAGTGAACTTGCTAGAAAATACTAACTATTTATAAATCATACTTAAATTAGTAAGCACCTATTTATCAATAGTTACCGCTAGACATTGGCTTACAAAGTAACTATCAATGGCCAGCTCAGGCTCATAAAACCAACGCGCTTTATATGATACAATTTTGTACCTGTGCATCACGTCTCCCTTGTATTGTAGGTTTCGAACCCGCAAATCAATACCAATTGGATGAATGATTATACTTATGGCAAATGATACGTCTAAACCTTTTAGCAACAAGCAATCAATCGATAGCCTAAAAACCTCAGGGTTTGATCGTCGTATGTCGATTGCAAAAACTTCTTTGAATATTGGTCGTCGTTGGGCGGGTAATAGCGTGTCTGGTATGTTCTTAAATAAAGAGGCACGTACTGCACGTAATCAGGCGTTTATGGAAACTCAGGCGAATTATCTGGCATCAGAGCTGGGTAAATTGAAAGGTTCGGTCGTCAAGATTGGTCAAATGCTAGCGATTTATGGTGAGCACATACTGCCGCCAGAGATCACGCGCGCTTTGCAAACCCTTAATGATGACACGGCGACATTGACTTGGCCGACGATTGAGCAAACATTACGCCAGTTACTGGGCAACAAACTAAACGAGCTAGACATTGATCCTGTTCCCATTGGAACTGCTTCTCTTGCCCAAGTTCATCGTGCGACCGTGCTCGCCACTGGCGAACAAGTTGTGTTAAAAATTCAGTATCCGGGTGTGGCAGACGCTATCAATTCTGATCTTGCCTTGTTCAAACGATTGTTAAAAGTAAGTAATATCGTTCCCCAAACACGCGCACTCGATGCTTGGTTTGAGGAAATACGTGACCTACTCCATCACGAAGTTGATTATGAAGCTGAAGCGGCTACGACAGAACGTTTTTACGAGCGTTTAATTGATGATCCGCGCTATATCGTGCCTAAGATCAATCGCACTTATTCTAAAAAGCGTCTGCTATGTATGTCATACGAGCCAGGTATCACTGTGGTCTCGGAAGCACTGCAATTACTACCTCATGAACGCCGTAATGCCATTGGTCAAGCGGCTATTGAAATCATGATGCAAGAGATTTTTGTATGGGGCGAAATGCAGACCGATCCTAACTTTGGTAATTATCTGGTGCGTGTGAGCGAAAACGAAGAAGATATCGATAGATTGGTTTTGCTAGATTTTGGGGCGATTCGTCAATTTGATGGCAACTTATTAACGATTGCTCGTGGTCTACTACGCGCAGGATATCGCCATGATCAGCAAGCAATGAGCCTTGCTATGACAGGATATGACTTTTTCGATAGCATGAGTAATAAAGTTCGTTCAGATATTGCTTCGTTATTTTTGCTTGCTACCGAGCCTTTTAGTGATCCTGAGAAAAACGCTAATATCCCTAGTGAATGTTTGGATGAGCAAAATCGCTATATTTGGGCCAACAGTAAATTACATTCACGCCTATCCACTACGGCTACACGCGCAATGCAATCTTTTGAATTTAATCTACCACCAAAAGAATTCATGTTTATTAGCCGCAAGTTTATCGGTGCATATACCTTTTTGACTGTTTTAGATGCTCATACCAACTCCAATAGCCTTGTAAAACCTTATTTATAAAATGTGTAAATTTTGAGCCGTCCTTTAGTGACGGCTATTTATTGTTTTAATTTTATTTGCTTAGGCTATTTTATATCTAATATTACTAACTTTACTGTGTATCACTGACATAAGCCCTATATTTACTTAGGCTATTATTTTTCGCTTATAGCACTTACCTGCCAATCATCGAATCTTGTTTTATACCACTTTGGCTTACGAATACTTAGCTCCCAACACACCTCTTGTCGGGCAAGATATTTCACTTCGAAATGAGTGCGCTGACTGGTCGCTGGTACTCGAGAACGTGTTGATGGTAGACACCACACTTTGGTTGCTTGGTGTTCTGCATTGTCCATATAGGATTCGATATTAGTGACTAATATCACTTCTCCGCCCACCTGCAAGCGTGATAAGAGAAACTCAAAAAAAGGCATGTTCAGCCATTGCTGATTTGGATTGTGCTGTTCAGGATTGGGATAAAGAATGAAGATTTTAGCCAAGCTGTTTGGTTTGATTGCATGCACTGTCCATGCAATCGCATCCGCATGAATCGCGTCTAGGTTTGATAGATTTTGTAGAGTGGCTAATTTTGAGAATGCTTCAAATTTATTACGCGTGCGTTCAATGGCTATCAGATGCTTATCAGGATTTTGTGCGGCAAAGCTAAGTGCATGCTTACCCTTCCCTGCCCCAATCTCTAGCATCAACGGTTTTTCATCTTTATTGTCATTGATGATATTTGGAATAATAAAGTCACGCGGTGCTGACAGTTTTTGTGGTTGAAAGGCACGCTCTTGCTGATGCGTGAGATCAATATTGTCGGTCATCTACTATCCTTAAAGCATTTGTCTTTTGTCATTATTCGGCCCCATGCTATTATATAGTCAATCCAATTGAATAGTAATACAGCGATAGCAAGTACGCCTCGTTTCGTCGTAATTTAAATGACGGATGCGTTTTCTGCTCGTGCCATATGCAACCAATACTAATAACATTTAGGACATTGCTCTTTTCTTATGACTGACTCTACTGCAAACACGCCTCCAAAGACCTACCCTTGTCCACGTTGCAGCACTCAGACGGCCTGGCAAGACAATAAATACAAGCCGTTTTGTAGCAGTCGCTGCAAGCTGATCGACTTAGGTGCTTGGGCAAACGAAGACTACACCTTACCTGCAGAAACCACGCCTTTTTCTGACGAGCTATAACCCACACTTTTACTCAATTATTATATCAAGGATGCTTTACATGTCTGCTACTTACCTGATGCCCACTTATAATCGTCAACCAATCAGCTTTACACGCGGTGCAGGCAGTTGGCTCTATACCAAAGATGACACGCCTTACTTAGATGCCTTGACTGGTATTGCGGTATGCGGCTTAGGACACTGTCATCCACAAGTCACTGACGCGATTCAGCAGCAAGCAGGTACGTTAATTCATACAAGCAACTTGTTCGGCATTGACTGGCAAGAGCGTGCTGGAGAGATACTATGTACCGCAGCCCAAATGGACAGTGTGTTTTTTGCCAATAGCGGCGCCGAGGCCAATGAAGCTGCATTGAAACTGGCACGTTTATACGCGTACAAACAAGGCTTTAAACGTCCAAAAGTTATCGTAATGGAGCAATCGTTCCATGGTCGTACGTTATTATCTTTGTCAGCTACTGCAAATCCAAAAGCGCGAGAAGGGTTTTATACACTAGATGAGGATTTTATTCGTGTGCCATTTGGCGATATCGAAGCTGTCAAACAAGCTGCTCAAGAACATGATGATATCTGCGCTATCTTTGTAGAGCCGATCCAAGGCGAAGGTGGCCTAAACACTGCTGCCAATGGCTTCACTTATCTTGAAGATTTGCAAGCAGAATGTGACGCTCATAACTGGCTATTTATGCTGGATGAAGTGCAAACAGGTAATGGCCGTACGGGTAGATATTTTGCTTATCAACATAGCAATGCTCGCCCTGATGTGTTGACGACAGCCAAAGGTCTAGGTAATGGTTTCCCAGTTGGTGCGTGCATGGTACGTGGCCGTGCCAATGGTTTGTTTGGTGCTGGTAGTCATGGCTCTACTTATGGTGGCACACCATTGGCCAGCCGTGTGGTACATAGCGTATATGACGTGCTAGCAAATAGTAATATCATGGAAAACGCAGTGACTGAGGGTTTATTCATTAGAGAAAGTATCGTTGATACATTTGGCCAACATGGCGTTAGTAGTCGCGGTGCAGGTATGATGATTGGTATCGCGCTACCTGAAGATATGGATTGTAACCAACTGGTAGATCGTGCCCGTGATGAGCAAAAGCTGATCATTAATGTGACGGGTGGTCATGTTGTACGTTTGCTGCCACCACTTAACATGAGCCGTGATGAAAGCACACAAGTTATTGAGCGTTTAATTAATTTATTAAAGCCATCATTTTAAAGCATGCTTTAACGTTAATAATAGACAACAAAAAAGCCTATAGATGATTCATTATCTATAGGCTTTTTGCTAACTGCTAACTAAAAACGTTTCGTGCGTAGTGAGAACAACACTTAATTTGCATGGAAGTACTTTTTCAATACTTCTAGACAACGAGTAATTTTAGCTGGCTGTTGGTCACGATTTAAAGTGACCGCATATAGCACAAAGCTTGGTAATTGATAGCCAGTCAACACTTCTACCAGCTCACCACTCTCAAGCTCTTTTTTGACGTCCATTTCTAACATTCTAACCAACCCGTGACCTTCTTTAGCCAACGTCGTTGCCATAAACACGTTATTGGTATAGATACGCGAGTTCATTTTGACACGCGTTTTTTTGCCAGTTTCAGTCTGAATCATATCGATCTGATTGGCATCTTTCATGATTTCAATACAGATTAATTGATGCTCAGCCAAGTCTTTAGGCGTATTTAGTTTACTGTGCTGACGCAAATACTGAGGTGAGGCAACCAATAATTGGCGCACATCAGTCAATGGATGACTGCTCAGACTAGAGTCATTAATCGATGGACTCATGCGAATAGCAATATCTATACGCTCATCAATCATATCAATATAATGATTGTCTGCTAGATAGGTGACGCTAAGATCATCATGTGCCGCCATCCAAGTAGAGAGTGCTGGCAATATGTGATTAACACCAAGCTCAGGCGTGGTCGATACACGCAAGCTACCTGCTAGCTCATCACGCAATTGATTAACTTTGATACGCCCTTGCTCCGCTGCACTGACGACGTCTTTTGCCGCTTCATAAAAGCTCTCACCAGCTTCTGTTAAGCTTAGCTTACGAGTTGAGCGATGTAGCAATACCACGCCAAGCTCGTTCTCTAATGAACGAATTTGCTGACTGACTGCACTGGTTGTAATACCTAGCTCACGTGCTGAGCCACTAAAAGAGCCATGTCCGACCACACTGGCGAACACAGCCATACCGCGTAAATTATCCAACATATTCTCACCTAAACGTCATTTCAGTTTTTAATATAACTTAACCATTATAACGACTTTACATTCATCTTATCGTTATCAAATGGTTCTCTCTTGTTTGATAAATATATTTTGACCCGTAATAAAAACAAAAATATCAAGATGATATATCGCTATCACCTTGATATTTAATATAAAACTACGTTCAATATATAAATATACTTTCAAATACTTTGACCAATCACTGCTCTAAAGTTTCAATACAGCTGTACTTTACCCATTTTCCCTTCACCGCGTTCAGTCAAATACTGCATCACTGGTGTTTTTAGTAATTTCGTTTCAGCAACGGTTTTCGCTTGCTCTAAACGTTTTTTCTGTCGGCGCTCTGGGGTTTTATCTTCGGTCTGCATGATACTACTATCAATTTTCAAGTCAATGTCAGCTTGCGTAAATTGCTGTTGTAGCTTAGCTGCCAATTGCTGAAAAGTGACCTGCAAATGCTTACTATCAACACTGGTCAAAAACGTGGCTTTGCCATTGCATTGACCAGTCATTGTACCTTGTCGTGCCAGTGCTAGCTCATCTTGTGCCAATACCTCGCCTTCACGAGCAGTTTGTAACCAGTAGTCCCACTTTTCTGGGTTCCACTCGCCTGTCAGTTCTTGAGGTGGACAACGCAGCAACGTGCGTGGATCTTCATCAGAGTGGGCTATTAATTGAGAATCATTTGCGCCAGGCTCAACAATTGGTTCAGGCTCAACAATTGGTTCAGGCTCAACAATTGGTTCAGGCTCAACAATTGGTTCAGGCTCAACAATTGGTTCAGGCTC
>NZ_JBNNFX010000005.1:0-14790 GCF_050267985.1 Psychrobacter sp. NPDC078929 | reverse complement strand
CCAGGCTCAACAATTGGTTCAGGCTCAACAATTGGTTCAGGCTCAACAATTGGTTCAGGCTCAACAATTGGTTCAGGCTCAACAATTGGTTCAGGCTCAACAATTGGTTCAGGCTCAACAATTGGTTCAGGCATAACACTATTAACTGACTGCGCTAAATGGTCATTATCATCAATACCGCTTTGCAGCTCATCGTGACTTGGTGTCTGATAATCAGCATTATAAAGCTCTGGCGGCGGTGCTGACGCTTCATGTGCAACAGCATCTAGAGCCGATGTAGAAGATACTGGCTCTATAGCTGGTATTTTTGTAGCAGACCCATCATTATCACAAGTATTGCTCAAGACTTCATTGACTGGCAATGGACGAAACGCCAGTAATCGTAAAATGCACATCTCAAGCGCTTGCATCGGTGTACTTGCAAGCTTGACACCTTCACGTGCCTGTACAACAATCTCATAATACAGTTGCAAAACATCAGGGCTGATATGCTGAGCTAGCGTATAAATATCTTTTGCTTGCGCCTCATTGACATTAAGAGCGACCTCGGGCAACAGCTGAGTTAATGCCAACTGATGTAACAGTTCAGCAAGCCCATCAAACATACTAGTCGCATCGACCATTTGCGCGCGCATTTGCTCAATATGAGCAGCAACCGCAGACTTATCATGGTTATAGATATCTGTGATTAGACGTACTAAGTCAGCAGCATCAATAAGACCAAGCATTGCATTGACAGTCGCATCATCCAGTGCGCCTTGACCAAAAGCAATGGCTTGATCGGTCAATGATAACGCATCACGTACAGAACCCTTGGCTGCACTTGCCAACTGCCAAATGGCTGGCTGAGTATAGCCTACCTGCTCTTTGGTCAAGATATTTGCCAAGTGCTCGCTAAGTAACGTTTGAGGTAATGGACGCAGTACAAATTGCAAACAGCGCGAAATAATCGTAATCGGTAGCTTTTGTGGATCAGTCGTCGCTAATAAAAACTTCACATGCTCCGGTGGCTCTTCTAGCGTTTTAAGTAGCGCGTTAAAGCTGTGCGTAGACAGCATATGTACTTCATCAATCAGATAGACCTTATAACGTCCTTGGCTAGGCGCATAAGGCACATTGTCTAATAGCTCACGCGTGTCTTCAACCTTGGTACGAGAAGCGGCATCAATCTCAATAAGATCAATGAAACGCCCCTGATCAATAGCAACGCAGTTATCACATACACCGCAAGGAGTACTAGTAATACCAGTATCACAGTTCAAGCATTTAGATAAAATACGCGCAATCGTTGTCTTACCCACACCGCGCGTACCTGTAAACAGATAGGCATGATGCAAACGATTATAATCAATCGCATTAATCAACGCTTGAGACACATGCGTCTGCCCAATCAACTCGTGAAAGTTTTTTGGTCGGTATTTGCGAGCTAAAACTTGATATTGCTGCGTCATAAGAAATGCCAATGTAAATAATACAAATATAAAGGAAGCGTCGGGTTAGTGAATCGTACTATGTTTAGGTTATAACTGAGCTTGAAGTTGGGCCAGCCGGTCATATAAGCGTTGAGTACTTTCATCAATCAATGAACCTGCTTGATGAAATATATCCAGATAAACCTCAGTGTTTACACTGTCTTCGCATGGTCTAAACTCTACGCCCAGTAAAAACAAATTGTCCATTACTGGCTCTTGTAACTGGACATTGATATCTGACAATAAATCTTTATACGAGAGCCGAACATTCTCTGCGCTTAGCGAACTGCTATCGTCTTGCGCATAAAACACCATGAGATAATGGCGTCCAAATACATGATAAGAATGCTCGTGACGGACATATCCATTCCAGCGCGAGTCTTGATCCATGGTTCTATAAGCTAAGATTTTTTCTACTAGACATGCATAGGTATACATTGACTCATCTACCAAAATATCAACCTGATCATTTGGTAGATGAGTACCTGCTTCATGATAACGCTCAAGCACACTGTTGAATAGCTTGAACCACATTCCAGTATTTTTTTGCATCTCAGCCATTAAGGCATCGGCATACACAGTCTGATTCGGCTCTACTGCTTTAAGTAAGCGTAATTCAACTTGCTCAATTAACTCACTATCAATTAGCTGTTCTTGTACCCTAATCGCTCTTTGATGAAAGTCAGGTGATTGTAGAAACTGTTTAAGCAATGTTGATTCGTTTTGAAATAATGCAAAACTAGATAGTTGACGACGATGAAAATCTAAAAAGGTTGTTAAATCACTTGGCGTCACCAATTGATTGAGGATATCAACAAAGTTTTGATGACTAAAGACTTGTAGGATACTTTGCTCATCATCTAAGTCTAAAACACAATCCTCTGCAAAAAACCGACTGCCATATTCGTAGCCAACTGCATAAGATGAATGGCCCGATTTATCGTCTTGATGATTGATAGACAATGATGTTAAGCCAATAAAATAAACTGCTTTATCAGTTGTCACGGTATTTCTATCTACAATTAGGCTATCGTTTTTTTGATAAATCTGAGCGTGGCGTTTGATAAGTTGGTTAACAACTTCTTTTCTCCACTCACGAACTCTAGGATTATCCACTTCTTGTCTATTCGCTTGCATCACAACCGTATTGACGAGCAGATAAATAGTAGCGCCAGAAAACTCAAAAACAAAATCATAACCCTGAAAATGATCAGAGTCAGTGATTTTGTCATCAGGCAACTCATACAATGATAAAAAACATTGCTGAATCATTTTTTGCCATGGCGCATGTGATGCTTGCTGAATATCCATAATACCTCTATAAACGATATTTCACAAAAAAGCTGATACCCATTCTGTGAAAATGAGCAAAAGCTTTTTATGCTGAGTTAAGTATCAGTTTGGATTTATAGCAAGCAAACCCACATTAGCTATCTTGTTTGCGGCGCATATGCGGGAACAAGATCACATCACGGATACTAGCAGAGTCGGTAAATAGCATTACTAGACGATCGATACCAATACCCTCACCGGCTGTCGGTGGCAAACCATAAGACAATGCTTCGATATACTCTTCATCGAAATGCATAGCTTCATCATCGCCCGCGTCTTTTTCAGCAACCTGACCACGGAAACGCTCGGCTTGGTCTGCTGGGTCATTAAGCTCACTGAAGCCATTAGCCAACTCACGACCACCAACGAACAGCTCAAAGCGATCGGTAATCTCAGGATTGTCATCACTACGACGCGCTAGTGGCGAGGTCTCAGCTGGGTACTCAGTGATGAACGTTGGCTGACGTAATTGATGCTCAGCCGTTTCTTCAAAGATAATCGTTTGTAGTTTACCCACACCGAACACATCTTTGACTTGTTGCTTAAGTGTCGTAGATGCATATTCTGCTAGGTATTCACGATCATTGATACGTGTCATGTCAAAGTTTTCAGCATATTTTGCAATCGCATCAGACATTGATAGACGAGCAAATGGTGCTTTTAGGCTAATGGCTTCCTTTTGATAAGTCAGCTCTGTTGTACCCAACACATCTATTGCTAACTGATTAAACAGACGCTCAGTCAAATCCATCAGGTCATGATAATCAGCGTAGGCTTGATAGAACTCAATCATGGTAAATTCTGGGTTATGACGGGTTGAAACCCCTTCATTACGGAAACTACGGTTAATCTCAAATACGCGCTCGAACCCGCCAACGACCAGACGCTTAAGATAAAGCTCAGGCGCGATACGTAGATATAAAGGCATGTCTAATGCATTATGATGTGTCTCAAACGGACGAGCTACTGCGCCGCCTGGTATCGGATGCATCATTGGCGTTTCAACTTCCATAAAACGTTCATTAAGCATAAATTGACGAATACCACTAACGATCTGACTACGAACCATAAAGGTATTGCGAGTCGTCTCATTGGTCATCAAATCAAGATGACGATTACGATAGCGCGCTTCGACATCAGCCAAACCATGGAACTTGTTTGGCATTGGACGTAGTGATTTGGTCAGTAGCGTAATTTCTTCAATATGCACATACAAATCGCCTTTACCTGAGCGACCGATATAGCCTGATACACCAACGATGTCACCCAAATCTAGTGATTTAATGCTTGCACGCGTTTCCTCATCAAGCTCTTTACGTGCTACATATAACTGAATACGGCCTGTCATGTCTTGGATCACGATAAACGAACCACGGTTAAGCATGACTCGACCTGCCACGTTGACCTGTGTTTTTTCACCATTCGCTGCTTTTTCTTCAATTTCCTGCTTTGAGACACCATCAAAAGCCGTCTGTAAGTCTTGCGCATAATCAGTGCGTTTGAACGTATTAGGATACGGCTGTTTACCTGAAGCACTGATATCGTCTAGCTTGGCTTGCAGTTGTGCGATTAGCTCGTTAGCATCTTCTACGACTGGGGTTTGATCTTGGTTCTGATTATTGTGCTTTGACATAACACTCTCAATATTTTTAGGTAATTAAATGGATAAACGAAAACAGAAAAATTAAATCAATACTTATTATTATAAGAACAGACATGGTGATAAAAACGATAAAACTACTGGTACTCTTAAAGACTAGCTACTAGTCATTGCCACCGATACTGGCCATCAAATCAGCCTGATGCTCACGCAGTAGTGCATCAAGAATCTCGTCCAAGTCGCCTTCCATAATGGAATCAAGCTTGTATAAGGTAAGGTTGATACGGTGATCGGTCATACGACCTTGTGGAAAATTATAGGTACGGATACGCTCAGAGCGATCGCCACTACCGACCAAGTCACGACGTATAGAGTCCGCCACATCGACCTGTGCTTGCACTTTGGCTTGTTGAATTTTAGAGACCAGCATTTTCATAGCATGCGCACGGTTTTTGTGTTGGCTACGCTCTTGCTGACACTCTACCACGGTACCTGTCGGAATGTGTGTCAAACGTACGGCAGAGTCAGTCGTGTTCACGTGCTGACCACCAGCGCCGCTTGAGCGGAAAGTATCCATTTTGATATCAGCAGGATTGATATCGACGGTATCATCAATCTCAACTTCCGGCATGACCGCAACCGTACAAGCTGACGTATGCACACGACCTTGGCTCTCGGTTTCAGGGACACGCTGTACGCGGTGAGCGCCTGATTCAAACTTTAGACGACCATATACACTATTGCCAGATACACGAGTGATGATTTCTTTATAACCGCCATGCTCACCTTCATTTGCAGAGAGCACTTCTAGTGTCCAGCCTTGGCTCTGCGCGTATTTTTGGTACATACGGAACAAGTCACCAGAGAAAATCGCTGCTTCATCGCCACCTGTCCCTGCACGAATCTCTAAAAATGCTGGTACTTTATCGTTAGGATCTTTTGGTAGCATCATCAGATTAAGCGCTTCTTCCATCTCTACGATGGTATCACGCGCACTCTCAATCTCATCGATCATCATCTCTTTCATGTCAGGATCTGTTGCATCGGCTAGCATCGCTTCTGCATCAGCCTGATCCGTTTCTGCACCCACGTAGTTTTGCCACAGCGTCGTGATCTCCATCAAGTCGCTGTGCTCAACAGACAATTCACGGAACTTATTATTATCACTAATGACACTAGGATCTGATAATAAAGCGGTGACCTCTTCATAACGGTCTACCATCTGGTCTAAACGCAGGCGTAAGGATTCTTTCATAAAAGGACTTTTAATTAGATAAGAGGAATAAGCCCGTGATTATAGCAAATTTTTTGGGGTAAATTAAAACCTCTAATCATTCTTGTTGATATTGTCGGTAATCTCGATGTTATCTTCTCCAACATCTCTGTTTATATTTAGATGTCACAGCTTAATTTCAATAGCAGAAACGACAGACAAAAAAATAGCTAAGAAGACTCTTAGCTATTTTTATCAGGACAGGTAGTTAAAGTATTAGACCTTGCGAACTAAGACCGATCCAATAGAGTAACCTGCACCAAATGAGCAAATAACGCCCAGATCGCCTGATACTAAGTCATCTTTGTAGCGATGGAATACAATCATAGGACTCGCTGAGCTAGTATTGGCAAATTCAGCAATAACACTCGGAGCAATCGATTTATCGGCATCTTTACCAACCACGGTACGTAGAATCAAATCCAACATATTGGCATTGGCTTGATGCAACCACATCATCTTAACATCAGATGTTGGGATGTCGTTTTCTTGCAAGTGCTCAGTGATAATCTCTGACACTTTCGGACAGACTTCACGGAATACTTTACGACCGTTTTGCAAAAACAGCTTGTCAGTGACCGGTGCTTTGATATCTGGATACATTTCAGTCTGTGCTGCTAGATACTCTGAGCGATCCATAAAGCCATATTCGTTTTTAATGTTGGTCGAAAACTGAGTAAATAGCTTAGAGTTTAGAATCTCATAACCTTTTGGCGTATCTAATTCTTCAACGATAGAAGCAGTCGCTACATCACCGAAGATAAAGTGGCTGTCACGGTTGCGCCAGTTTAGATGCGCTGAGGTAATCTCAACGTTGACCACAGCAATACGCTTGGCCAAACCAGAGATGATAGAACCATGTGCTTGTGACAGACCAAACGTCGCCGCACTACACGCAACGTTCATATCATAAGCAAAGCCGCCAATCATACCAATTTCGTTTTGGATTTCGATAGCAACCGCAGGATAAGTACGTTGGAAGTTTGAGCAAGCAAGGATGATACCATCTAAGTCGTTGGCCTCAAGTCCAGCATCAGCCAAAGCGTCTCTCAGTGCTGCTGCACCCATTTCGGCCATGACTGACAACTCTTCGCCCAAGTTGCGGTAAGGGATAACTGGCGCCATGATTTCAGTATTTAAGATACCTTCTTTTTCCATCACATAACGTGATTTGATACCAGATACTTTTTCGATGAAAGCAGCTGAAGAAGGCTCAAGTGCCGTCACTGTCTCTGCAGCTATCTCTTCAGCATGTTCGGTATTATAGTTTTCAACATACTGGTTAAATGACTCAACTAGCTCTTCGTTACTAATGCTGTAAGGTGGGATATAAAGACCAGTGCCTGTGATACAAGTCGTCATGATAAGCTTCCTTGTCTACTACTGTGGTGCTTGGAATAAGCATAAAAGTGGAAAAATAATAGCCATTCAAATTCAGTGAATAACTGTAAACTTAAAATCAGTGTGTTTATTATGCCTGAATATTATAATTTTTCTAATACTTTGTTACAAATAATCTGTTTCTTGCCATAAATTAGCAAAGACTACCGTCCTTTTTCGATAGCTACGTTATAATTAGCATCATTTTATTCTGTACGACTCATCGAACTACCTTAATTATTCAGAATATTGATACACGCTCATACTTAGGAATGCTCATGGCAGAACTTCTCAACTGGTTATTTGGTCAATACGCTGACTACTCTACGATATTCATCATTCTTGAACTGATTGCCGTTGTCTTCGGCGTAGCAAGTGTCTTACTCGCCAGCAAAACCAATATTTTAGTCTTCCCTATCGGTCTGGTCAGCACTGCTATATTTGTGTACCTACTGTGGAAGTGGCAGCTGTTTGGCGATATGTTCATCAATGCTTACTATACCGTGATGAGCTTGTATGGCTGGATTAACTGGTCAAAGAATAAGAAAAACCAGTCTGTTGAGCACAAGCAGTCAAATGCCAATAATGTCCGTATTGAGCATTTGCATGCAGGTGACATCCCGATACTATCTGCTTTGGCAGCAGGAACGATAGCTTTTGTAGGATTGGTTTATTACTTCCGTCCAGTGATTAATAATGGCTTCAGTTTCGATGGTGCGGTACTTGGAATCCATCTATTTACTTGGGTCGATTATACTGACATGCTCACTACTGCTTTATTTTTGATGGCAATGTGGCTCATGGCACGGCGTAAAATCGAGCATTGGATACTCTGGATCATCGCTGATGCGATATCGGTACCGCTATACTTTTATAAAGGTTTTACTTTTACCGCGCTACAATATGTAGTCTTCACTCTTATCGCAATCTGGGCATACTATGAATGGCAACGACGCTACCGTATACAACCTCGAGCAGCATACGCCTAAATCTGTCATCAACGTCGCGGTCTTAGGGGCAGAAAGTACGGGTAAGACGACCTTATGTCGTGATTTGGCCGAGCATTTTGATACTCCTTGGGTGTCAGAATATATGCGCACCTACTTACAGGCAAAATGGGATGACGAGCAGCTGACTTGTACGTGGGAAGATCTCCTACCTATCGCACAGGGGCAGATTACACTAGAGAACACCTTAGCCAAACAGGTCGCTCAGACGAATAATGCCAGTCATTATTTGTTTTGTGATACCAGTTTGTTTGAGCTGATGGTTTATTCTTATTGGTATTATGGCGACTGCCCTACGGCCCTTGAGCAAGCAGCATTGGCGCATCACTATGACTTAATATTATTGACTGATGTTGATACGCCATGGGTGGCTGATGACCTGCGAGACAGTCCACACCAACGCGATGAGATAAGCGACTATTTCGCCAGTCAATTAAGCAAGCATCAGAAATCATTCCAACGCATTAGTGGCAATAGAAAAGCGCGCGTTCAGCAAGTAGTAGCGCAGCTCGCTGATATAGACAACATATCGCCACATCAAAGCTAAATAGCTATACCCAAAAACTTATTCATATTTGTGTCTTTAAGACGTTCTTGTCTTTAAAACTTTTTTGTATTTGAAACCTAAGAGATACCCATGCTAAAGAAGTTTGAGCTTTATTTAGAAAAAACCATATTTAATAGCCGCTGGATACTGGCGCCTTTTTATCTAGGATTAGTGCTAGGCATTATTTTATTATTTATTAAGTTTGTCCAAAAACTATGGTACATGTTTGCTGACATTCTGACGGCCTCTGAAGCCAGTGTAATTGTAGATATATTGGTATTGGTTGATATCTCTCTGGTTGCTAGCTTACTGCTTATCATTATATTCAGTGGCTATGAGATCTTTGTCTCAAAAATCGATACTGGCACTCATGATGATCGTCCTAGCTGGATGGGCAAAGTAGACTTTTCTGGTCTAAAGCTCAAAGTCATCGGAGCGATCGTCGCTATCTCGGCAATCGATCTTCTCAAATCCTTTATGGATATCTCTAGCGGAATGAGTGAACTTGATGCCGACAAACTCATGTGGAAGGTTATTATTCATATGACCTTTGTATTGTCTGGCTTGTTATTCGCTATTATGGATAAAGTCGTTGGAGACACGAAAAAGCATTAACACTTGAAAGTAGTTATCCGAAAGTATCAACTTTCGCCCTTTCACAGTTGTTCCATATTTCCTGCATATGTTTTCTTTATGCCCTCTCTATGATGTCTTTTAAAGCCATAGTCTGCTATCTCGGCAGCTGTGGATTCAAGACACTTAGGAGGCGACCACATGCAAAAAACATTATTGACTAAGTTATCTATCATTGTAGGACTATGTATTATCTTTTCGATTGGTCTCAGTATGATTAGCGACATCATATATGAGAGACAATACTACGCAGAGTCAGTGATAAAAGAAATCACCGAGCAACACGTCAATCCACAAGAAGTCATTAACCCATTTATCGCCATCCCTACGACAATCACACCAGCATGTCAGTCATCTGATACACCAAATGTAAAGAACAAATGCGAACCGTCATACTCGAAAATCGAGACGATATTTGCCTTTCAGACGCAGGCAGCACAGAACCTAAAAGTAAACACAGACACCTATAAACGCGGTATCTATAGTGCTACTAGCTATGATGGTCAGCTGACATTCAATCAAAGTTATACGCTTGGTAAGACTTTAAAAAATTTAGACCAGGCTGGAACTACAATTGACGATGATGCAGATAAGACACAGCTAGCCAAAACCATTACCCACTGGAACAAGGTAAAACTTATCATTCCTGTGTCTGATTTGCGCGGTGTCGCTACCCTGCCTACTGTCACAATTAATCAAAAAACAATTGCAGCAAACTATCCGCAGATACCAATAATAGAGAACTTAACCTATGTCGAAGTAGATATTCCTAAAGATGTATTGGATCAATTAATCAATCCTACTAGCCAGCAGAATAAAGATAGCTTGGCTACCACAGGCTCAATAAATACAGATCTAAATAAATCAGAGGTGAGTAGCAAGTTATCTAATCCTAGAGACAATCAAGCGCTCAATATTGTGATCGACTTACCATTAGCTGGCATTAGTAATTTAACGACTGTCCCAACTGGGCAGAACTTTACTCTGTCTATGCACAGTAACTGGCAGACACCAAACTTCATCGGCAAAGCATTACCAAATACCAAGAGCATCACCGCTAAAGGATTTGATGCCAGTTGGCAAAATCAATATTTGACTGTTGCCAATAACCAATACCTATCCCAGTGTATCCGCACATCTAATCAGCACTGTACTATCATGAGTGAATCATCACTCAATACTGACCGCTCTTCCGATAGTTTTTCTACAGTTTCAGAAGGCGTGGTTACGGCAGGGAATGACAGCACAACTATAAATCATAGAAACACTCAACTGAATAGTTTTGGTGTTAGTTTTGCAAATCCTAACGATGTCTATCTACAAACTGAAAGAGCCATGAAGTACGCCTTGCTATTAATTTTGGTATCTTTTGGTACTTTCTTTTTATTTGAAGTACTCAAATCAAGTCGTATCCACCCTATTCAGTATCTACTAGTCGGCTGCGCACTATTTGTCTTTTATGTTTTATTACTACCACTTGCAGAACAAATCGCATTTTGGCAAGCCTATATGGTAGCGTCCAGTGCTTGTGTCGGGCTTATTGGCTGGTATAGCTATTATGTATTTGGCGGTTTAAAACGGGCAGTAATCTTTGCCGCGACACTTGCTGGGCTATATGCTGCGTTTTTTGGTATTTTAAGTACAGAAGATCTCAATCTGTTACTGGGTGCGATATTCTGCTTTGTGATACTTGCCTGCGTGATGGTGATGACTCGCAAACTCGACTGGTATAAAGTCACGTAAATTATGCAAGCCTCTTAACCTACTTTCTTTATTTTGAATTGAAGTTTTAAAGGAAAAAAGCACTTGGCTGCCTTAGCCTTAGTTTATCAACTGAGCTAAGGCAGCTAATCGTTATATTATTTGACGATATGATTGTTTAACGCTTTAGCCCAATTATTGCAATTATCCTCACAGCGCGGACAACAATGATTGGGGTCAGATATTTCATCGACGTAACCGCAATACATACAAGCATAATAAACCCCTGCTTCTACTTGCTCGACCGGTCGATATTGCTTAGGGAAAAGCGGCATACCGTAGTCTGTCTTTTCAGAGGTGTGCAATAAAATACTAAAATTGCCATCAGTCTCGAGCAAACCGGTACGCACTTGACCTAAATGCTCAACCCCTTGTTGGCGCATTTCAGCAAAAAACTCATCATGTGACATTTCCCCCTGTTTAATCTTATCAAGCACCAGCATGCCATCTTCTACAATATACATTGAGCGCCCCTCTAGCAGGTCCTCAAAAGGCTGGAACTTCATCATCGCCCAAGTACAGAGCCTATAAAGTGAAATGACCGTACCCATGATTAATACCGCTTGGATAATAGGCAGGTCTTCGGTGAACATGGGATCACCTGCGATAGAGCCTAACGATAAAATGATGGTTAACTCAAAAATAGAAAGCTGACGAACGCCGCGCTTACCAGTGAATCGCAAAAATGTGATAATTAATACAAACATTACAGTGACACGTATTAAAATTTCTACGGCAAACCACCAAGTTGTGTCATAAATAAAAATACTTGCCCAATTCATACTATCTTTCCTATTTATTTATCTGATTTATTGTGTTTCATGAGTGTTGTTCTAATAGTTCATTTGACGCGAAGCACATCATCCCTATTTTTAGACCTTATCGTCAATACAACTATCGTTATTCTGATTTAAAAGAGACTTTTTGCCATAAGTACGACAAAATATCCTGTCTTGTGAAACGGTTATAGATTAGATTAATCAGTTATAAATCTATTATCTTTGCTAAGAATAAACATTCGTTATAACAGCGTATCTTAAGACCTAAAACTAAAATCCTATGTTTGCCTGTTTTGTGCCATTTATTCATTGTAGGAATTACTTTTGAAAGCCACGATTTATACTATTATTGCGTTAATCGCCTTTGCTGCAAATTCTCTGTTTTGCCGAATGGCATTGGCGGAAGGCTACATCGATGCTTGGAGCTTTACCATCATCAGGCTAGTGAGTGCGACGGCCTGTCTAGGCATTATCATGGCTATACATGCTTACAGACTGCGACGCCAAACGTCTAATCATGACGAATCTACTGTCCACGCTATATTAAATGACAAAGGCAGTTGGTTAAGTAGTCTCAGCTTGGTGATTTATGCGCTGTGCTTTTCAATTGCGTATGTAGAGCTGGATACTGGCACTGGGGCATTGATTTTGTTTTCAGCGGTTCAGCTGACGATGATTGGCTGGGGTATCTATAAAAAAGAACAGCTCAGCGCGCTACAATGGTTAGCGTTTGTCGTTGCAGTGGCGGGGTTTGTATATCTGATGTTGCCATCCGCTGCCATACCGTCACCATTGGCTGCAGCGTTAATGGCTATGAGCGGCATAGCTTGGGGAGTATATAGTATACGCGGCAAATCATGTGTCTCACCGCTGCGAGCGACAGGGTTTAATTTTGTGCGTAGTTTAGTCGCTGTGCCTATACTACTACTGGTAGGTATAACGTATCTAGATGACTTAGGTTTGAAAAATATCAATTTGGATGGTATTACCATTGAAGGTGTACTACTCGCCTGTGCATCCGGAGCGATCGCCTCAGGGTTGGGCTATAGTATCTGGTATACAGCGATGCCACTATTGAAAAACACACAAGCCGCTATCGTTCAGCTATGTGTCCCTGTGATTGCTGCGTTGCTAGGTGTGATATTTTTATCTGAGCAGTTAACTATGCCCTTTATTATCGCAAGTACGGTCATTTTGGGCGCGGTCTTGGTGTTTACCTTAAATAAAAAAGTACCGGTATAAAATAATGCTATTAACAACCTATCATTAGCTAAACTGCTCAGAAAAAGTTCCAGCTTATGATTCTACCAGACAACATAAAACGCCCCGACTCTTATAAATCGAGGCGTTTTATATTCGAGTTATTATTTTAATATTGCTAGTCTACGGTCAACAGTCGTTGAACAACAGCATTTAAGCAACAGTAACTTCTAGACGAGTATCGACATTGCCGCGAGTAGCATTAGAATACGGGCACACCTGATGCGTGGCTTCGATCAACTGCTGCGCCTGCGCTTCATCAATACCTGATACTTCTACAGACAGCTCTATCTCTAGGTTGTAGCTACCGTCAGCTTTCATACCGATACCTACTTGCGCAGAGGTTTTTGAAGCGGTAACAGGCAATTTCATGTGCTGTGCAGTCATGCTCAAAGCGCTATCAAAACAAGCCGCGTAACCCATGGCAAAAAGCTGTTCTGGATTCACGCCTTCTTTGTCTTGCTCTTGAAAAGATACCAAGTCAAATCCTAAAGAACCATCGTCTAATCCAGTATGGCCAGAACGTCCACCAGTAGCGGTTGCACGCGTTTTATAAAATATTTTCATGAGTAATTATTCCTTGTTTCATATTATTAGAGGTCGTACTTACGCTGTTGCGATGAGATTATTATAGAATCCTCTGCATTTATACGTTAGAACAAACCTCTATAACTCTTGCCTAATCCTACAAATATTTATACTATCAGGCAACTCTATAAAATAAGCACTCGTGATGAATCAAACGACTATTGACCAACTTTTAGCAGTACTACCTAGAAATAAAACCATCGAGTCCGCTGTTTCAGGCTTGTTCTTTTACTGCGCGGACAAACCAAGCAAAGCCGTAAGCTATATTCAAGAGCCAAGTATTTGTATTGTATTGCAGGGAGAACGCGAGATTTATTTGGGTGCTGACTGTCAAAGGTTTGACAATAGTAACTTGATGTTCTGTCCAGTTAATATACCGCTAAGTATGCATATTAAACATGCTTCGATAAAAAACCCTGTCATTGTTTTATCAATGAAATTAGATTTAGCCATGATTAGAGATGTGTTAGCGCAGATACCGACCACACAACCAGTAGCAGGCAATCATTTAGGGATAAAGTGGCACCTAGATGACACCATAATGGACGCGTTTGAGCGATTGATACGCTTGCTTGATTATCCAAACGATATTGATTTTCTGTCTTCTCTAATTCAACAAGAAATATACTATCGCCTACTCTTGGCTGAGCAAGGCAACAAACTTAAACAATTGGTCGTTATCGGTAGCCATACACGCCGTATTGCCCAAGCGACTGACTGGATAAAGGCACATCTAGATGAACCTATCATGGTTGAGAGCTTGGCTAGTAGGTGCGGCATGAGTGTCTCAGGGTTCCATCAGCACTTTAAAGAAATAACCCAGCTGAGTCCGCTACAGTATCAGAAAAGCTTACGTTTAATAGAAGCCAGACGCTTAATTAAGATGCATGGGGCGCAAATATCACAAATAGCGATGCAAGTAGGCTACGAAAGCCCTAGTCAATTTAGCCGAGAATATAAGCGGTTTTTTGGTCTGAGCCCGAGTAACGAGTTGTAGTTATAATCTTATTTTTTAATAGAATAAATTTAACTCGCTTAGGCTACTTTCTATTATATAGTTAAGTCTTTATAAAATCGATACAGCCCATATCATGAAACAGTTTAGGTAGATTATTCTCCATCCATCCTTGGCGTAGAAACTTAGCCTGTGCCCATTTT
>NZ_JBNNFX010000004.1:0-179038 GCF_050267985.1 Psychrobacter sp. NPDC078929 | reverse complement strand
ACTGGACGTCTGCTTTGAATCGCTTTATGATTATGTTTGATGATCGTATAAGCAGGCATTTAATCTAAATGGCAGTTACACAGAATTCGGGATGGGCTCACGCTATCTTAGCGTTGCTTTTTTGATGCCTATCACTTACTCAGTATTGAAGACCAACTATGAGGCTTCATTACACTCGAATGTATTAACATTTGACTCATCTGCACCCGCAGTACGCATGACGCCAGTTTTACGAGCTTCATGCCCTACACGCCACTGTGTGAATCCTTGACCACCATCAATTGCGGTCGCCACTTCAAACACTTCAGGGTTAGTACCTTCATTGGTTTGATTCAACGTTACTGTACCCATGTCAGTTGCAACCACTACTTGATTGGTTTCTTCTTTGTAGGTTGCATCAACTTTTAACTCAGGTGAGCACAAATACAGTATCTGTGTCACGCCACTATTAACAGAAGCAACCGTATCACCTTCTACTTCATTAAGCGAAGCGTCTTCAGCATCGACGACAACATCACTAGGTTCAGCGGGCTCCGCTGACATTGGAACGGACTCTTCTGTATTAGCCCCTTCTTCCATGCCCGACTCTGGCTCTGATTGTTGCTGACAAGCACTGACCGTCAAGGCACCAGCCAACAGACTTGTTAAAACTACTGAGCTGCGTACTTTTTTTAAGAATTCTACACTCATGACACTCTCCCAAATAAATATGTTAAACACTATAGCGTGTCCATAAATTCACGCCTATGCTGAATTTGTAAGTAATCAATACAAAGTGTTTGTTGGTCTTAATCTAGCAAGTTTTAAGTTTGCATAAGTTATCTAACAGATATAAAAAAGCCCCTATCTACTTAAGATAAGGGCTTTTTCAGGTAAGAGCTTGCTACAACAGCATTTCAGTACATAGCTAATAACTTGCCACGACTAACGACTAAATTTTACCATGACACTGCTTGTACTTAAGACCTGAGCCACAAGGACACGCTGCATTACGACTGATATTCATACCTGCATATGGGTTTGGTTCATTAGCATTACTACCGTTACCTGCGATAGCAGCACCAACGCCATCTGCGGCAGCACCGCTATTTAGATTACGGCTTTGTGGTTGCGGCTGGGCAGCTGAGCCACTCGCATTGCTATCCAAGTTATCTACATCGTCATGCTCAAACTGCATTTGCATATGGGCAGCGTTCTCACGTTGCTGAATTTCTAATGCTTCCAGTTCTTCCTTGGTTGGGATATGAACACGTGACAAGTCTTGTACGGTCTCAGACTTAATCGCACCAAGCATCATTTGGAACAATTCAAACGACTCACGCTTGTATTCCTGCTCAGGGTTTTTCTGTGCATAACCCCGCAGATGAATCCCTTTGCGTAGCTGATCCATCTGCGTTAAGTGCTCTTTCCAATGCTTATCTAGACTCTGTAGCATAAAATGACGCTCAAGCTGAGCAGCGTCCTTTTCACCCATCTGCTCACGGCGACTGTGATAACGATCTATCGCCGTTTGAACGATTTTCTCACGCAGCCCTTCTTCATCCAGACGGCGATCTTCATCCAACCAATCGTTAATCGGCATTGAGATTTTGAATTCGTCTTCTAACTCATCTTCTAAGCCGTCAATATTCCACTGATCATCAATAGAGCCAGGCGGAATAAACTGATTGATCATCGCATTATATACTTCATGATGCATCACTTCGATGGCTTCTAATAAGTCCATCTCTGCTAATAAATCATCACGCTGACCATAGATAACTTTACGCTGCTCATTGGCAACATCATCGTATTTCAATAGGTTTTTACGGGCATCAAAATCGCGACTCTCAACTTTACCTTGCGCATTTTCGATCGATTTAGAGACCATTTTATGTTCGATGGCTTCGTCTTCTTTGAGACCCATCGCACGCATCATATTGACCACACGATCGCCTGCGAAGATACGCATCAGATCATCTTCGAGCGATAAGAAAAAGCGTGACATACCAGGGTCACCCTGACGACCAGCACGACCACGTAGCTGATTATCGATACGACGTGACTCATGGCGCTCAGAGCCGATGATATGTAAACCACCCGCTGCTACGACTTGGTCATGTTTAACTTGCCATTGAGATTTTAGACGCTGCATCTCTTCTGGACTAACCGCATCGATATCTTCGATAAACGACTGCCAGTTACCACCAAGGATAATATCCGTACCACGGCCTGCCATGTTGGTGGCGATCGTGACTGACTTTGGACTACCTGCCTGTGCAATGATTTCTGCTTCACGCTCATGCTGCTTGGCGTTTAGAACGTTATGTTTGACGCCTTCTTGGTCGAGCAAGTAAGACAACTCTTCACTGGCCTCAATCGTCGCGGTACCAACCAGTACTGGCGCGCCTTTGGCTTGAATTTCTTTAATTTCGCGAATGATGCCTTTGTATTTGCCTAACTTGGTTAAGAAAATCTGGTCATCCATATCGATACGAGCAATCGGCTCATGCGTTGGAATCACAATGACATCTAGATCGTAAGTAGATTTGAATTCTGCCGCTTCAGTATCAGCGGTACCCGTCATACCAGATAACTTGTCATATAGACGGAAGTAGTTCTGAAAGGTCGTGGTGGCAAGCGTTTGGTTCTCTGCTTGGATCTCAACGTTTTCTTTCGCCTCGACTGCTTGATGCAAGCCTTCTGACCAGCGACGACCAGGCATGGTACGGCCTGTATTTTCATCAACGATGACCACTTCGCCTTCATCCACGATATAGTGAACGTTTTTGACAAACACATGATGCGCACGAATGGCAGCTTGAACGTGAGCCAAAAGTGGCAAACGACTTGGGCTATATAAGCTTTCGTTTTCACCCAGCTCGCCCACTTCGATTAAGAAGCGCTCGATTTTTTCATAGCCTTTTTCGCTGATCTCAATCTGGCGATTTTTTTCATCAATCCAGAAGTCTTCTTCTTCGTTATTCTTGTTTGCTTCTTCGTCTTTTGAACGAATCAGCACAGGAATAATCGTATTAATCAACGCGTACATGCGTGATGAATCTTCAGCTTGACCCGAGATAATAAGCGGCGTACGAGCTTCATCAATCAAGATTGAGTCAATTTCATCGATAATACAAAAGTTTAGCGGGCGCTGTTTTTTCTCAGCAAGACTAAAGACCATGTTATCGCGCAGATAATCAAAACCGTATTCGTTATTGGTACCATAGGTAATGTCAGCTTGATAAGCTTCGATTTTTTCTTGTGGCGGCTGCTGTGAGTAAATCACACCAACAGTCATACCTAAAAACCCGAACAACGGACGGTTTAGCTCAGCATCACGCGCGGCCAAATAATCGTTGACCGTGACCAGATGAACCCCTTTACCGCTGATCGCATTTAGGTACATGGCCAAGGTTCCCATTAGGGTTTTACCTTCACCCGTTTTCATCTCAGCGATTTTGCCTTCGTGCAAGGTGATACCACCGATCAGCTGCACGTCATAGTGACGCATGCCATTGACACGCAATGATGCTTCGCGGCAGACGGCAAACGCCTCTGGCAATAGCGCATCTAAGCTTTCACCTTTTTGATGGCGTGCTTTAAATTCTTCAGTTTTTTGTTGTAGTTGCTCATCAGACAGGGCTTGTATTTCAGCCTCTCGTGCGTTGATCTTGCTGACCACTTTACGCATGCGTTTTAATTCGCGGTCATTTTTAGTGCCAACTACACTGCCTATAATCTTTGATAACATAATTTTTTGACCTATGGAATATTCGATAATTAGTGCGCATTAGCCAAAGCTTAGCTCTCTGCCTTGTCATCACCCGACTAAGTACTACCTAATTTAGTATCGCCCAATTAAGTGTGCCGTCATTATATATGGTTATGACGCTGATGGATACAAGGGCAGCAAGTAGATATTTGCCACAGTAAAAACCTAGTAGGACGTGTTAAAATAGCGAATACCTTGTTAAATTTCTTAGCTTTTTCAGCGACTTTATTATTTTTCACATTTTGATTTTTATACGCTTGCTACTACTGCATCTTGGCTCAAAATTTGTCGTTAGGCCATTTATCTATAAGTAACTGGCTTATTAATAAAGCCAAAGCTATCTATCAAACCCATATATAAGACAAATAACCCTTTAGCACCCCTATCATAAAATACTCATTACCACTCATTAAAGCACTATAAGAGATTCTGCATGACCGTAAAACCATCTGGACAAAATCAGTCGTCAAATTCTAATTCATCAGAAAAACCCTTTTCAAAACAAGAGAGCTCTGACTGCTTAAGTATAGGCGATGCCGTCTACAACCTAGCAGACCATACGCCGATGATGGTGCAATATCTAACCATGAAAGCCAACTATCCACAAGCATTGCTCTTGTACCGGATGGGTGATTTCTATGAGCTGTTCTTTGACGATGCTAAGCGGGCAGCGCAAATACTAGATATCACATTGACACGCCGTGGTACGGATAAAGCAGGCAACACGATAGCCATGGCGGGCGTACCGTTTCATGCAGCCGATAGCTATATGGCACGCTTGATTGCGGCTGGTCAGACCGTCGTTGTATGTGAGCAAATTGACGAATCAACAACTGGCAACGCTGATAATAAGTCTAATATCCCTGCAATGGGCGACAAGCAAAAGAAAGACAAAAGTAAATCTACTGCTGGTAGCATCATGCGCCGTGAAGTGGTTAAGACGCTTACGGCAGGTACTATTACTGATGACGCATTGATTGCACCTAATCATACGCCGACTGTGGTCGCCATCGATATTGCGACTATGAAAGCGCAAGACAATAGCCAGACGTTACAAGCAGCCGTTAGCCAGATGGATTTGGCCGCGGGTACACTGACTACCCAGACGCTGATAGCAGACAAAAACGATATCGATAATTTGCAAACTCAAATGCTTACTGTATTAGCGCGTTTTGCACCTAGTGAATGCATCATTAGTGAAGCGCTTATTGATGGCGTTGGCGACAGCATTGGAAGCAATGATACAGAGTGGCTACTGTGGTTACGGCAAAATCTGGACTGCCCTATTATAGAAGTCGCTGCCAATGACTTTCATCGTGAGCATGCCAGTGACACGCTTTGTCAGCAGTTCGAAGTCCAGCGTCTCGATGGGTTGGGTATTGCTGAGGCGCCACTTGCGCAAACCAGTTGTGCGGCGCTTATCCACTATGCGCGTCAGACTCAGCAACGCCACGTGCCACAAGTCAACCAACTCATTGTCGAGTACAGCGATGACTACCTAATTATCGATGCCAATAGCCAACAAAATCTCGAGCTATTTACCCCTGTTAGTAGCAATGGTACTTCTTTGATATCTGTGCTGAATCACTGTCAGACTCCGATGGGCAAGCGTTTACTCGTGCAGCAAATGAAGCGCCCACTTCGTCAACATTCACGTATCAATATGCGTTTGGACGCGATAGCATCTCTATTGAATACAGAACATGCACCAAACAATCTTGAGCAAACATTAGCAAATAGCGTAACCAAGAATACACTGGTCACGAGCATACGCGAGACGCTACATGCCATCGGTGATGTTGAGCGCATTAGTAGTCGCATCGGTCTGATGAGCGCTAAGCCCCGCGACTTGCGTAAACTTGCCGAGGGTATCGCTAGTAGCGCACAGCTGACTACTCTATTGACAACATCAGGTATCAGTCATGAAGACGCTGGCCTGCTACCAATGCTAATGCAGCAATTGCCAGATCAACTACCTGCTGTTCAATCCGTCGCCGAATTAATCGAGCGCGCTATTGTCATTGAACCACCTGCGCATATCCGCGATGGAGGAATGCTAGCGGCGGGCTACGATGAAGAGCTTGATCGTCTTACCCACTTGCATGACAATATTCAAGTGACATTGGACGAAATGTTAGAGCGTACCCGTCAAGACAATCAATTACCGAGTCTAAAAGTCGGCTTTAATAAAGTTAGCGGCTTCTATTTTGAATTGCCCAAAATGCAGGCAAAGAATGCCCCTGCCCACTTTATCCGTCGACAAACGCTTAAAAGCAGTGAGCGCTTTATCACTGATGAGCTAAAGGAAGTTGAGACAGAATATCTAAGTGCCCAGTCCTTAGCATTAGCTCGTGAAAAGCAGCTGTATCAAGAGCTCTTAAATCAATTAAACCAACACTTGGCTGACCTACAACAGCTTAGCGCGGCTATCGCCCAATTAGATGTGCTAAGCAATTGGGCCCAGCTTGCCATGACGTATAACTGGCAGCGCCCAATCATGGGGCTACATACAAAAGACCAAAGCGAATCGGTGGCCAAAAATCAAACCAACATTGATATTAGTCAAGGTCGTCACGTTGTGGTTGAAGCGGCATTGAATCAAACGAATGCGAATAGTAGGAACGGTAATTCGTTAAGTACAAACCACTTTGTCGCCAATGACTGCACATTAGGTAGTGATGAACACCCTGAAAGATTACTTCTGATTACTGGCCCTAATATGGGTGGTAAATCTACCTATATGCGCCAGACCGCGCTGATTGTACTGCTCGCGCATTGCGGCAGCTTTGTGCCAGCTAAGCATGCGCATATCGGCGATATCGACCGCATTTTTACGCGTATTGGTTCAGCTGACGACTTGGCTGGTGGCAAATCGACCTTTATGGTAGAGATGATCGAGACGGCTAATATCTTAAATCAAGCAACCAATAAATCACTGGTATTAATGGACGAAGTCGGTCGCGGTACTGCCACTACTGATGGTCTTGCCATTGCTCATGCCTGTGTCAATCGCCTAGTCGAGATTGGCTGCCTGACATTATTTGCCACTCACTATTTTGAGCTAACCCAATTAACGAATGATATTGGCAATCATCATGCTGATATCCGTAACGTTCATGTAGCAGCCAGTGAAGTCGACGGTCAACTATTGCTATTGCATCAAATTAAAGACGGTGCAGCGAGTTCTAGCTTTGGATTACATGTCGCAAAAATGGCTGGTATTCCCACCCAAGTACTAGAAGATGCTAAGCGCTATTTAGCAGACAACTTACAGCTAGGCCATTCAACCGTAGATAGAGCAAAAACTATTGATGATAAAAATGAATTAGCTAAGTCAGTAAAGGATAAACGAGAAGAGAGTTATAATGATGCCACTCTCAATCAAGAAACAACTCAAGCGGCAGACATAATGGATAATTCAAAACAAAATCAGCTATTTAGCCTACAAGATGAGTTAAGCATGATTGATCCTGATAGCTTAACACCTAAGCAAGCGCATGATTTACTTTATCATCTGAAGAAAATCATTAGTCATTAAAGGGAATTGTCAAAGCGTAGTAAAGGCGCTAAAATACGCTTTATTTTCCAACTATTCTATGTAGCCCTTATAGTTGATTTAATTTAAAAGAGTTACAATGCAGCTGAGCGCAGAGGTATAAGTAATACTTCATGCAAGGCTGACACAACAATTCTCTTGAAAGAAATTGACTATATCAGCCAATCCAATAACAGGTAGACCTCACTATGACCTTTGTCGTTACAGATAACTGCATTCTTTGCAAATACACCGACTGTGTAGAAGTCTGTCCTGTGGACTGCTTTTATGAAGGCCCAAACTTCCTAGTCATCGATCCTGATGAGTGCATCGACTGCGCACTATGCGAGCCTGAATGTCCCGCCAACGCGATTTTCTCAGAAGATGAGGTGCCGAAAGACCAAGAGATGTTCACGCAGCTAAATGAAGAGTTAGCGCAAAAATGGCCAAACATCACTGAGATGAAAGGGCAAATGCCAGAAGCTGAAAAGTGGGATGGCGTGGAAGGTAAGATTCAGTATTTAGAGAGATAGGTAATACGTTAAGATAACTCAATGTACTGAACCAATAAAAAACCACCTAATGGCGATATGCTGTTAGGTGGTTTTTTATTGCTTAGAGAATATGTTAGCTTTTTTATTGAACAAATGATTATAGGCTATTATTGTAGTCACACGAGTTTGGCAGATATAATGCTTCAATATTACTACTACAGCTCCACGATCCGCTACTGGTACGCAACCATTCTATTTTTTTACCAGCCAGTTTTGGGTTAACTTGATTGGATACAATTGCAGTAATACTAGTAGTCAGAGTCAGCGGACTTGTCATCTGTGCCACACCTGTATTATTAGGTAAAACTACGCCCACTTGTGAGCCCCCTATGATTAAATTAGAAGGCGTAGCACGCGGATCACATTCATCATTGCCTAACCCAATAGCAGTTCTGCCCGTCTGCAAACACTCTTCTGCTGATAATCGAAGTTGACTCAATTCATTGATAACTCTCATCGCTTGAGTCTTGCATACATAAATTTGATACTGAGAAATGGCAACCGCAGCCAAAATACCTATGACAGCAACGACAATCATGAGCTCTATAAGAGTAAAGCCAGACTGTGAACGGGATATAGTCATTAAGTATAAGACTCTGTAAAGTTATAACTTTACTAAGCACAATCTATGCCATGCTTAATATCACGCTTTATTTATACGACTTATTGATAGTTATCTCGCTGCTATCATCTGCTCATAAAGCATCATTTTGACATTATGATCGACACCAGTATTTGGTGTACCGTTACTCAATAATGCCAATACGCTGCCTTGCTCATCTACTGCGACGAGCGATGACAGTCCTAACAGATTGCCGTCGCGATAATATACCGTAGCAGACTTGCCAGTGGGCTGATAAGGCAGCATCGCATAGCCGTAGCACTCAGCTATTTGACTGGCATCACAAGATACCTCAGCATCCAGTGACAAGATATTTGGTGCAAGCTGATTTGCCATTGATTTGACTTGCTTGGCAAGCTCTATCGCATTACCAGACAGTCCAGCAGCTGATGCCAGTCCATCATAATCAAAAGCCGTATAGATATCCGCATAACCCGTCAGACCTGTCTCTACATGGTTGTAAAATACCTCATCCGGCATAGCAGTGTTAGATATAAAACGTAAGCTAGTATTGGCAAAGTCATATTGGTGTGCAATGATGTCGGTGTAAGGTTTATGACTATTCGCCCGACTAATTACCTCACCTAGTAGACAATAACCAAGGTTGGAATAGCTAGTCTTGCTATCAGGGTCAAAGCCTAAGGTAATGTCATTCAAGCCTTCAATATGATTGGGGCAAATGTCCTTTCCAATACCGAACATATCTTGACCAAATACGCTATAGCGGTCAAACCCTGCACGGTGAAGTAGCAGCTGACCGATGGTAATGTCATTGATGCGGGTATCTTTTGGGCTATTGATTTCTGTTATGATGTCCGACACCTTGGTGTCTAGCGATAATTTACCGTCTTTAATCAGCGACAATATCGCATCCGACGTCCACAGCTTAGTGACACTGGCAAAGCGAAAGCGCGTCTGTTCAGTCACAGCATTAGAGAGTAACGGATACTTGCCAACATAGCCGTTTTCACAATGATGGAGCTGGCCTTGCGGGTCGATATAGGCGATTTGATTGGAAGGGGCATTATTACGTACTTGATATTTCAAGATATCTATAAGCCATAACGGACTACTGTCACTGCACTTTATATTAGCAAGTGAAAGTTGCGCACGGACAGGATAAGTTTGTAGCCATAAAACATTGCGAGCTGATATGTTCACATGATAGTAAACAATGAATAGGACTATTATTATTATAGAAAAAAGTTGGATAAAGGAATTAGTATACACTGATTTTATATCAATTTTATTTAAGAACATGACAAAGCTACTTATATTATATCCACAACAAACTTATAAAAAAAGGTAAGCTAAGATTTCTCTCAGCTTACCCATTACTACCATAATATCGTCAGATGATTAACCTAATTTTATGCTACTTATTAAGCTCCAGCTCCAGCAGCTGTCACTGTAGTGCCTTCGCAGCCTGATGGCTTATATTTTGCTTTATCTGTACCAAAGTCAGTATGACAACTCCAAGTACCAGCAGCATCACGTTGCCATGCAATTTTATTACCTTTCAAGTCTGCAGAAGCATTTTGACCAAAAGTAGCGATGATAGAAGCTGTACCTGTAGTGTTAATAAGTACGCTTGGTAAGCCTCCGCTACCTCCAACAGCAGCAGCCGTTGAAGCAGCTCCTGCTTGAATGTTAGATGCTGTTAGACCTAAATCAGCAGCAGTACATGCATCAGCAGCAGCAGTACCACTACTAACCTTTCCTGATAATACACAGTCCTCAACAGCTGTTTTGATAGATGAAGTTTCACCCATCACACGACTTGCTTGTGACTTGGCAATATAAGTCTGATACTGAGGAATAGCGATAGCAGCTAGGATACCGATGATCGCAACGACGATCATGAGTTCGATTAAGGTAAAACCTTTTTGAGCAGTGTTCATAAGAACTCCTTTAGGGGTATATAAAGATAAGTGGCTGTTGTTAACACAGTCGCATTTTATCTTTAGGGATATAATAAATTTCTTTCTTACTATAATTATTGCAGGTATCGTGCCAAAATCATGAAATTATTATTTTCATAACTAAAATAAGGCTATGGTTCCTGATATTGACATTAAAAAGACAATTATTATCTAAACTACCCTAAAACTTATGGTCAATGTTTCTATTAACCTACTAAAAATTGTCATTTAACATTACAACGGTAAGTATATGGTAACCTTAACTGACATTTTTTGTCATTATCTATGATGATGAATATAGTAGTCACAAAAAATGTTACTGATTCCATTCATCGCCTGTACCGCAAATACTATCTCGACACTTCACGTTCTGATAACTCAACGTCAGTGTGCCATCGTTGATGACCTGAGTATTGGCTTGAGGTGTTGCTGTAATGACCCACTCGGATGTCAGTGGATTCGGGCTAAAGGTAATAACATAGAGTGTCGGCCCCTGCCTAGGAAAGTTACCGCCTAATCCTGTAATCAATGCATTACTATAAGTGCCTTGTGCTAACTTACGACTTTCGAGCTGCGATGCTATGTTCTGCATTTCGCTCATAGCGTCCGTGCGCTTTGTCTTTATGACATATTGCTGATAATTAGGAAAGGCGATGGCTGCGAGAATAGCAATGATAGCAACGACTATCATTATCTCTACGAGTGTAAAGCCTGACTGACTGGTAGAAGCTGATAGTGATTGTTTACGATATTTATTCATTACCACTCCTCTTGACCTGTATCGCAGTCAGCATTGGTCTCATCGAAAGTACTCTTGCTAGTGTTTTTACAACGTAGACCTGCACTATTCATCATCATTCTACTGGCGTAAGTAGTTATACCTGAATCTTCGGGTTCGGCAATCATCTTCCATGTGCGCCCTGTAGCATTTACTGCTGTATTTACTAGTGAGTTAGCGGGAGTATCGCCATCGACGAGCGTAATCTTGTATCGATAATTACTGGCATCACTACCATCTGGTACATAGATAGTCTTGTTTGTTGCAGGGCTATCTGCATAACCATAAGTCACTGTATTGTTAGAGCTATTTATGATTCGTGGTTGGAACCCTTGATAAGTTAACGACTTAGCTCGCCAGCGCTCTAGTTCTATCTCTAACTGTAGCATTTTCGCTTGTACCTCATTTTCAGCATTGCGTACAGCGTACTGACGATAGCTTGGTATGGCGATTGCGACCAATATAGATAGAATAATGAGTACAACTAACATTTCTATTAGCGTAAAACCATGCATATCGTTACGCACTGTCGCATTTTCTGCTTTCTTTATATGCAACTTAGTCATGTTTACTGTCTCATTATCAATGTAGGTTAAGTTATTTTTCATTATTAAATACTGATATTAAACAGTTAGAACATCACAGTTACTGTTTTTTTCGTTCATACCAAGCTTTTGGTTGCAAGGTATAGCGTTCATTGAATAAAAATTCAACAGCGGATCCATCACCATTATTTTGTGTGGCACTGTTGTTTTCACCAGGATAAAGATCTTTAATATTACTGTTATCTTTAAATCCATCTGTACCATATTTTGCACGTTTAGCCGCATCTATTCGATCGGCGATTGTTGTCGTACCAATCAGTACTTTTATATCTGTATTATCTGCGTTATAGGCACCAATAGCCAACTCCTGAATACCTTGACCTGCAGGTGTAAATCCGCCTGTACCAGTTATTGAGCTTTCATCCATACATACACCATAAGGTAAACAATATAGTTGACGTTCAGATCCACCCATTATTTTCGCTGAACAGCTTGCCGTATTTCCATATACTTTGTCAGGGTTATATACAGTGGTATAAAGCAAATTATTAATGACTGTACTTTCGCCCACACCTTTGTTATATCTGACATTACTGTAGCCATCAAAGCGAGTTAGTGGATAATACCAGCCATGTTTGGTTGCTGGAACAGCTGGTGTCGAGCCATTCTTTGCGGCCCCTATCATCAACTTAATCGCTTCGTCTTTATTGGTTTCACGTACTGCATCAGTGCCGGAAGCCGATATAGTAGATATTGCAGCACCTAAATCAACCAATTGATTTTCTTTTAGATCTTTAATATTCTTGGTAAAGCCAGTGGTAAACAGATCCTTATTGGTCACATCATTATCAATGATGCCGTACAATCGGTTGGCATAATTATTGTTATTACGCAATGTCGATAGAGGCGCGCTGCGATTACCTGAAATAACGTTGACCATAGCAAAGAGCTTACCGGTATCTGGACCTTTCTCTCTACGATAGAAACTTACGACTGGGCTTTCATAGAAACGATATGCGAGTTTCTTATCTGTAGGAGCTGCATCTAGTATGCGTGTCACGCCTTTATTAGAGAAGCTATTCACAGCTGCAAAGCCAAACTGAGCAATGCGTGCATTCTCAAAGTCTGCACGGAATACTTGCCCACCTAAGTCGGCAGCATAGAGGTGATCCATCAGACCATCATTATCTCTATCAAGCACAGTAATTCCACCAGTGATACTATTAATCATCGTATCTGTTTTGACATTGACACCTGAAGCGCCTTCGCTACTAGTTGACCATATCAGCTTACCTGTTTTGGCATTAATCATATAGATAGCATTGCCTTTGGCAGGGGCGCTAGTAGTGGCTACATAGCCATCAGTTTCATACTGCATGTCGTAACCACCACCGAATATAAGCACGTCTGTTGGCGCAGCATTCTTCTTAGGATCAGAGCCTTTGGTTAGGCGTATTTTTGCAGCAACTGGTTTGTTCCAAATCTGTCCTAAACGAGTAAAACCCTCTGTTGAGGACACACCTGGAATAGTCGAGCTAATACCTTGTGGTGTAATCGTAAATAATATTTTAGGGTCAGTCCTTTGAGTGATATTCATACCATAGAACGCTTTACCACCCATGCGTAGACCACCGTAAGCAAACATACCCTTACCTGATGCTTGATCAACTGTTACCTTTCCTCCTGATAAATCATAAGCGTAATCAGTTTTGACTAACCAGGGAGCATCCACACCAAAATAAGGTTGACCAATTTTAGATATTTCTTTTTTAGAGTTTTCTACTAGAGCTTCTGGTTGATTTATTAACATTTCTCTAGGGATGATAGCAAACTCTTCTTTACCTACTTTTGCATCGACTAAATGCAAAGCTCCATCCATAGAACCAAAGAGTAGATAATCCTCTCGAGGATCGACAATACTACCTTTATCATTTAATTTTGAACCATAAGAAACAGCTTCAGGCTTGGAATGCACAACACCACCTAACAATTTTACTTCATTGGTCGGCTTGGTTAAGCTTAAGTTATTAGTCTCAGTCGTAAGCGGGGTCGTTGGTTGTCCATCATTGGTTAGCACACCACCAAAACCTAAAAAACTCAGCAAACGACGTTGATTTAACTGACTATAAGCATCAGTATCTTTGAGATTATCGAACCCAAATGGTTTGCCGCTACTATCAACACCAATTTTACGCAACATTGGTGTTTTATCAGTAGCCGTCGTGTAATCCTCGACATAGAGAGTACGCACACTACCCAAACCTGCACTTGGTGCTTGTAATTGAGCGTATACACCGCCAGCCGCAATATTATTATTAGCCGCTTTGCCCTCTACTACAAAATTGGCAGTTTGCCATTCATCTTGTGTATTTTCGTCTAGATTGCCAGCGATATCTTTATAAAGTTTATTGCTGCCTCTTCCGAACAATGTCCCTTGATCCAAATTATATTTTTTAAGATTACCTTTCCATATACTTGCTGTGGAAACAATATCAGGATCTAGCATAGGTAAATAGGCATAAGGAAGTTGATTTGCCGCTCGGTAAGGGTCCTCTGGAATAGTAATTGTACCTGAAGGTGCTGTATTAATAATCTGTACAAGGCTAGCTGAGAAGTCAACTATGCTGGCAGCAATTTCCTCAGAGTTCTCAGTATAATAGAAGCCTCCATCGCCATAAGTTTTGACTTCACCATCACCTTTTTGCTCACCTAATTTACATAGATTACGAGTATCATCATTAACATTACCACTATCGCAATCAACGACTGCCTTTACTTCACCATTTACTGTGATGGAGCGTGTCCCTGTCAACCCAGCAAAAGCACTACCAAAGCCAACTGTCGCCGTTTTAATCGGCAATCCTTTTGAGTTGCTAGCATTATTTCGCAATAGGGCAGCATAGCTTGCCATACAGCCCCATGACCTACCGCTGGAATCCCCTTGCAAATTAGTGCAACTGTTGATTGACAATGCTGGACTTGAGCCAGATAAAGAAGTATTCATTAAACTTGTAGCTCTACTAGTGCTACTACCATTTGGCTGACCGTCCGTTAATAGATAAATACCATTACCGCTACACTCTTTATCACTTAAAGGAGATATATAACTATTATCTTTCTTAGAGGTGCTGACAGAGTCATCAAACCCACTATAGTTTCTATAAGTATAACTATAAGTATTTGTACCCATCATGTAGGCACCCGCCTCAGCGAAAGCGTGGGCAGTAGGGGTATTACCTTCTGCCCTTAAATCTATAATCTTCTCAATTAGCTTTACTCGTTGTCCAGCAGTTAGTTCAGCCGTAGGTACTAAAACTACCCCTGACCTACCGTCGCCATCATAACTATAGTTACCCATACCTACGGCATAATCATCTGGAAGCGAGCCAGTATCTTTTACACTACCACTTTCAAAAACTTCATCCGACAATAGTTCTATAAGTGCTACTTGTAAACGAGCTAGCAGTGTACGGGCGATAATCTTACCGCTGCTATCTTTACAGGTAGAATAAGTAATTTCTTGGTTTATAGCAGGTGTTGCTGTCTTATCTATGATGGTATTTCCATCTTCATCTCGCAATAAACCATCAAGAGCATTAGCATCAAGCTTTCGCGGATATACTTTTATACGGGATGTTATGTTGGAGCTACTATAATTAGAGCAGCCACTGCGATCACTCATACTCCCTGAAGTATCCAGCATCATAAAAATAGAGGCCGTACCTGGCTTAGCCGCCTTATATATCTCAAGATCACCGATAGGCTTTCTGTCACTCGTCACTGTAGCACCATTGGCAGGCACTAGACTTGTTATAGCGATTGTCACCGCTGCCGTTAGCGCTTTAATAGGCCATGTTTGTCGTTTAGACCTTTGACTCAATAACTGTTTCATGACCTATTCCTTAATATAAATGATAGCAGAGTAGCGATAACACTATTCAATATGGCAAATAACAAAATATGGTACTTGTTAGCTAGATGGTAAGGTACACAGCAACCCTGCGCCTTCACCAAAATCGACACATTTGGTACGTAACGACTGGTTCTCAACATCGGCCATTTCATAAATGATCTTATTGGGTACACCAGCTTCTGCCATACAACCGCCAATCGTATCTGTATAGTCAGCAGCAGACGCTGTATGCAATCTACTGGTCTGCTTGAAGCAGTCTATATTACCTAGCTTAGTATTTCCGTAAGCGGGTAATACAGCTGTACTGTTGATATCGAACATAAATGCCTTGCTTGATATCAAACTACTTCCTTGCCCTATACTGTAACTACCGAATGCTTCGTTCTCTGCATTTGGTGGTGTTAGCGATACGTTAACCTGCGTCATACTAGTATTACGACTGCTAATATAGTCATTTGATTCAGTAGAATCGCAATAGCCCGTACTTGTTAACGAACCATCTGGCGTTATGATTGAAGTTTTATTGACATTGAATAACTGATCACGTGGACGGAAGCAAAAGACATATTCATTTTCGACACTATAATCAGACAAGATAAAATGACCAAAAGGGCCACCACGCGATATCATAGCATCGTAAGCATCTGCATCACTGCTGCCATTAATACTTTGCTCTATATTTTGGTTAGCATTATCTGCTGACTGTAGTAGTAGTGCATTAATTTGGTCACTAGTGGCGAGCTTCAGGTCCGTGCTACTTTGCTTTACCGCAATAACGCCCCCCAATATAATCAAAACCAAAAACAATAGAACTACGATAAGTACTGCACCTTGTTGGCTAGATGGTGGCACTATGGAGCACTGATATCGCTGATATCGCTGATAATTTGACATATCGCCTCTTTTTTATGACGTGACATTAGATTTTAGACCAGTAACAGACATGACACGGGCACTTCGCAAAGTAATAGTAGATTCATAACTACGACGATAATGATTTTCATTCATACTAGCAGTGTTTAGCTTCTGTTCCGCTCCCAGCACCACAAACTTCCCTTTATCCTCAGTTGCCAATTCACTTTCAGGATCTTCTATTAACGGAGTAATACTACGAACAATTACTCCAAGTTTGATAGTGGTGATTGCAGGTTTTTCTGTGAGCGTTAAATAAGTACTAGCTGGTAAATAGCTAAGCTGATTTACATCAGTAATGGTTCCTAACAATACTTTAAACTGCTCTATTGCAGGTATGATAATTTCACCATTACCAGTAAATGCTGTGACTATTACCCCTTCTTCATCAACTCGACCAGCAGAGCAAGCCAATACTAAATCAGTAGCACTACCACCTGTAGCCTGACGTATAAAATAGCGTTCAACCACCCAATCACTGCTACCTGATGCGATCTCTGTTCCTTCACAATCATATAACGATGCTGAAGTTATGTTTTTATATTGAATAGTTAATTGGTCACTTTCAATACCAACTATATTTGATAAGCCTGTCCAACCGTCACTATCAGCACTTACAGTTAAGTATTTTTCATCAGTAGCATTGCTATTACCTAAATTATTTGTAGTTAGCACAATACCACTATGAGGAGTTGTACTCGTAATATTACTTATTGGGTTCCCTAAGTTCGCTAAGCGAATATGGTCATCAACTGCTTGCAGTGCAAATATTGTAGTATCTTGTACCTCAGAGGCGCTTTGCTGCACCACACTCGTACGAGCACTAATAATATAAACTTGTATTACAGCCGCTGAAACTAGTAGGCCTAATACTAAGGAAATAATCAGCTCAATCAGAGTAAAACCTGAAGAGCTATTATTGAAATAGCTTACCTGGTTATTATTCATTAGTATGCCTCCGAGATAAGGCATTGACTGCCGATATGATAGGTACCATTTACCTTTCCACAAGCATCTACCTCTGTATCGTCTAATATTGGCTTAGTACCATTCCATGCGGTAATAATACACATTTGTTGTTGTATAGCATTCGCAGAGCTTCCAGGACAGGTAGCAATACCGACAGCAATATTTTCATCAGCTGCCATTTTTTTGATCATAAGCCCATCACGAGCAGCAAGCTCATTAATAGTACAAGATTGTTTTGGTACAACTTTGCCACCTATATTGCTAGTAGTAGTAGATAAGCAGTTTTCACCACTAGCTAAAATACTTACTGTTTTACTGACGGTGGTCTTGGTACCATCGTTATTAGTTTTAACATATGAGATAACCACTGTATCAGTAGCCGAACTATTTATTACAGCCTGTATAGTTGGAGTTACTTTTGCTCGTTCAGCTAAGGATAACTCAGAAAACTCTGTCGAGAGTATGCTTTCAAAAGGAGGTGCGCTACTATCTTTAATATATGCCTCTGGATAGCCACGCATCACTTCAGCTAAATTGCGAACCACTGTTAAAGATTTGGTTCTAACTAAACTCTCGTCAGTGGCTGTAATTGCACGCATTTGTAGCGCACTAAAGCCCAATATCGCAATGGATAGTAGTAAAACAGCCACTAATACCTCTACTAAACCAACACCTCGTTGAAAGCTTGACCCATTCATTGACAGCTACCTCCTACTTGGTCAGTAATATTAGCAACTCTACTCACTGAAATTACTCTTGGTTGCACTGAAGTATTGCTATCACAGACAGTGTAAGTGACTGTAGCAGTGACTCGTTTGCTAGGTTCAAAGGTTATAGTTTCTGGTGCTGATACAATTTCACTTTCATCATTATAGCTATAGTTAGCAATAGGATCTGCTTCTGATCCTGAAATGGTAATGACTTTAGGATTACTATCATTATCATAGCTTAAAGTAATGTTTTGACGACGAATAATACTTTCAGCTTTGGCTTCTTTCAGTGCATTAACTAAAGTAGCTGTTGTCGACTTCACGCGCTGGTTTGCAAGTTGGGTGCTAATATTAGGCGCCGCAATACCTGCAATAATGGCAAGAACAGCAATGGTTACCATTAATTCAATTAAGGTAAAACCTAAGCTTACGTTCTTCAGCTTAGGTAGTGGAGTGTTCAAAGATGCATTCACATCGTGTTCCTATTTAAAACTGCGATTATCTGTCTTTTACTTATAGCATATTGATTATGAGTATCTTATATTGTTGCCTTACTACCATGATTTTCTACATATATTTATTTAATAACATGCAATTTTCATTCCACGATATCTAATAAATACCATCTAGAAATAACTACAGGCGCTTCCTAGCCTCCTTCACTCATATATTAGTCCGCCAAAAGATAACTTAGACATTTAGTTCAGAACAACAAATTAGTATACATAACTATAATAATATAGCGTTAAGGAAATATATTAGCAATAATTAGATATTGTTGACAAAGATGTATTGAGCTTAGGATTTGCTGCCATGTGCTAATACGTAAGCAGAAATTTGATAGCTACTATGGCTGCTATCCGTTGCTGGCTTTACTTCCGCAGATTGAATGAACGCTCGCGCTAATGCTTGTAAGCTTGCACCTGTGGTAGATACATCGTCGAATAGTAGTAAGCGTTTTGTCGGAGGGCTTTCGATTAGAGCAAAGGCGTTATCTAAGTTACTAAGACGTTCGGCACGAGACAGTCCCTGCTGACTAACTGTATCGTCAATACGCTTGATGCCTTGCCATAAAGGAATTTGCCAATGTTTAGACAATTGGGCAGATAGAATACTGACAGGATCGAACCCACGTTTGACTAATCGTTGACTTGTCGTTGGCATAGCAACAATCACGCTGTTATTGCGATGACAACCGTGTGGACGCGGTAATTGACGTATGGCATGTAATAGTAACGGCAATTTCGTCATATCTTCTTGATGCTTAAATGCTCGGATAGCTTGACGTATTGGATACTCGTAGTAAGTAGAGGCTTGGATAGATAGAGATACGCTAGGAGCGATATCAACTTCAAAAGGTCTTGGTAACCAAGTGATATCGTTGTGACAGTGAGCACAAAGTAAACCACTGCTCAAATAGCTGTTTGCTAGATGAATGATATCAGTAAGAAAAGAGTGTTGCTTTAAAGCTGTCCGTGTAGGCGGCGTATCCGTTATATTATGTAGGCTAGATGGCGCTTGATGGTGCAGTAGTTGAGATTGTGGTGTACTACGATAAATACGACATAGTTGGCAGCGCATATCCATATACTCTGCCAACCACAGTCCAGTTTGATAAGGCGCTAAGCGGCGCATAAACTATTATTTGTCATAACTTATCATAAATCTCACCTATGTTAGAGCCTTTCCTAAATTGATGTCCTTTCTAAATTAAAGCCCTTTCCAATCGTTCAGTACGATACCAAAGCCGATAGAGGTATTTTCATGATTATAATCAATGATCGACTCACCATAGCCTTGGAATAGCTGAACCATACCATTAACGTTCTCTGAGATAGGATAGATATAGTCGATTTGCGCAGCACCTTTGTTGGTACCTGGATTGTAGCGCAAGGTACCGCTAATGCTTTGATCAGCCGGCAAGTCATATAAGAATTTGATATCACCGTAGCCCATGTAGTCTTCGATATCTGGATTATCGTCATCGCTACTACTTTCGTTATTTACTCGAGCCCATAAACGCGGTATGACCGAGAGTCTGCCCCACTCTGCGCCCGCCATGAGGTAGGCACGATTCCATGAACGTGATAATGGATCATCTTGTCCATTCGAGTGATGCACAGCACCTGCGCCCAACATACGCAGACGTCCACCAAAAGGCAGATCTGCTGTCACAGGTTGGGTTAAGAATATTTCAGGTTGATAATCGGTAGCACGGAATGGACGTGAGTTGTCTTCGTTATAAACTTGCCAATGTGATTCTTGAGTATAGCCAAACCATAGGTCAGCACTGGTATCAAACAAATCTTCTGCGACTTTTGTTTTTAAGGATAATTGGAACTTTAACTCAGTCTCACGTATATCATTAGAATCAAAAGGATCTGTTTCTTGCGATGGTGTACTTGGATTTAAATTGGGATCGAAGGTATAAAATAATGGCAACAGATATGTCGGTCGATACGGTCTGACCGTCCAAGTACCACGCTCACTGTTTTTATCTAGGTCGTAAGATAGACTGAGTGGCGAGAATTTTTCGATGTCTGTTTGAGTAACACCTATATTTTCTAAAATCTGTTCTTCACTATTTGTCTCAGCATCTATTTCTACGTTGCCATTTGCCTTCAATTTGCTGGCTGCTGTTTGCTGATTGGTCATTAAAATGGTGTCTGCATCTTCAACTGTCGTACCACTCATCGCCGTTTGAGACTCAGCCAATATCACTTTTGGATTACCTGAGACCGTACTTTGAAAGGTTTTTGCCAAATCAATTGGTTGTTTGGTCGAGGTATAGCTTGGTGTCTTACCTTGTTCAGCTACTTTATCAAAACAAGCGAGGCGAGCAGCACTAGACTGAACTTGGGTACATTCAGAAAATAGCTTGGCTTGCTGAGCAATAAATTCTTTGCTAATTATTTTGCCACTTTGTGTACTCATATCAGAAGATATCGCACTGTTATCAAGACTCTGTGATAGGTCAAGATCCTCGTATTCAAACGCAGCTTCGGGCGCTGGCAGTTCGTTATAAGTCTGAGAATCATCAGCAGCTTGTACTTGTATCGCGGTACAACTCAACGCAAGAGCAACTGCAATACGAAGAGGCATATGCGCATTCTGGTAAGACGGCTGTTGGTGACGCTGAGTAATGGTATGGGCAAACATAAGTGTCCTTTATCTAACTAGCATTAGCGCTAGCAGAGTATATGAGGTAATTAATATAGCCATTAGCGTTATCGCTAAAATAGAATTGACTGATACTATCAGCTAATCGCAGATATTAGGAGCGGAAAAAATGACAATTAGTGCCCCTGCTGCATTGTTTCTTTATTGTAATGAAAATATAAGCACGATACTAGCTTTATCGATAGTTAAAATAACCACCTATCAATATAATTGCTTATATAACAAATACTTAATAAATATTCTATAGTATGAATTTAATGGCATCAAAAAAGCCAGCATACTTTCTCAGTATACTGACCTTCTTAACATTCTTAAGAGTTTTCGAAATATTACACTGGTTTCTTAAGTGTTCATTATTAAATGTTAGTTGTTCAACGCCGATAATGTTTGCTCAAACTCTGAGCGACCGATCTCACCAACTTGCTGATTTACTAGCTGACCATCAATATAATACAGTAACGCTGGTGGACCAAAGAGTTGGTAACGAGACAACACGGCTTTTGAGTCTGCTGTTGTTTCAGTTATGTCGAGCTTCACTAATTGCCAACCTTGCATCTGTGCTGGACGATTGTGAAACAGATTCTTGTCCATAATGCGGCACTCAATACACCACTCTGCTGTCAGATCGACAATGACATTCGGATTGGCTGCGACAATGGCATCTAGCTCTGCAAGCGTCGTGATCGTCTTATCAGTGGTGCTACCACTATTCACTGGTTGACCAGACGTTGACTGTACCATCATCGGTGCTGCACCCAATGACGCTAATGGATGTAAGCTATCGTCATTACCCAGTGCAGCGCCAACTATTAGGCAAGCCGCCCAAATACCAGCGATAAGGCTTAATGCTTGGGTCAGCATACGACCTTTACCTAGCCAACTCCATGCCCATGTTGCCACGACCATAAACCATAACGCCCATACCATAAGCATGATTGGTGATATAAACACGCGCTCAATCAATAGCAGTGCCACAGCAAACAGTAGTAAAGCAAAGCCTTGCTTGACCCAATTCATCCACTCGCCTGCCTTTGGCATAATCTTGCCTTGGGTAGCACCGATTAGAATAAGCGGCGCTGATAAACCAAAACCTAGCATAAATAAAGCGGCAAAGCCGAGCAACGGACTACCAATGGTAGAAACCGCTAATAATGCCCCAAATAATGGTGCAGAAACACAAGGTGACACGACTAGCGCTGATAAAAACCCAGCGAGCAAACTGCCGCCTGTACTACCAAGCTTACTGTCACCTGCTTGGCTTAAGCCTTGCATCTTTCGACTGATTGTATGCGGCAAACGTATACTAAAAAGCCCCAACATATATAGCGCGAGCAATATAAAAACGATAGCAAAGCTGATGAGAATGATCGGGTTCTGCAGCCAACCAATAATACCTAAAGACTCACCGAATACTGCAATGACAGCGCCCAAAATACCATAAGCAGTCGCTACCCCAATCGCGTAACTGGTGGTCAAGATGACACCGCGTTTGACCGTTGGGTTTTGTTCGCGGGCTACAATGTTGGCCACGATAGGTAACATCGGTAACACACATGGCGTCAAGGCCAAGCCTAAGCCTGCTAAAAATAATAGTACTAATGCCAGCCAAGGGTGAGAAGCCAAACCAAAAGGATCGGTATCAACAAAACTATTGTTTGATGCGTTTTCGCTATTGGCCGTCTCGCCTGTTACGCTGCTATTTGCTGCAGAAATCGTATTCGTCGCTACATTACTATCTAAAGAATCATACTCTACAGCGCTGTCATCAATGAGATCATAATCAATAGCCCCATCGTCTGTCAGTGCTTGCGCCTCATCAGGCAAAGTATTATCAAGAGCTGTTGAGCTTGCTTCCTCTGACGTCTCAGTAGCATTTATCGCTGAATTGGTCGAGCTCGCACTACTCTCACTATCTGCTGATACCTGCGTCGATGAAGCTGCAATATCGACAGTCGTATTAATCTTTTCAGGTGGATAGCACAGTCCTGCTTTTGCACAGCCTTGCCAGCCGACGACGATAGCGGCGTCTTCTATATTCTTGCCACTATTGTTTGTCAGTGTGGTGGTAGCGACCATATTCGCTTGGTCAAATACCAGTACTTTGCCAAATGTTGGATCATCTATCGAATATGGTGTCTGGCTAAAGGTAAAAGGTGCAGCCGTCACGCCAGCGGGTAGCGTAAGCTTAATTTGCTTTTTATAGACGTAATGTTCAGGAGTGATATCAAAATTAACAGATAACCGCGTACCTGCTTTAACAGGGGTGCTATCTGTACTCACCTGAAACGCTTGATCTACTGGCAAAAACTTTGACTTCGATGAGCTTTCACTACTACCAAAAAGGTCGCCTAACCCTGCCGCTTGTACCGTCGATGTCGCTGATAAACCTGTCAACAATGAGCCACTAGCGATGGCAAGCGCTAAGATATGGGATTTTTTCGAATGGGTAGATACGCTAAATGATAAAGACTTTGGTGATGTCTTGATGGACATGAATGGCTACCTATTATTACCGATATTTTAATCAACCTGCTCGCTATTTATTTGCGCGTCGCAGCAATGTCTATCTTGGTTTTAACTTTTTCTGGTGGATAGCATAGGCCAGCCGTTGCACACCCTTGCCAACCAATAATAACAGGCGCGTTTTTGGCGCCCTTACCATTACTCGTCGTCAGTGTCGTGGTTGCAATGACACTTCTTTGCGTAAACACAGGAACCTGACCAAAGGTCGGATCATTGATTGATACTGGTGCTTGATTAAAAGTGAACGGCGTGGCGCTTATTCCTTTAGGGAAGCTCAACGTAAGCTTATCCTTATAGACATAATGTCCTGGCGTAATTTCAAAACTGATCGACAGCCGTGTGCCTTTGGACGTCGCTTTGGTATTACTTACCACCTGAAAGGCTTCATCCACTGGTAAGAACTTTGATTTTGCCGAGGAGCTATTTTTAAATAAGTCATTTAACCCTGCTGCTTGTACACTGATCGATGTCATTGACAGAACCGTTACTAATGAAGTACTGGCGACGGTTAGAACCAATTTATAAAGGTTTTTAGAAAAATATTTATTAGACTGTTGAATCGACATAGATGATTACCTTTAATTGCAGTTTGCGATGACTATTTTGCTGAGCGCATAGATATATTTATAGCACTGGCTATCAAACTTGTAATGAACAGCAGGCGATTTATCTACTGATAAAAAATATCAACCAATAAGAGAATATTGGTTGATATTTATAAATTGTTGAAAGTGCATGGATGAACGAATGTTTCATTCTACAAAGCTATATCAGTATCAGAATTTGTTCACTATACGTCTGTTATTAAGCCTTATAGCTGAGCATAAAGATCCGCATCTTGACCTTCACCACCTTGTTGACCATCAGCACCTAACGAAAATAAATCGTAAGGTCGCCCTTCACTACCTGGTGCAACATATTGCATCTCATTTTCCCAGCCATCAGTTGGATAACCACCTTTGATATACCCACCTTCAGGATAGTTTTTTGCATCAGCTGGCGGTGTCGTAAGCGCCTCTAACCCTTGAGCGGTCGTTGGATAGCGCGAATTATCAACCTTGTACATATCTAGCGCATTTGAGACAGTAGCAAGCGCCGTTTCAGTTGTTTTAACACGGGCCTTATCACTTTGACCAACTACTTTTGGTACCACTAATCCAGCAAGAATGGCTAGGATCACAATGACGACCATAATTTCGATAAGAGTGAATCCTGATTGACCAGACTTTTTTGTCGCACTGCGCTGCATAGCTGAAGAAGCGGTCTTATGGTCACTTACAATATTTGAATGGGATTGCGTATCCTGAATAGCACTTTTTGGCGTTATATTTACTTGGAATTTGTCAGTCATAGTCATCGCATTGGTCATCACAGTTATGTAAATAGTAAAAGTGGCGTTCTATCGTGGCTCTCATCAATGATATATCAATGAGCTCTGAAACTATTGTCACTATAAACCATGGTTTTATTTTTATCCAGCGCTGTACCTAGTTTGGGTTTGGGTTTGGGTTTGGGTTTGGGTTTGGGTTTGCTATCTTAGCCAAAGCTAAATATTGAATGACACCAACTGTATGACTATTAAACCGTGCTTACTATAGCGCGGCGCTTGTGTTTGCCATAGCAAAAATAGCGTTCGTTCAACAATATACAACAGTAAGCAAACCTTAAGAAAGCTAGTCCAAGGTTTAGCAAGCAAGTTAGGTGATATGAATAGAGTAAAAGAGAACTAAATAGAGGTTTTGGAGATAGGAAGCTGTCTGTATGTGAATAGCATAATGAATCATAGGCTAGCGACTGAACCTAGCCTGCTAAATCGTTCATATTAACGATAGGTAGCATAACCGCCATTACAATAATCATAACTACTACGCCCATCAACACCAGCATTAAAGGCTCAAGTAATGATAATAAGGTGCTGATAAAATTGGTTGCTTCTGCCTCCTGCATATTGGCGGCACGGCTCAGCATATTTTCAAGCTCGCCTGAGTTTTCTCCGCTTTTTATCATCTGTACCATCATCGGTGGAAAGTAAGTAGATTTCTCTAGTTGACTAGACAAGCTGGAGCCTTCTGTGACCCTATCAGCCGCAGTAATAATCGTTTTTTGGATATGTAAATTGGTCGTGACCGCAGCCCCAATATGTAATGCCTCAATCAGTGGCACCCCTGATCGTACTAGTATCGCAAGGGTACTGGCAAACCGCGCGGCATTCAGACCTTTGGACAATCTAGCTAGTATCGGCAATCTAAGCACCACGCTATCGATAGTTAATTTACCTGCTTGCGTTTGGGCAAAACGGTAGAATAAAAATGCGGTACTTGCCAATACCAGTAATATTAACCACCACCACTGAGTAATGATATTCGATAGCGTGAGAACGATTTGAGTAATTAAAGGCAGTGCTTGCTCAGACTGTTCAAAGACTTTGACAATTTTGGGCACGACGAAGCTCATCAGCCCCATAATTACCGCAATTGCCATTACCATCAGGACAATTGGATAGACCATAGCCCCTTGGATTTTCTTTTGGAGGGCAAAACGGTTTTCGGTGTAGTCTGCTAGCTGATTGAGGATAAGGTCAAGATGGCCAGATTTTTCGCCTGCAGCAATCGTAGCGATATATAACGGTGGAAAGCTAGCAGCTTGTTGCAGAGAACGTGCTAAGCTGAGCCCTTCCAAGACATGTGAGCGTACCGCAAGCATTAGGGATTTGATATGAGTCTTTGGAGATTGTTTAGCAACCGCTGCCAAGGTTTCCTCAAGTGGGATACCCGCTGCTAGTAGCACAGATAGCTGACGTGTCAGCAATGCCAGCTCGTATGCAGACGGTTTTTTGTAGCGGTTTTTGCTCTGACTCTGTCTGTCATTGACCGGATTGACTTCAACGGGTGTCCATTGCTTATCACGCAGCTGCTGGCGAATTTGCCGCGCAGAGTCCCCTTCTAGCAAGCCTTTTTGGACAACGCCATGGTCGTCAAGCGCTTTGAAATGATAGGCAGGCATGGCAACAGATATCCTAAGAGGCTTACAGGTAGACAGTTATAATTTATGACTTAATAGAAATTTATTAATTTGACATTCAACGCTTAGAGCAGTGGCGTTGAGTCATTACTATCAGGCATTAAACCTTGTAATAATAAGACATCCAAATGCTGCTGCTGTAGCTTTTTATCAAAGTCATTGACCTCAGCGATTAGCATTCTTTCAATACGTTTATCACTCGCGAAAACACTCAAGCGCGCACAAATAACGGCCAACTGATAAATGCGTTTTTTGCAATAACCGTCAAGACCTTGTAATAGCCTAACCATATGCGGGGTTTCAAGACTGGCGTAATCATAGTCAGCCATGACTTGCTGTCCAAGGGCTGTGACGCCATAAGTGATCGACAAGTGAGCACAATAATAACAGCTGAATAAATAACCAACCACATGACCAATATAATAGCCTCGATCGTAGGTAAAGCTACTCACGCCAAAATGTCCAAGCACATAACTATTGAGGCTACCTTGGTCGCGAATTGGCTTGCCGTGCTTTAACTTACCGACCGTAGCAAAGCACAATGGATTGCGACCATCTTGAGTCGTCAGCTGCCAACCGGCGGGCTGCTGTGCAGGCATATGACGCACGATATCTGCAATAATGTCATCGACCACATGCAGCTGCTGCCAGAGTCTTTCGAGCGTATCCGTATCCATCAACCCACGTTTATCGAGCTGCTGCGCAAGTAAATATTGCTGATATTCTGCGAATTGTGGCTTCAGGGTTTGTACTAAGTAAGTAGGACGCGTATTGGCAGATGCCATATATAACAGTCGAGTACGCTCATGCTGAACACGATAAAGCGCAACACGCTGCGTAGCGACATTGGTTTCTTGCGCCACAGGTTTTGCAGCTACTGTAAGACTATCGGATGACTCAGATATTACTGCTTCAGTTGCTACCGCCTCGATATCTGACAAGGTAAACATCGTCAATAATGCCGCCTTATCAGGTGTATCTACCGGCTCATTTTTCGGCGCCTCTTTGCCGACATGCGGGTTCTCTACAGCATTGTTTTTATCAACATTACTTTCTGTTTTAGCAGGTGCAGCAGCCTCTTGTTGGCCATTGTTTCCTGCATTTAGCTTTGCGGTCGGTTCAGTCATAACATACCATCAGCAGCGAAGATAAACATCGTCTCGATCCTTTTATACACCTAGCATATAAGGACATATAACGCGTTATAACACTAACGCTTTTGTCTCGACGACTCATCAACCCATAGTACCTGAACACAGACTCAATGTCAGCTGCCCTTAACTAAAATAGCCATAGCAAGTTACCAAAGGCCTTATAGATATGAGTGACTCAACATCTACAAATAACAAGTATTCACAAATTAAAAAAGCGCCAAGGACATATAAATGACCTTAGCGCTTATCTTCGAGATTCTACTTAAATAAACAGAAACTGGAACTAGAATTTTAATTGTAAAACTATTCAAGATTGTTCTGTCGATACTGCTGGCGGTATACTTTTGGCGAGACACCATACACACGTTTAAATGCCTGACTAAAAGTCGAATCTGAAGCGTAGCCCACCATCTCACTGATACGGCTAATACTGTTTTGCTGTAAGCGTAAATAGCGAGCCGCCAATCGTAAGCGGTAATCAATCAGATAAGTCAGTGGCGGCATACCAACAGTGTCTTTAAAACGCTGTGCAAAGCTAGAACGCGACATCCCTGCGACTTCGGCAAGCTGATGAATGGTCCAGCTTTCACTCGGTGCCCCATGCATCGCGGCTAGCGCCTTGGTCAAAAACGGATCTTTCATTGCTTTGAGCCAGTTTTCTGTGGCTTCAGGCAAGCTTTCAATATACACGCGCAAACATTCAATCATCATGATGCTTGCCCAATGATTGATTACGGCCGTTTTGCCCATACGCTCACGCTCAGATTCTAGTGTTAGCAGCTTTATCTCTACATCGATCACTTCAAACCGACCGTCAGCAGCATCATTGAGCTCCGGTAATATTGGTGGCAGTACTGACAACAGAGGATTAATCATCTCTTTGTCGTACTTACATTCGATCAGTATCAAAGATGAATTGGGGTCGCCATCGCCATCGATATCAAGTGTACGCTCGGTGCAATTACTCAATAGTTCATCAAGCGACTCAGCAACATCGCCATGGTGATTGAGTGCGTAACTCACATGCTTGTGCGCATTCGGAATCATGATCATGTCGCCAGCGCGAGCTTCTCGTAGACCATTACCAACATCGATGCAAAAACCGCCAGACATCACTAAGTAAAATAAAATGGTGTCTTTTCTAGTAATAGAATAAGACCAATTGCCAGTGCCATTTAGACGATAATACTTAGTCTCAAATAAATGCACGTTTTGTAGCAATACACTTAGTGCGTCCATCAATCAATTCCTCAATAATGCAGATTAATAACGATTCATTCTAAAAAGGTAGTGGTGTTCCTAACATCATGTTCTGGCAAGACAATACCACTGCTTTCTCCAGTAAATATTCTTTAGTCAACAAAGTGGCCAAAATAAGACTTAAATATAATGCACGATTTAGAATTTTATGTCTATTTACTTATTAGAATTACTAAACAGTCATAAATTAGACACAGTCGTACTAAACCTTAGGAAAAGTCAGTATGCAGTTTTAACAAAAGGATAGGAGATTATCTAGCATTGAAAATGCTATCAAATTTGATATATTTAGTTTTATGACAATAAAGAGATATAATTAAATAGACATAAAAAAATCGCCGTCAAGGGCGAGTGCTATTATTTATATATGATAGGGTTTGTATGCAGATAAAGAAAAATATGGGGCGACTGATGGGACTCGAACCCACGACAACCGAGATCACAACCCGGGGCTCTACCAACTGAGCTACAACCGCCATAACTATTGCCAAAGAATAGGCAAGATTTGCAGGCTAAATGGTGCGCCTGGCAGGATTCGAACCTGCGGCCACCTCCTTAGAAGGGAGATGCTCTATCCAGCTGAGCTACAGGCGCTCTTAGAGGACTTTTATATACTAAGCTTACCTTGCGATATATTTTACTATATCAGAAACTAAACCGTTATACATAAAAAAAAGCCTGTAAGGCTCTTAAAATAGATGGTCGGAGTGATAGGATTCGAACCTACGACCCTCTGGTCCCAAACCAGATGCGCTACCAAACTGCGCCACACTCCGAAATTCTCTATTATCACGATAGTTTGTTAGTCAACTCGTTGTTGGCAATGCCGCTAACTTGTTAATGTTCCTCGCTATCGAGGTGCACATATTAAGGGGTAAAGGCGATTGTGTCAACACCTATTTTCGATTAATTTCAAATAATCGCTATTTTTTTTAAAATTACGTCAATTTCGCCAAAATAGTGACAGCCAGACCCTTTATGCATCAGTCATTCACGCTGTCATTGATAACGATATTAAGCTTTGTCCAAATGTGGCAGTACTTCACCGTTGAGTGTACCTGTCAAAACATCAAACGGCATTAACCATAAATGGGCATCGGCTGACTCATTGTTTTTAACATCATCACTACTATCACTATCATAATGATTTTGTTGCTTGAGTACCACTGGCTGTCTATCACTACCTAGCACTGGGTAAACCAACCAGACCTGCCCCGCCAAGTAAGCTTGTGCATAGCTGGTCAATTGATAAGCGTCGCTCGCACTAATTGCAGCGGCATGCGGTAAGTACTTCCATTTAATGTCGATGACATGACTGTAACGACCTTTTGTTTTGTCTGTAGTTTGACTAGCTGCTATATCGTTCTGGTTTTGGCAATCATCAGAGACGGGTTCAAATATCAGCAAATCAGGCCGTATAGACAAGCACGCTAGTCCCTCAGCATCATTTAGCCAGACACTTTGAGTTTGATAAAAAGGACGGTAATTGCTACTAATCTGTTGAAACATCGATGCAATACGCTGACTTGCCCATTGTTCAAAAGCTTGATTCATATCAATCAATAAACACAATCTTAGCTCAGAGCAATTTTGTCTATTTGGATCAATACCGTTACCTGTCGCAGCTGTCGTCTGTTTCAATAACCAGTATGCTAGGTCTACTAACTGCTGCGCGGCGTGCAATTTTTGCTTTGGGAGTGGCTGAACGTCTAGCTGACGCTTTGCTTGAGTATATATTACCGCTATCTGCTGCATTTCACGGTTGTTGAGCACAGAGACCTGCTGCCATGGCTGCAACAGTTTTGAAGAAATAAACTGAGGCAATAAAGGGGTCAAGTAAACCAATGCACTCTTAATCAGCCGATTGGCCAACATATCATGACTTAATACGCTACTTTCACAGATGAACTTATGCGGTTGCATACTATTGTGACGCAGTTGCTCTTTGATGAGTAGTCGACCTTGCAGGGATGCCTGATTGTCAATCTGAGCCTGATAATGCTTGGTTGGTTGATAGTCTATTAAACGCTGCAAAAACTGCTCAATCAGCCAGTTTGATATAGGTAATACTTTTAACGGTAAAGGAGTAGACTGGGAACTAAACTGACCTAAATTTTTCGTATTGGGTAGCTTACGATTGTTACGCGTATCAAGATGAATTAAATCCGATAGCATACCCTGTACCCAATGACGAGTCTGGACGATATCATTGGTCTGAGTAGACTGATTGAGCTTTGGCAGTATCTCAAGCGTCATGCCACTGGGCAGTAGAATAATCCCAATATAGTGCCCAACCTTAAGCTGCCATTGGCCTTGCTTACGCTTGATAGTAAATGCTGCAAACTCTTGCGCTATTAGCCAATCGAAGTCAGACGCTTTCAAAAAATCATGCACGGTCAGACGTTGATGCTCAAACACGGTGATAACATTCATGGTAGCGACACTACTATTAGGGATACGAGTCTGACGACTGTTTGCCCTAATAGCGTGCTCTTTGGCGTAATATAGATTATTCGTTATCACTGAACAGTCACCCTGCTAGTACAAACGCTGGTAGATAGCAGCATCATTAAACTCACCATCCCTAGCAATCAGATCAGCATTGATAGTATAACTATTCACATTCATAGACTGACCAAGAAAAGAACCCTGCCCTGCAAACATTTGGTGTTCAGCGGAAGCATTATTTTGGTTGCCCATCGGATTATACAAGTCGTCATTCATCAATACTTGACTATCCTGTACGAACTGCTTACTCGTCGGTTGCTGCTCATCTCTAAAGATATACTGCAGCACCGTAATTTGACCACCAGCTGCTTGAGCCAATTGAGGAATAATTTGTTCAACGAGAGCCGTTTGTAATTGCTCTAACTGAGTGATTGCGAATAAAAACGCATGACCTAACTGTGCTTCTATTCCCAATGTTTGCACGATACGTCTATTTAAACCTATTAATAATTTACTCAAATCTATCATAGCTGCTTCTGAACCGTCAGACAGTCCAATATCAATGTCATTGCTGTCACGAATTGTCGATAGTAAATTAGGCTGCGGCGGACAGTCAATAAACCGAAAACGTCGGCGTAATGCCATATCAAGTGGCGCTAAAGAATGGTCTTGGGTATTCATAGTGGCATAAATATCGACATTAGCAGGAACACTAAAAGCACGCCCAGAATACGCCAAACTTACTGTCATCGCATTCGGCTTGCCCGCTCGTTTATCAGGCTCTATCAAACTGAGAAGCTCGCCAAACACCCGTGACACGTTAGCACGGTTAATCTCATCAATAAGTATTGCATAACGCTGCTGAGGGTCACGGGCGGCGCGTTGGCACAGCTTCAGGAATGCTCCATCTTGCACCGCGTAACTCATTTGAGCTTGACTAGAAGGGCTGTTATTTGCTGGTGCAGCACCATTCATGACAGGGCGTATACCTTCTACAAACTCTTCATAGCCGTAGGCTTGATGGAAGCTCACCATACTAAAACGTTGCTGAGCAATATTTTGATTTTGATGGGGTTGGTTGTCACGCTGGGCCTGCTGAAACTCTGCTAATTGCTGCGATAAATCTTCTAGTAGCACCATACTTTCAGGTAATAAATACCATGCTCCACTGTTGTCTTTATCAAAATAAGCTTGGCTAGCGCGGTTATCAAAGCTGACTGTTTGAGAGTTCGTAGGACTATGTCTGCGTAGCTCTAACCAAGCTGTACTATCCAAATTTTTATCACGTGAGTTCTGAGCAGCTTTGGTCATAAAAAAAGGATGATCAATAATTTCTCGTACCTTTAACAAATCCTGTTGTTCAGCACGTAAATCTAAAAACACCAGACACAATACTTCGCGCCAGCTTAGACCTTGCAGCAGCTGTTCTAATAAGTCTTCATTTTCAGTCTTGGGTAGATAGTCGGTATATTGCTTCGCGATTTGCAGCAATCTATAGGTTTTACCTGTACCAGCAACGCCCGTATAAATAATATTGGTCGGTTCATGAGCAGACATATCAGGCATAACGTTATCCAGCGATTGAAAACAGATTTAAAATAGACATGCTAACATTTTGTCATTATAACGTGGCTGTCTATTGGCATGGTAACTATAGTCAACCCTCTATAAATTAGATACGGTGTCAGTCTCGCTTAGTCTACTATTCGTAGTACTTTCACTCGGCTTCCTTGTATTTAAGTCATATTGAACTGATTATACCAATCACTTAATAATATTAATGCCCAAATGATGCTGATAGATAAGATGACTAGGCTGCTTTAAGTGGCGATCTAAACTGATGACATAACCTAGCAACATAGCCACGCTACTATTGTTTTGTAAGCGCAGCAGTTCATGCTAATAATAGTAGGAAGGCAATGGTTGATGTACCATAGTATTTGTAGCGACTTTCATAACCTATACTTGTGTCGCTATCATAAAAAGCCATGCTAAGAATGTCATTCAACTCATTTACGTTAAGGAATTTTGTATGTCAGGATTATTAAAAAAACTACCCGCCAAGTTGACCAATAAACTGCCAGCCAAAGTATCTGACAGCACAAAATCTTCAGTTGAAAAACCCAGTAGCACGCTAAAACCAATTAGCAATCAATTTACCAAACTGTTATCCGTCACCAAATATCTGCCTGCTGGTGCACGCTCAAGTATTTTATCTAAAGCTTTTGGCAAGGTCGTTCCCTATGTCGGCACAACTGGTATTTACTATGAGACGGTAGAACCAAACCAAGTCGTTGTTAGTTTAAATAATAATAAAGCCGTCCAAAACCATATCGGCTCTATTCATGCAGTCGCCATCACATTACTGGCTGAGACGGCAACGGGGTTTATTTTGGGTTTAAACTTGCCCTCTGATCGTATCCTACTGATTAAATCTTACTCGGTAAATTTCCATCGTCCGATCAAAAAAGGTCAAATTGCTGCTATTGCAAGCTTGTCTGATGAACAGCGTTTGGATATCCTAAACACGCCAAAAGGTGAGATGATTATCCCTTGTGTCATCAAAGATCGTGAGTCTGATAGTGACCGCGATCCAATTGTGGTTGAGATGACGTGGGCATGGATACCAAAAGCGGAACTAGAGGCACGCCGCCAAGGTAAAGCGTCTGAAAAAGTTGCAGAAGATGACACTGAAACCGAGGCACCAATCGAAGAAAGCGATGCATCATCTACTGAAAATGAGAGTGATGCTCCTAAGTAACTAGTGGTAGCGAATAACTGGTTAAGTCCAATACGATGCGCTATTTACTTTTTTAGCGCATCTAGCATATTGGTAGCCAACAAACCCATTATAAAAATATTAAAACTAAAATAACTGGCTATTCACGCCAGTTATTTTTTGTCTGTTATACCGATATCGAGTCTGCAAATTTATACCAGTATTGTCTCGTCCGTTAATGCGCTCTCTTTCGTCACTCGTAGCACTTCTTCCAATGTCGTACGCCCTTCTATGACCTTACGCAAACCATCTGCACGAATAGATGGTGTTTGCTGGCGAGCATACTCTTCCAGCTCATACTCAGCCGTATTGCTATGAATCATACGGCGCAATGTATCGTCGATTGGCACGACTTCATAGATGGCGGTACGGCCTTTAAACCCTGACTGATTACATTTATCGCAGCCAACTGGCTTGGGCAAACGAATCGACTCACTTGCTATATCTTTGGCATTACTCTTCAGCGTTGACCCAATACCAATTTCGGTAAATAGCTTGGCTTGCTCGGTATCGGCAGCCTGCCAGCTTTGACAATGTGAACACAAGGTACGTACCAAACGCTGCGCTACTACGCCAATAAGTGACGACGACAACAGAAACGGCTCAACACCCATGTCCTGTAAGCGAGTGACCGCGCCGATAGCAGTATTAGTATGCAGCGTCGATAGTACCAAATGCCCTGTCAAAGACGCCTGTACGGCAATCTCTGCTGTCTCTAAATCACGAATTTCACCAACCATCACCACATCAGGATCTTGACGAAGCATTGCACGCAAACTTTTAGCAAATGTCATGTCTACTTTATTGTTGACCTGCGTTTGTCCAATACCATCGAGCTGAAACTCAATCGGGTCTTCAGCAGTCAAGATATTACGGGTTTGATCGTTCAGATCAGTCAGCGCCGAATAGAGCGTGGTAGTTTTACCCGAGCCAGTCGGCCCTGTCACCAAAATAATGCCATGCGGACGATGGATTAAGCGTTTTAGCTCAGTATAGTCATTATCAGACAACCCCAAATACGTCATATTCAAACGACCAGCTTGCTTGTCTAATAAACGCATCACCACGCGCTCGCCAAAGCTCGATGGCAAAGTCGATACACGCACATCGACCTCTCGCCCTGCCAGTCTTAAACTGATACGACCATCTTGCGGCACTCGCTTTTCGGCGATATCTAACTTAGCCATTACCTTAATACGCGAGACTAACAATGGAGCCAGTTGTCGTTTTGGTGTGATGATTTCTTTTAGCTCACCATCGACTCGGAAACGGACGACCAAACGCTTTTCAAAAGTCTCAATATGAATGTCTGAAGCACTTAAGCGAATGGCTTCGGACAACAAGGCGTTGATCAAACGAATGATAGGCGCATCATCCTGTTGATCCATCAAGTCTTCAGTTTCAGGAACGCTATCTGCCAAGCTATCGAGATCAGGATGGTCCTCAAGTCCAGCAGCAATATGCTGAGACTCTCCTGTATTGCCAGCATAAGCTGCGTTCATACGTTTTTCAAAATCATCTGCGCTAACACTTTCGTAAGTGGGTACACCGCGAACACCTTGCTGCTGTAAAAACCGTACCGCTTCGTTGATCGCTGACAACGGAGTCGCTTTGGTGAGTACCAATGTTGGCGGCAATTCAGGGTCTATCGCAAGTATGGCCAAAATCTGATGGCGTTTCGCAAAGCTGTATGGCAACTGCATCATAAAGACGGCCCAATAGGTGAGGAGAGGATAAGAAGTACGCACGCCAAGACATGATGGATGCCTTGTCCTTAACAGTTCGAATCAAAAAAGACTGCCAGTAAGGTTGCATGAGTTTGTTATAATAGCATTTTGTTTTAGACGGGTATTATTTTATGTGACTGGCGCTTTATACCTATCGCCCAGCACATATTATTACTATCAGAGTTAGCATATCATGCCTTTTTTTGCAGACCGCTTGCCATTGTCTATTACACCTTTTAGATTACTTAAATTACCCATCATATTTTGTCTGTCCCTTCTCCCGCTCGATATTAGGATTTTCCATTATGTCAGAGAACGTTAGCACTACTCATCCAACACCACTTTTACAAGATACCTTTACTGTCGGTAGCCGTACCTTTTCTTCGCGTCTGCTGGTTGGTACTGGCAAGTATAAAGACATGACAGAGACTGGAGAAGCTATTGCCGCTTCAGCAGCCGAAATCGTGACCGTTGCTATTCGCCGTGTCAATATTGGACAAAATAGTGATGAACCTAACTTATTAGATGTGATTTCACCTGATAAATATACAATATTACCGAATACTGCTGGCTGCTTTGACGCCGAAACAGCCATTCGCACTTGTAAGCTTGCTCGCGAGTTATTGGGTGGGCATAATTTGGTTAAGCTTGAGGTATTGGGTGATGAGAAAACCTTATATCCAAACGTTATGGAAACTTTAAAAGCCGCCAAAGTATTAATCGATGATGGTTTTGAAGTGATGGTTTATACGTCAGATGACCCTATCGTTGCACAAGAATTAGAAAGCATGGGCTGTGTCGCTATTATGCCGCTTGGCAGCTTGATTGGTTCAGGGCTTGGTCTACTCAATCGTCATACGCTTAGCTTGATAATCGAAAACGCTAAAGTACCCGTATTGGTTGACGCTGGTGTCGGCACTGCGTCTGATGCTGCACTTGCAATGGAGCTTGGCTGTGATGGCGTACTGATGAACTCAGCCATTGCCAATGCACAAAACCCGGTAATGATGGCACACGCAATGAAACATGCTATGTGGGCAGGCCGCGCTGCGTTTTTGGCAGGTCGTATGCCTATGCGTAAGATGGCTACTGCCAGCTCACCACAAACTGGGTATTTCTTCCAATAAATTGAAGTATAGATGACATATCATAATAGAGCATGTTGAGTATTTACGTATAGTGCTGTCAGTGCTATGGTTGATTGCTTAACACGCTCTCTAAAATAATAAAAAATGTTATTTGATTGAATATCTACTTATTATAATTTTCACATAACACTTATCGTCATAAAAGGATTTATTATGCGACTTCTCACAGCAGTCGACCAGTTGTTTCTACTTCTTGAGTCGCGTAAACAGCCCATGCACGTTGGTGGACTGTTTGTATTTGAATTACCAGACAATGCGGATAGCGATTTTGTCTATCAATTGGTAAAACAAATGCAAGAGTCTGATGTGCCGCCTAGCTTTCCTTTTAATCAAGTACTTGAGCATTTAGCCTTTTGGAAAAAAGACAAAGACTTTGATGTTGAGCATCATTTGCATCATGTCGCGCTACCAAGTCCTGGACGCGTACGTGAACTATTGATGTACGTCTCAAGAGAACATGGGCGTTTATTAGATCGTGCCATGCCTTTGTGGGAGTGTCATGTCATCGAAGGTATCCAGCCAGAAGTCGAAGGTGGACCTGAACGTTTTGCATGGTATTTTAAGATTCATCATTCTTTGGTTGATGGCATCGCAGCAATGCGTTTGGTTCAAAAATCCTTATCACAATCGCCAGCCGAACCAGTTACTCTCCCTGTCTGGTCGTTGATGGCGCGCCATCGCAACCAAGTAAACGCTATATTACCTGCCGAACGATCTATCAGAGGCATCATAAAAGAGCAGATATCTACCATCAAACCTGTATTTACAGAACTGCTAGATAATGTGAAAAACTACGGTGATGAAGGGTACGTCGGTACTTTTGACGCCCCAATGAGTATCTTGAATAAACGTATATCAGCCTCACGGCGTATAGCCGCACAGTCTTATGATATAAAACGGTTTAACGATATTGCTGAGAGGCTCAAAATTAGCAGGAACGATGTGGTACTGGCGGTCTGTGCAGGTGCTATTCGTCGTTATCTAATATCAATGGATGCGTTACCAAGCAAACCCTTGATTGCTTTTGTACCGATGTCCCTGCGTACAGACAACAGTATCTCGGGCAACCAACTGTCATTTGTATTGGCAAACTTGGGTACGCATTTGGACAATCCACTGCGCAGGATAGAGCTTATTCACCGTAGTATGAATAACGGCAAACGTCGCTTTCGCCGCATGAACCAAGCGCAGGTCATTAACTACAGTATTGTCTCATACGCGTGGCAAGGCATTAATTTGGCGACAGGACTGTTTCCTAGAAAGCAAGCATTTAACCTGATTATCTCTAACGTCCCTGGCTCTGAAAAACCACTGTACTGGAATGGCGCACGTCTGCAATCGTTATATCCCGCTTCTATTGTCTTTAATGGTCAAGCGATGAATATCACCTTAGCCAGTTATTTAGATAAGATTGAATTTGGTATCACCGCTTGTAGCAAGGCGCTGCCTCGCGTACAAGATATGCTGATGCTGATAGAAGAAGAGTTGCAGCTGCTAGAAACTACCAGTAAAGAGTTAGCATTCAAAGGTATTACCGTCGAAGATAAAGCAGGCAATCAGGGTAATAATAAAACAAAAAAGCTGGCTCCATAACGGAACCAGCTTTTTTTCATTCATACTCAATCTAGATATTAACTATATCTAGGCGCTAAACGTTAATACCATTAAGGTTAACGTTTAGATTGCGTCACCCCAAATTGGTACAACTGTTTGCATCAATGGCTTAAGCAATTTCACATTACAAGCGAAGATAGAGCCTGATGTCATAGAGTTGTGCGCGCCAGTGTGATCAACCACCACACCGCGTGCTTCAGTTACGATAAGCTCGCCCGCAGCGATGTCCCAAGGCTTGATAGACATCTCAAAATAACCGTCAAAACGACCAGCGGCAACATAGCACAAATCAAGCGCAGCTGAACCTAAGCGACGAACTTGACCGCCTTCTTCAGAGATTTTTTGTAAACTTTCAAAGTGCTGCTTGGCATAAGAGATGACTTCACCATTGCGTTTACGCTCAAGCGGATGACCGGTGGTAAATAAACCACCGTCAATTGTTTTACGCTCACTGACATTGATACGGCGTTGGTTTAAACGCGCGCCTTTACCACGGCTCGCTGAGAACATCTCATCACGTACTGGATCATAGACCACACCATGTTGGGTAACACCTTTATGCTGTACAGCGATAGATACGCAGAACTGCGGTACACCATGAACGAAGTTCTTAGTGCCGTCTAGTGGATCGATAATCCAGCACCAGTCAGCATCTTCGCCGCGGCCTTCTTGCATACCAAACTCTTCACCCAAAAATGAATGATTAGGATAGCTGGCTTTTAGCGTCTCAATAGTGAGCTCTTCGCTAAAGCGATCAATGCGGGTAACCAGACCATCAAGTCCTTTAGACTCAATATCTAACTCGATTTTGTGGCGGTTTTGATGCGCATATAAAATCTCTTTACCAACTTTTTCAGCAGTACGCGCTGCGATGACTACCATGGGTTCCATAAATAACCTATTTGCTTGATGAATGAATATAAAAAATAACACTAACTTTGTGCCCACAACATGCCAAACAGCCGCCGCATCACACCACATCTATGCGATTAAAAACGTGTCTCTTATAAACGAAAACTTATAAAAGACACCCGCATTATACTAAAATTGTTCGATAAAAACGAAAAAACCGTCACGCTGATCAAGCCGGTACCTTGGCGATCATCTAAACTGCGCAAGTTGTAAAAAAGTTAGCACCTACGGCTAGCAGGCGTCTGCTCTGTTTAAGGAGCTTATATCGGTTTTAATTAACACATTTTTAGTGCATTAATTTCTTAAAATAATATTGTAATGCTTACGATAAAAGAATTTTAAGCTGTTTAATTACGCCTTCGACATCTAAACCACAGTCAGCCAATTGTTCTGCTTGGGAGCCATGAGCGATAAAACGATCAGGAATACCGATATTAGCAATAGCTGGACGACTTTGCTTAAAGGCTGCCGACTCATTGAGTAAATATTCATTCACTGCACTACCCGCGCCGCCCATAATCATGTGCTCTTCTAGGGTTGCTATATGAGTGACCCTTTGCGCTAATAACATCTTAAGCATGGCTGTATCTAGCGGTTTTACCCAGCGCATATTGACCACCTGTATTTGGCAATCTAACACTGCATCGTTATTTATTAAGCTTTCTGCGGCTTGCTGAGCAGTGGCTACCATCGTACCAAAGGCCAATAGCGCCAATTTGTAAGGCGCATCAGTTTTACCTAATACTGACTCGACAACTGCTTCGCCAACTTTATAAGTTTGGGCTGGCTGCTCAATATCAGCACCTGTGCCTGTACCACGCGGATAACGTACCGCCGTGCAACCTGGATACTCATAGCAAGTATTGAGCAAATGGTAGCATTCGTTCTCATCTTTTGGCGCTGCAATCACTATATTAGGCACACAACGCAAGAATCCGAAATCAAACACGCCAGCATGCGTGGCACCGTCTTCACCGACTAGGCCCGCTCGATCTATGGCAAACATTACATCGAGATTCTGTAAAGCCACGTCATGAATCAGCTGATCATATCCACGCTGCAAGAACGTCGAGTAAATTGCGACAATAGGTTTGACGCCTTGAGTTGCCATTCCAGCCGCTAGCGTGACAGCATGTTGCTCAGCGATGGCCACATCAAAGAAACGCTGTGGAAAGTGACGAGCAAAGTCCGTCATCCCTGAGCCTTCTTCCATAGCAGGGGTGACAGCTAGTAGCTTATCGTCTTCAGCCGCTTTATCACATAAGAACTGGCCAAACACTTGCGAATATTTTAACGCTGGCTTTGTACTTGGTTGTTTTTTTAGCTGCTCTATAGAGTTAGCTTTAGACGCTTCATGCTCTTTATGATTTTCGACTGGCAACTTACTAATTGCGTGATAGCCCACTGGATCTAATTCTGCTGGTGCAAACCCTTTACCCTTAGTGGTATAGATATGTACCAATACTGGGCCTTTTACTTGCTTCGCCAGTGACAGTACGCGCTGTAGCTCAGGGATATTATGCCCATCAAATGGACCAAAATAGGTAAAACCAATCGCTTTGAATAAGTTATCTTCTAGCTGCGGAACATCACGCATCTCTTTATGACGCTTGCGGCGATCGAACGCCTGCATATCAGGACGGTGGCAGAGTACTGGCTCACCTAACTCAGAGATATCAACTTGATAACCTGATTCCCAAAGCATCGCTAAATGTCGTGAAAATCCGCCAATAGAGCAAGATATCGACATATCATTATCGTTTAGAATGACCAGCAAATCAGCATCTTGCTGTACTGCATCATTCATGGCTTCAAATGCCATACCGCCTGTCATTGCACCATCGCCGATGACGCAAGCAACCGTTTGCTCGCGGCCTTGATAACGCAGGGCAAGGCTCATGCCCAGACCAGCTGAAATAGAGGTCGATGAATGACCAACGCCAAATGTATCATAGACAGACTCTGCGCGCTCAGGGAACGCTGTCAAACCGTCTTTAGATCTGATAGTACCTAGCTGCTCACGGCGACCTGTCAGCACTTTATGAGCATAGGCTTGATGACCCACGTCCCAGACGATTTGGTCTTGCGGCGTATCTAACAAATAGTGCAATACTATAGTCAGCTCAACCACGCCCAAATTGGCACCAAAATGCCCACCACTCTGACCAGCTGAATATAATAGAAAAAGGCGCAATTCATCAGCCAGCGTAATAAGCTTGGCAGTCGAAAGCGTGCTGAGGTCAGCGGGTGTATCAATTGCATCAAGCAATGGCGTATGAGGACGCACACGTGGAATCACAGTATAGGTCTGCTGTAAGCTCGATAACTGAGCAGCAGAATCCAGCACTGATGTAGATAGGGACTGAGACTTTGGAGAATGAGGTGACTGCTGCATAAACCGTACGATACCTACCAATCTGCTGACAAGACGTGTCTTTAAAATATAGCGTTGACTATAATCAAAAGACGTCAATAATACCTACATCATTATTGATGTAATCGACCATATAATTATTCATGCAACTTTCGTATTTGTATAGCTGCGCTACTTACGACAGTAGACACGCTAGCTCAATAGACTGCGCGTCAATACCAACGTTTTGATATCAAAATATTGATGCTTTTATACTATTGACGACTGAGGGATGACATTATGCCCTATTATTTTGCATCAATAGCGGATGTTAGTGACGACATAGTAATGTAAGGGTAAAGACTTGTCACTGTATCCGTCAAAATAGTATGGCATAATAGCATTTTTTTTTAATTGTCGCTTTAATCATCGTGCGTCGTCTGTGAACTTTGTGTGTTTTTATAAAAAATACAATGAGTACGCTGTCTTTATGAACAGGTTATACTGGTATCATCTCAGTCTTAGCAGTAAAGTTTAGATGATATGCTCATCTCAACTAATATTTATTTCGAAAACAGTAGTTATCTTTAACAGTAACCGGCTCAAACAGCCCTCATCTCGAACAGCAACAACACCCTTTTCACCGCCACGACTTTAGGCTTATGTAGGACAGCAATGTCATATCAATTTATCACTAGTGCCAAATTACCCACTCGTCACGGCGAGTTTGATATTCATATCTTTGAAAATAGCGAAGGTCAAGAGCATGTCATGCTGACCGTTGGTCTAGCTGTGGTCGATCAACAGACAGATGTCATGGCTAGCCAATCCTCAAACGACACGATATTGAACCAAAAGAACGAATCGATAGCGAAGCAAGTACCGCTCATTCGCATTCATTCTGAATGTCTGACAGGCGATGCGTTTAGCTCATTGAAATGTGACTGTGGTCCACAGCTCAATACTGCCATGCAAGCCATCCAAGAGTCAGGGTGCGGTGCGATTTTGTATTTGCGTCAAGAAGGCCGCGGTATTGGTTTGACCAATAAGATTCGTGCGTACGCCCTCCAAGATCAAGGGCATGATACGCTGGATGCTAATCTCATGTTAGGCTTGCCTGCCGATGCGCGTATCTATGATATGTGTGGTCCGATGCTTGCCCATGTCGGTGTTGACGCTGTCAGGCTCATCACCAACAATCCAAACAAAGTCGCTTATCTGACTGAACATGGTATTGATGTTATCGAACGAGTGCCATTGTTAGTCGGTGTTAATGATATGAATGCGGAATATCTAGCAACCAAACGTGATCGCATGGGCCACTTGTTTGATAAAAATATCAATCTTGATATAGATGCTTCTCTCGATACAGACCTTAATACCGCCATACACCTGAATAAATAGATATCTTATGAGTATTACAAATAACGAAACGGACTTATCAACGGTAGCGTCCGTGACGACGCCAACCAATAACGACATCATGCGAGTGCGTGAATTTTTGGTTGATTTACAGGCACGTATCTGTGAATCGCTAGAAGCACAAGAGCGTGACGGCAGCACTAATGACAATGAGCATGCGACCTTTGTACCTGATGACTGGGAACGTCCTGAAGGCGGCGGCGGACGGTCGTGCGTATTGGCAGATGGCGAGGTCATCGAAAAAGCAGGCGTCATGTTTAGCCATATTCATGTACATAACCTCCCTGCTTCTGCGACTGCGCGTCACCCCAATATCGCTGGACGTAAAGCTCAAGCAATGGGCGTATCACTGGTTGTCCATCCCAGAAATCCAAACGTGCCTACGAGCCATGCCAATGTGCGTTTATTCGTAGCAGAAGCGGAAGGCGAAGCTCCTATCTGGTGGTTTGGCGGTGGTTTTGACTTAACGCCATTCTATCCAGTACTCGCTGATTGTGTACACTGGCATCAAGTTTGTCATGACTTGTGTGCGCCTTTTGGGGACAATATCTACGCTGATTTCAAACAGTGGTGTGATGAGTATTTCCATCTACGCCATCGTGATGAGCAGCGCGGTATTGGTGGTCTGTTTTATGATGACGTCAGTGCTGAGAGTCGCGGCTGGGACTTCGAGACCTGCTTTAACTTTATGAAAGCAGTTGGCAACGGTTATCTTGACGGCATTATGCCGATTTTTGAACAACGTAAAAATACGCCTTATACTGAAGCGCAGCGCGAGTTTCAGCTCTATCGCCGTGGCCGCTACGTCGAATACAATCTGGTCTACGATCGTGGAACGCTATTTGGGCTACAGAGTAATGGACGTATCGAATCCATCCTAGTCAGTATGCCACCACTTGCCAGCTGGCATTATCGCTTTGAGCCTGCTGAAGGAACGCCTGAATTTGAGTTGACCGATTATTATCTAAAACCACGTGATTGGTTAGCACTATAAGTTTCGTAAATATCACAGCATTCATATTTTTGGAAAATATTAAAAAGGTCAGCCTCTATTCGCTGGCCTTTTTTATTGTCAGTACCATCCAAACGACCCACTCTCACATTGTTATCGTACAAAAATACGTTGTGTAGCTACTATACGATCATCGCAACCAACTATAAGCAGTAATAACCAAGTTAAGGTATGCTTATCTAAAATATTACGAGGATATAACAACTATATAATTCCCAACGCACAGATAACCGTTACAATAGAAGACGTTCTTTATTAGCAACTGTGCTCAGAAGAATTTTAGGCAGTATTTTGTATAACTATATTTTAAGTCAAAGCGAGCGTTTTCAATCGCGCTTACTATTAGCCAAGTTTAAAGGAGTAAGTCATATGGCACAGGTTCATACCAACAAATCTTTCAAATCTCTGTTTAGCATTACTTTGATGGCGGCTGCACTGGGTTTAACGGCCTGTAGTACCTCAACAGGGTCTAACCCTGACGTGCAAGCGCGTCAAGACACCATGAAAAACTGGGGCGATGCAATGGGCGTCATGGGTGATATGGCAAAAGCACCTGACACATTTGATGCGGACGTATTTAAAGAGCAAGCTGCGTTCTTAGCAGAAGATGCCGCCAAGCCTTGGAGTCATTTTGAAGACCCTGAAGCAGTAGGCAATGCTACTGAAGCAGTTTGGTCTAATGCTGATGGATTCAGTGCTGAAGCGGAAAACTTTCAAAAAGTCACTGCTGAGCTAAACGCCGCCGCCCAAAACGCCACTAGCATGGACGATGTTAAGCCTGCGTTTGGACAAGTTGGTGCAAGCTGTAAATCATGCCATACCGACTTTAGAGCGAAAGACGAATAAGCCTTTATACTTATAGCACGTAGACACGTATAAAAAAACCGCCATATCAATTGATGTGGCGGTTTTTTAGTTTTCTGAATAATGTGGAAATCAAAGTTTTAACACTAATTAAATATTTCACCGAGCGCCCTACTCTGCTACTGTTTTATTCACATCCACAACGTCTTGCTGCTCGTTCATTTTATTAACGATTGCACTCACTGAAGGATCACTCAAATCGATCGTACGTATTGGGAATGGAATATTTACGCCCGCTGCATCCAACGAGTTTTTGATACCTACAATTACTTGATGAATCGAGGCAACCTTATTGGCTTGCGTACCATCTTCGATAAACCAGCGTACCATTAGATCAATGGACGAACCACCAAAACCAGTAGCAATCACGCTTGGCGTTGCTTTCTTCGAGACGCTCTCTATCTTATCTAACGCCTTGATAATCTCAGCTTTGGCCGCTTCGATATCATCTTCATAACCGATACCAACTGCGACTTGCAGACGGCGCTGCTTATAAGCGGTATTGACGGTCAATGCTGAGGTATAGAGATCTGAATTTGGAATCACCACTTGACGGCCATCATAAGTCCTGATGGTAGTTGCGCGAATTTTGATATCTTCGACTGTTCCTTCATAGTCGCCTGAGACAATCTGATCACCGATACGAAACGGCTCTGAAATTAGCAGCAAGATACCAGAGAGTAAGTTTTGGAAGATATCCTTAAAAGCAAAACCGATAGCAACGGAACCAATACCGAGCGCGCCAATCAGCTTAGCAGGGGTGAATCCTGGCACTGCAATAACCATCGCTATCATAAAACCAATAAAGAAAATAAGCGCCCCACCTACTCGCTGAAACACTTTGACCAAGTTCTGATGCCGACTACGGCTACCTAATAATTTGTGAACGATTTTTTTGAAGACAATCGATAAGAACCAAAAAATTAGGATAACGATAATTGATGCGACAAAGTATGGGATGCGTTCAACAAAGCCAACCCATATCTCATTTGCCGAACCAAGGATGCTTTGATAGGTCAATCCATCCGTTGTCGTAGACTGCGCAGCTGTCTCAGCACTCAGTGTCGTTTCTGCCTCAGAGGTAGGCATCTGGGTGATACTCCTTTATTCTATTTATTTTTATTAGCGCACTTATCTTAATAGGTGCTGTCTTTCTGACAACTAGCCCAACAAATCGGCCTGAACAATTTCGATCCAGTAGCCGTCTACATCTTTGATAAAGGCAATGTTTTTCATGCTACCGTCTTCTGGACGCTTTTTAAATTCGACGTCATTTTTATCAAACCAAGCAACCGCTTCATCCAAGCTTGGAACGCTAAAACAAATATGACCAAAACCTTGCGGATCTTGATTGCCGTCATGATAGCTAAAATCAGCCTTGGTTTCGGTGCCGTAGTTATGCGTCAACTCCAAAATACCACGCTGACGGAAAGCAAAGATTTCTAGATCATCGCCAGTTGGCAGGTTTTCGCGCTCGCTCTCGGTCAACTTAGCCAAGAAATATAAATCGAATCCCATGTCAGGGAACTTCTTAACGGCAAGCAAGGTCATACCCAAGACGCCAGTGTAAAACTCAAGCGATTTCACTGGGTCTTTGACACGCAGCATGGTGTGGTTAAAAGTAAAACCGGTCGTCTGTGATGAGATTGGCTGAACACCATCAGTACTGACGCTGCTAGCAGGTTGGTCTATTGCGTCGTTATTGTTGTTAGATGAAGTAGACATAATTATCCTAATATAATTCAGAAAATAAAGGCAAAAACACGCAAATCAAGATTGTCGTAATTTGCGTCGTTCTCTTATCATAATAAAAAATGGCGAAATAACTGATAGGGTTTTGTAAGAATATGAACAAGGTGTGTTCGTCTGTATACCCTAACTAGCTAGTTATCTAAGACTAACTAGCTATCTAAAAAACGCACTTTTCCTGTCTCAAGATCATACTCAGCACCGACTACCAATAGCTGACCACTATTGGTTAAGTCCTCTAATGCACGTGAGCCATGCTTTAGCTGACTGACTGACATACGTACGTTAGCGCGGATAGAACGATCGACCAACTCGTCTGCATCGACGTCTTGACCATTGGCAGTTGCCAGTTCGTGCAAGTTATAAACGCTTGGGCGAATACGATCAACGATAGATTGCAAGTTAGGTGAATAGTTCTGTTCAGGATTAATCAATGTCTCAACGCAAGCCGTGACAGCGCCGCATTTTGAATGTCCAAGTACCACTACCAATTGTGTGCCAAAGGCTTCAGCTGCAAACTCGATTGAACCAATCTGTGATGGTGCAACGACGTTACCCGCGACTCGTATAACAAACAAATCTCCCAAACCTTGATCAAAAACAATCTCAACTGGTACTCGTGCATCTGAACAACCCAAAATAATGGCCAATGGATTTTGATCCTTGACCAACTCTGGACGGCGCTGCATATACTCATCGGTACTGGTGAGGCTATCAACGTAGCGTGCATTACCTGCTTTTAAAAGCTCAAGCGCTTCTTGACCTGTGGTTGGACGTATATCGGTAGGCATGAGAGATCCTTTATCATCAATAATATTAGAGTTATAAGCTTTTTTGCATACATGTATTCAAGCACAGATTGGCTATTTATCGCCAAACTATCAGGCTAATCATGTTTGTCAGCCATAACGTGATTGTATAGCAATAAAAACCAAAAAACGGTAAAAAAATTTGTCTAAATATCTTTAAGTGAATGTAGTCACATCTAAAAATATAGCTGTGCATATCGCTGCTACGATAGTATGACTCGCGTAACTTATAACGAACTTGCACTGACTTATATCAAGGGTTTGTTATAATACGCAGCAATCAGGCAGCAATCAGACCGCGCTTACGTTCATACCAATCCCTATAATGACAGCTAGCTGTATACAGATATTGGACGCTCAGGAACAGATATTATGACCGATTTATCTCAAAATACGTATAACACCTCTGCGTCACCTCATGATGATCAGGTGCTGCTGCAACTGACTGGTCTAAAAAAAACTTATGATCAAACCGAAGTTCTAAAAGACATCAACCTTGATATTAAACATGGTGAGTTTTTGACGCTGCTTGGCCCATCAGGCTGTGGTAAGACGACATTACTACGCTTGATTGCAGGCTTTGAGCAGCCGAACGCTGGGGCGATATATTTGGATGGCGTACAGATGGCAGGCTTATCCGCTGATAAACGTCCAGTCAATACCGTATTTCAGCATTATGCGTTGTTCCCTCATATGAGCGTTGCCCAAAATGTGGCTTATGGCCTAAAGCTAAAGAAAGTCCCAAAAGATGAAATCCAAAGACGTGTCAGTGAGATGCTAGCGATGGTACAGCTAGAGCATTTGGCCAACCGCAAGCCGCAAGATTTGTCTGGTGGTCAGCAGCAGCGAGTTGCGATTGCACGTGCGGTGATTAACCGTCCTAAACTACTATTGCTCGATGAACCATTATCCGCGCTCGATCACAAACTGCGCCTGCAAATGCAGTCTGAGCTGAAGCGTCTGCAACGTGAGTTGGGCATAACCTTTGTCTTTGTCACTCATGACCAAGAAGAAGCGCTCTCAATGTCAGACCGTATTGCCGTAATGAAAGACGGCACGTTCCAGCAAATCGGTACGCCTATCGAAATTTATGAAACCCCTGCCAATTTATTTACTGCTAAATTCATCGGTGAGACCAATTTGTTTAGAGCCGAGGTCAAAGGTGTCCATCCAGACCAGCCAGATCGAGATGGCAAAGTGACCAACGGACGTATCGAGGTCGAAGTCTGTGAAGCGCAAGTGCAAGAAGGGCCGACCACCTTACGCAACTTACGTCGTCCCAATTTTGCCAATGACGTGCAAGTGGGCGATATCGTCAATTTACTACTTCGCCCCGAAGACCTGCGTATCTACGATCCAAAAGACAATGAGCATAGCGGACTGTTGGGCCGTGTCATCGAGAGTAACTATAAAGGTAGCACCTTAGACTCGATTATCGAACTGGCAAATGGTCATATCATTAAAGCCTCTGAATTTTTTGATGAGGATGATCCAAGCTTTGATTACAAACTAAACGAGGGCGTCAAAGTCTCATGGGTAGATGGCTGGGAATGGGTATTGCCAGAAGATCCTGACACTATGAAAAACACGACTGTACAAAAGGATGGTAGCTGATGGCCCGCAACCACTTAGGCAGTAAAAGTCCATTTCGTACCGCTACGCTTTGGCTAATTTGGGGTTGGCTACTGATATTTGCACTATTACCAAATATCCTAGTCATCGCTGTCAGTTTTTTGACCCGCGATAGCAGTGCCTTTATCAGCTTGCCTGTCAGTATCGACAGTTATGTGCGGATGATTGACCCCTTATATTTTGAGGTATTTGTCCACTCATTATGGATGGCAGGTATCACAACGGTTATCTGCCTACTGTTTGGCTACCCTTTTGCATGGCTGGTTTCCAAAGCAAAAGTACGTTGGCAGCCGTTGCTGATGCTACTACTGATACTGCCATTTTGGACCAACTCTTTGGTACGGACGTATGCGCTCAAATTACTATTTGCCAATAACGGTTTGATTAATAAATTACTATTAGCCATCGGTATAATCGATACGCCAATCGATATTTTATATACCCAAGGCGCGGTGATTGCAGGTTTAACCTACTTGTTATTTCCATTTATGGTACTGCCGCTATATGCTGTATTTACTGACTTGCGTAATGACATGCTATTGGCTTCGCAGGATTTGGGTGCAACTAGAACACAGACCTTTTGGCATGTGGTACTGCCATTAACGACACCGGGGATTATTTCTGGTGTACTGCTCGTGCTGTTGCCTGCGATGGGCATGTTTTATGTGGCAGATATCTTGGGTGGTTCTCGTAATTTATTGGTCGGTAATATCATTAAAAACCAATTTTTAGATGCGCGTGACTGGCCATTTGGTGCTGCGGCCAGCGTCTTATTGACACTAGCGATGGCGGTATTATTACTAGCCTACCGTGCCAGTAGCCGCCGCATTGGCAAGACCGACTTCAACGAGGTGGCCTAATGTCTTACAGCTCACCGAATAAAAAAACTCGCCCGCTTAAGATTGGTAGTATCGCTGCCAAAGGCTATCTCGGACTGATTTATACCCTGTTATACCTGCCAATCATTGTCTTGGTGGTGATGTCCTTTAACAAATCAAAAATTGGCTATAACTGGGGCGGTTTTAGCTTAAAGTGGTACGAATCATTATTCAATAACCAAGCAATGCTCGATGCGTTTTGGCACTCTATTGTATTAGGATTGGTGGCAGCCACCGTCTCAACTTTGATAGGTACGCTTACAGCGCTGGCATTACACCGTTATAATTTTCGCGGTAAAGGCTTGCTAAACGGTCTGCTGTTTGTCCTGATGATGTCGCCTGAGATTGTATTGGCTATCTCGTTATTGGCGCTATTCCTACTGATTGGTTTGCAATTGGGCTTTGTCTCACTGCTATTGGCTCATATTACCTTTTGCCTACCCTTTGTTGTCATTACCGTCTTTGCACGATTGAGTAGTTTAGATGAGCGTTTAATGGAAGCGGCACGCGACTTGGGTGCTAACGAATCAACCATGGTGCGCACCGTATTGATTCCCGTTATCTTGCCTGCGGTCATGGCAGGTTGGTTGCTAGCTTTCACTTTATCGCTAGATGATGTAGTGGTGTCGACCTTTGTCACAGGGCCTAGCTATGAGATCTTACCGCTGCGCATTTATTCTATGGTGCGCGTAGGACTCAAACCAGAAGTTAACGCCATTGGTACGTTATTGCTGGTTGCTTCTCTAGTATTGGTCGTTATCTCACAGTTATTATTACGCAAGCGCTAGATGTTGATTGCTGACTAATTGCTTATTAACTGAGCATTAATACCGGACTATGAGTGAAAGTCAGCGCTATATTGACTATAATGAATTTTTCTCACCTTAGCGGTTAGGTTATATTATGCTTGAGCTACGTCATCTTAATACGTTAACCGCGCTACGGGCGCATGGTTCACTTGCAGCAGCGGCGGATGAGCTACACGTTACTGCCTCAGCCGTTTCGCATCAATTAAAAGAGCTTGAGAACTATTACGACATCAGCTTAGTCAATCGTCGGACACGCCCGCTTAGTTTTACGCCCGCAGGTAAAGCAGTATTGGCATTGGCAGACAATATCCTACCGCAAGTTACTCGTACCAAATCTAACCTCAAGCGCTTAGCACACGGTCAAGCAGGCAGATTACGCCTAGCATCAGAGTGCCATAGCTGCTTTGATTGGCTTATGCCGATACTTAACCACTATCGCCGTGAATGGTCGGATGTCGAGCTAGATTTTGCCACAGGGTTTGAGCCTGAGCCGCATCATCTACTCATGGAAGGTGATATTGATCTGCTTATCACTACCAGTGATTTACCGCTCGACGGTATCAGCTATCAGCCATTGTTTGAGTACGAGAGTCGTTTGGTGCTTTCACCAACGCATGATTTAGCTGCTCAAAAATTTATTGACCCTGATGATTTGATTAATGAGACATTAATTGCCTATCCAGTAGAGGCCAAGCGTCTCGACATCATTGCTAATTTTATGACGCCAGCACAAGTAAGCTTTAAGAGTGTTCGTACGACAGAGCTGACCGCAATGCTAATTCAGTTGGTTGCTAGTGAACGCGGCGTAGCAGCATTGCCTGATTGGGTGGTTGCTGAATATGAGAAAAAAGGTTGGGTCGTCTCGCGACCACTAGGTGATGGTGTACATTGTCAGCTGTACGCCGCGACGCGTATTTCTAGTCAAGACATTTCTTATATGCAGGGTTTTGCCAGTTTATTGGAAGCGATTGTAAAACCAGTTTAATACTCCACTGTTTATTACATTTTTTGGTTATAAATATCGTTTGCTTTCTTACGTTATGATAGGCGTTGGGGAAAATGATGGTTCCCTAGTGAGGAATTGAATCTCTGGCTGTAGGTTAATGGTATCAGTATCTTGAGTTACTTAGGTAGTCGCGGTGTACATTGGTAATGTACACGAAGCAAGCTTTTCAAGATTCAATCGAATTACTCTTAATTATCTTAAACAATTTAACAGGTCACTTGTATGAGTGTTTTATTCGATGAAGCTTTAGATGCTCTTAAAGAAGTTAGAATATTAGCCGATGAAGAGTCTAGGAAAGTAATGGATCAGTTTGTTAGCTCATTTCCAATACGAACTAGTGGTAGCGGAGTAATTGACTGGAACAAGGTTGATAAAAAAGTGCTGCTAAACTGTATAGAAGAAACTAAAAATCAAATAAATCTCAGACTGACAGATAGTTGTTTTATTATCTGGAATGATGCAGCATACCCGATTATAGAGACTACTGTTGAAAGTATAGTAAATGCTTTTGACGACGTTACAGCTGTAAGTTTTGATACATGGATATTCATCCCAAAAAATAATAATGTAATTGAAAGTACTCCCTCCAGCTTAAGAATGACTACATTTTTTTAGGGTTTATTTGCATACTCTATTCATGTTCGGTGCGCTATACAGGCATCGATCTGTTGACCTTATAATCAAAGACCAATGGGTGAAAAATAATGTCTATCATAGAAAAAAAATTGACCCAAGCAGAGATTTTTTGCCAAAATTATGAGCCAGAACTTGCTATAAGTATCTTAAATGAAGTAATTACTGATAGTAATTCAACAGATAGTGAAATAGCGGAGGCTTTAAATTTAAAAGGAATAACGGTAGATCTTGCTCCATATCTTTCAGAAGATCAACAAAACTACTCTGCATTAATTTATTTCCAAAGGGCTTTAAAATACGACCCTCACAATATCTATATCCTATTCAACATACTTAGTTCATTTTCTTGTATAGATATGATGCAAGAATATACTCAAAAAAACAAAAGTGCTTTTATATGCGCTTATGATGTCTTGAATAATGACTTGTATGATTCTTTAAACGAAGAATCCAAAAGTAAGTTGCATAAACTTTCTTCTAAATATCATGAATTTCAAGAGGAACGCTTTTAGGGTATATCCCAACGGAACCACCTAAAAAGCCCCTCAAACCTATTAATAGACCACTTAAAACAGACTGTATCTTTGGAACTACTTATAACGGACTATCGCGATTAATATCAACAGCTACAAAACCAGCTTAAAGAAATAGAATCCGATAGCAGTTGCCAATAACGTCAGTCCTACATGCAAACCGATGAGCGCTAAACCTGCTAGCAACCGCCCATCATGAATAAAGCCAAACACCTCTGCACTAAACGTGCTAAACGTAGTCAATCCGCCCAAGAAGCCAGTAATCACAAACACGCGCACGTGATCGGACAAGTTGCTACCCATACGCTCAAACCACACTAGCGCCAACCCTATCAGCAGTCCGCCTAAGATATTGGCGCTCAGGGTACCGAGTGGCACCCAACCGTGCAAGGCATTAAAACGCGATAGCCACGCTCGCAAGCAAGCACCGAATGCTGCGCCCAAACCGATAGCAAGCCACTGCATAGACTGTCCTTAATTCATATAAACGTGTTGGACCAAAGGCTCAATTACACGGCTGGCAACTCTGTCATTGGCCAACGCGGAATACAGCTAACAGCCAAATCATCAGACTGTCCTGCTTGCAAGCGCTCAAAACCTGCATAAGCAATCATCGCGCCATTATCCGTACATAGCGCAGGCGGTGCATAATGAACCGTTGCATTGATCTTAGCCAGTTCAGCCTCTAACATCTCACGCAGATGAGTATTGGCACTGACCCCGCCTGCAATTACTAAGCGGCTCATATCTGCTTGCTTAAGTGCTTTGACACATTTTTTCACTAGCGTGTCGACCACTGCATGCTGAAAACTTGCAGCAATATCAGCACGAATCTGTGGATCGCTGTCAGCGCCATTACCCGACCCTCCTGAGTGTGGCGTATCCTTAATCAGATTATGTACGGCTGTTTTCATGCCACTAAACGAAAAGTCTAGACCCCGATGTAGCATTGGTCTTGGGAGTGCGTAAGCGTCAGGATTACCAGCTTCTGCCAGCTTAGCAATATTAGGACCGCCAGGATAAGGCAGACCCAACATTTTAGCCGCTTTATCAAAGCACTCACCCGCCGCATCATCTATCGACTCACCCAATATCTCATATTGTCCAACACCGTGTGCAGCAATCAGTAACGTATGCCCACCAGACACCAATAGCGAGACAAAAGGAAACGCCGGAGGGTTTGCGCCCATAAGCGGCGCCAAAAGATGCCCTTCCATATGATGAATACCAATCGCTGGGATATCTAAACCATATGCCAAGCTACGTCCAAATAATGCACCTGTCATCAATGCACCAATAAGTCCAGGCCCTTTGGTATAGGCAATCGCATCGATCTCGCTTTTTGTCATATCGCACTGTTCGAGTAGCTCATTAAGTAACGGTACTAGCTTACGAATATGATCGCGGCTAGCAAGCTCAGGCACAACGCCACCATAAAGGGCGTGCAGCTCAATCTGAGAGTACAGTACTTGCCCGACCAAACCTTGGTTGTCGCTATTTATTTGCTCACTATCAAAAATCGCTAGCCCCGTCTCATCACAAGAGGTCTCTAAGCCCAATACTTTCATACTTTTGCCTTTATACTTTCGTTTTCGTGCTATTTTTATCGCACTTTTATCTTACATCATTTTGAGAAACTGGATAACTATAGTCAAAGAACTCTAAAATGAGTACAAGGCAGCCGACTGCAGATTGTACAAGTAGTACATCTAAGGAGGGTAACGCCGTAGCGGTTTAGTAGTTCACCGACTATAATACAATCAGCCACACACTATCTCGAATTCGCTTGATACAGCTGTATATTCTCAGACTGACATGACAAAAAACGTGCATAAAAAAACCGTCATTGTCAGTCACAATGACGGCCAGTTTAGCAAATTTCAATAGCTGACATACTCTAATATAGAGTATCAGCTTACCGACGCTAGCATATAATCAACAGCTGCTTTAACTTGTGCTTCGGTCACACCGTTTACTGCTTGCGCTGGCATTTTATTAAAGCCTTTAGCCGAGTGCATGTACAACGTCTCTTTATCTTTGGTCAGACGAGCTGTCCAAGCCGCTGTATCACCATACTTTGGCGCATCGAGCAAACCTGCAGCATGACACACCTGACAATTTGATTCATACAGTTTGGCACCTGCATCTGCTGCCAACACTTCAGGCTCAGAATCAGTTTCAGGTGTTGCCACTGCGTCATCTACTATGTCGGCAGACTCTGTTGCTGCTTTTGGTTCTGTATCTGTTTCTGGCTCAACCACAGACTCAGGCGTCGTGCCTTCGGTTTCTGCTACAGCTTTCTCTTCTATAGCGGTAACAGGCTCATTGGCTGCTGTAGACTCTTCCGTAGCTGTGTTATCACCGCTACAAGCACTCACAGCAAATACCACACTCATGCTGATCACAGACAATTTCAGCTTGTTCATATACGGTTGTATATCAATCATGGTTTTACCCTTACTTAGTCAGTCTGCAATCAATTAGAGGTGCGTTATATAAGCTTAAAGTACTTACGTATACGACCAACGACTGTTTAATAGTCCATTGAGTTAATAGTCCATTAACCACTAAATTATTCAGCAATGGCTGCAGCTGTATCGTCAGTAGCCGCCATATCAGCGCTGTCAGTAGGAGCAGCGGCTGTATCCATACTATCGGTAGCTGCTGCTTCTGTAGTATCAGCGTCAGCTTCTGTACCCACTGCATCAGCCGCTGGCATTGGTGCTGTCTCTGGGAACTCCATTTCTTCAGCTGGTGGTGCATTTTTGATGGCAAGTTCAGCAGCTTCGTCAACGCGATCGATTGCCATTATTTCTTCATGCTCTTCGCCGCCACTACAAGCGCTCACGCTCATACCTAAAGCTACGATAAGTGCGGTGCTTAATGCCGTGTTAAATACTGTTTTTTTCATTCCAACATCCTCAATAAAATACACACAAGACGGTTCATAGGCTTACTAGGGTCTATTGAACTTTCAAATGGGGTGCTGACAGTCACTATTTTTTAGACAATATGCAGTGAAATTGTTGAAGCCTAGTCATTCTAGGTCAAACTATTTCGCCATATATTGACAAAAAAGAGTACTGCCCTGAAAGGCTGATGCTAAAATTACCCCAACCGTTGTTGAAAACCTAGCTAAGATCTCGACATTATCGTCGGTTTTCGCCTAGTTTAGTGTAACTTTAGCTATCAGCAGTCCTAATATTTGAAAGTTCAATAGACCCTATAATATGGGAATTATCATAGCATAAACTCCAATCAAACCGTTATAGACGGTAGGGATTTTTTATTGATAAAGCGTTGTATATATGTCGAATTCATAGTTTGTGAGCCAAATTCAAATAGCCATCTAATTGAATACCCTATCGGCAATAAATGCTTAAAATCATTGACTTTGTTGGTATTTTTTATTAAAATACCTGCCCTTACGCTAATGCGTGAGAATTGTCCTAGTTTGAGCTGATGCCTGTAATCTTGAGATATTACGGCTAAATACTAATACACAGCCAAACTAATGCCCTTATATCTCATCCTAATCGAGGAGTCTTCATGCCTGCAGTTAAGGTTAAAGAAAACGAACCAGTTGATATCGCTATCCGTCGTTTCAAACGTGCTTGTGAAAAAGCTGGTGTATTGTCAGACGTACGTAAGCGTGAGTTTTATGAAAAACCAACGCAAGTACGTAAGCGTAAAAAAGCTGCTGCCGTAAAGCGTTATAAGAAGAAGTTACAACGCGAAACTATTCGTACCACTCGTATGTACTAATCAGTAATCTGATTAGCTAGGTACAAGCGCTACACTAACGCCACTGTTATCAATCGATATCAGTGGCGTTTTTTATGCTACAATTTTTGTTATTACTGCTGACATAATTTTTTATTAAAACCACTATCAGCAGGTTTGGTTCTAAAAATTTAACAAACGACATCTAACGAATAGCATTTAACAGATCGATAAGGATAATAGCAGTGAGCCAACTTAAACAGACGTTATCAGACAATATCAAAGTTTCAATGAAAGCTCGTGAGCTTGAGCGCGTCAAAGTACTGCGCAATGTACAGTCAGTAGTGAAACAAATCGAGATTGACCGTCAGACAGAACTTGATGACGCCCAAGTATTAGAAGTTTTGCAAAAACAGCTAAAGCAGCGTCAAGAATCACTAACTATCTTTACAGAAAATGGCCGTGATGACTTGGCCACCAAAGAGCAGTTTGAGATTGATATCATCAACGAGTTTATGCCGCAGCAAATGAATCAAGACGAGATCATGGCATTGGTAAATGCTGAAATCGCTGAGCAAGGTGCTACGTCTATGCGTGATATGGGTAGCGTCATGGGTGTCTTAAAGAATAAGACAGCTGGCCGTGCTGATCCTGCTTTGATTTCTAAAATGGTTAAAGACGCGCTACAAGGCTAACACTTGCTATTGATTGGCAGGCTAATCTGTACAACTAACCGCCTAGGGCTTAAAGTCTTTGGCGGTTTTTATTGCTTTAATTTCAGCATTAATATTAGCTAGTAATGGACGAGCACTATTGGCCTGATCTGTGGTTTGCAGATTTTCCGTCAACTGTTTGGCCTGTGTCAGAGAGGTCAGCGCACTCTCATAACGCCCATTCCATAGCTGATCATAACTGCGATAGCGCAATGCATTAATCGTCGCGATATTGGCTAACTGTGGTGATGTGGTGGTCTTAGCAAGTTTTTCATTGGCAAGTTGCAAGCTTTGCCATGCGTAACGGTCGCTTGGCTGCTGTTCTGTTAGTGGCTTCAACAACGCTTGGGCTTTTATCGGTTGATTACTGTTAGTCAGTGCTTCGGCCAGATAAAGACGTAAATCACGGCGCTCAGGATATAGGCGCTGCTGGCTCTCTAAGACATCTACGGTTTGTTGCCACTTACCTTGTTCACTCAATAACTGACTGTGCGTAATCGACAATAGAGGCTCTAAATTTTGACGCTGTGTGCTTGATAACGCATTTATCTCGGCCAATACCTTATTAGCATCTGTAAAGCGCTGCTGCTCTCCATACCAATGCATTAGCGCAAGTTTAGCTCCGAGACTGTTTTTAGCAGCCGTTGTCAGCGTGACTTCAGAGGCATGTTTACCAGTCACTTGCACACGCCAATACAGTAAATCAAACAATGCTTGATGGCGCTGCTGTTGGCTCAATGAGAGCGTTGGATATTGCTGAGCGCGACTTTGTGACTCGCTCAACCGCTCATTACTCAGAGGATGTGAACGTACAAAACTCGGTAAAAATTGATTCTCAACTTGGTTCAACTGACTCTGTTGATTCATCGTGGCAAAGAACCGTGGCATCGCCCGAGGATCATAACCCGCTTGGGTCATAATCTGCATCCCTACTCGGTCAGCCTCACGCTCGTTACTACGGCTAAAGGCCATACTGCTATTCATAGAGGCTGTCTGACTGCCCATCATCACAGCCGCAGCGGCATCACCATCGACAGCTGAGGCGGCAATCGCAGCTAGCATACCGCCTAGCTGCATCAGCAAGGCTTTTTTACGTTCGTCAGCGCCGCTTTCGTAGTGTCGTTGACTGATATGCGCAACTTCATGCGCGACGACGCTCGCCAGCTCATCCATGCTACTAGCTGACAGTATCGTTCCAGTATTGATACCGATTACGCCACCAGGCGCTGCAAAGGCATTGATACTGGGATTATCAATGATAACAACGCCAAGTGGTGCTTGCTGACGAGCTTGGGCATTGAGACGCCACGTCATGTCTTTTATCGTTTCTTGTACCCAAGGATCATGTTCCATTCTGACACGGCCATTGATATTCTGTAATGACCACTCGCCAAGCATTTTATTCTGATATTGCTCAGCAAAGCTCAAGCCTTGCCCGCGCAGATTTGGTAGATCTAGCGTTTGCGGATCTGTGACTTGCCACGAGCTATCAGCAAGTGGCAGCGTTTGACTCTCACGACTATGCGCACCACTAGCCATGGCTAGTAGCATCATTGACAACCCTACTTTGATACTATTTGGCAAAGCTAAACTCATGAAATGACGTTTATCTTTTCGCTTAGATAACATAATTGGTAAGCCTACAGAGTTTTTGGCTACTAAAGAGTTGTTGCTGTCGGGTCGCTTCGTTCTATGAGCATGGTACAAGTGCATATCCTATAAGATAATTGACGACGTCTTTTCGACTATACGAGCTTGTTTATCCAAGGTCAATTCTACAATGCACTTAACTACCAATAACTTAGCCACCCGTCACGATTGCGCAACATGGCTGTGTAATTATTAATTAGGCTACTATTTATGCAGTAAGTCTCAATCGTATAACTATTCATCGGGCAATTGCTAATCGCGCAACTCTTGGTTATATGATTCTAGTGAACCGAACGCAGCGTTGATTATATTCAACTGCAACTATACATTGTCTATTTGGTATAATAAGCAACAATGATAGTAGGTTTAGGTGACTGTGATGACGACCTCATAATTTATGATTGATGGATTATGTTCGTACTCAATAACAAAGCCTATTATTAATAAAGCAAATTAAAATATAGACATCTACAAGGTTTAAGTTATGTCCGCTGCTAGTGAATTAGTCATCGAACGTGTGTCGCATTCTATACAGTTATCAGCGAATTTGACTGATGCACAGCAAAACGACATTGCGAGTCTACTAGAGTTGCTACCGACTGAGAGTCATAATCCAGATGATGTAGCTACAGCGCGATCTGAACTAAATATAAAAGGTTTTGTTGATGGACGCGGTCTTGCATGCCCGATGCCATTGTTAAAAACTAAAGTCGCATTACGTGACGTAACAGTTGGCGAATCGCTGTACGTGGTTGCAACCGACCCTAACTCGCAAGCTGATATCACAGCGTTTTGTCGACAAAGTCAGCAATCACAGGCGGCAGATTGTTTAGAGCTAGTGGTCAATGAAGTTACTGACCACTCGTCAGTTGATGGCACATCATTACAGCGTTTCGCTACAATATATCACTTCATCATTACCAAAACTGATAGCAACTAAGCGCTGCTATCCTTTACAATTAAATCATAAAGATTTTTATCTGACTATTTGCTTAACTATTTAACCAAGGTCAAGAATATGGCTAATACTTCTACTGATGCTGTAAATACAAATAAAAAAGATGGCTCAGCTCCTATAAAAAATGATGCACGCGATGCTGCATTAAAGGCCGCGGCTCAGCGACCACCTTATGATGCGAGTACATTGGGCAATACCAGTACGCGCGACTTAGTACCAGCTATGCCAACTCACCTGTCAGCGCCAGGGGTAAATTTGGGTGCGTATATCAATACTGTCCATCAGATCCCTATTTTGACACCAGTACAAGAGCAAGAGCTGGCGCATCGCTATTATGATGAAGGTGATGTCGAAGCCGCTCGTCTACTGGTGATGTCGCATCTACGTTTTGTGATTCATATCGCGCGTAGTTACTCGGGCTATGGATTGCCGCAAGCAGATTTAATCCAAGAAGGTAACTTAGGATTAATGAAAGCAGTTAAACGTTTTGACCCGAATAAAGGCGTACGTTTGGTATCCTTTGCCGTACATTGGATTAAAGCTGAAATTCATGAGTTTGTGATTCGCAACTGGCGTATTGTGAAAGTTGCGACTACCAAGGCTCATCGTAAACTGTTCTTTAACCTCCGTAGCCTTAAGAAGACCAATAATCAGCTGACACTAGAAGAAGCGGACGCTATCGCTAATGACTTGAATGTCACACGCAAGCAAGTGTTAGAGATGGAATCACGTCTAACTTCTTATGACGCTTCGTTCGAGGCGCAGTCAAGCGACGATGATGATGGTCGCTATGCCCCTCAGCTATTTTTGGAAGACGGTATCGACCCAGCTGAGCAGTTAGAGGAAGCAGATTGGGAAGAAAACAACTCGTCAGCACTTATCGCTGCTATGGGTACCTTAGATGATCGTTCGCGTGATATTGTCGAACAGCGTTGGTTATCTGAGCAAAAATCCACTTTGCATGAGTTAGCTGCGGTTTACTCTATCTCAGCTGAGCGAGTCCGTCAGATTGAGAAAAATGCCATGGACAAGATTCGTGATGCGATGACCATTGATAGTGTGATTTTGCCAGATGATATTCAGTAGCCTTAAGATGATACGAGTTGTTCAATGTTAAATTGGATCGGTATTGCAGCAATTAATATGGCAATTGCTGTTGCTCTGGGCGCGTTTGGTGCTCATGGTCTAGAAGGTCGTGTCAGCACTCAACAACTCGAGTGGTGGCATACGGCAACGCTATATCTTTTTGTACATGCGCTTGGATTATTGCTTGTGGGCTTACTGATTCGTTTGAAATATATTACTCAGACGACCGCTTGGTTACTACAAATTGGCATTATCATTTTTGCTTGTAGTTTGTATGCAATGACGCTTGGTGCACCGCGTTGGTTCGGTGCGATTACGCCTATTGGCGGTGTTCTTATGATTGTAGGTTGGCTATGGCTGGCCGTTTCCGCCTTTCGATTGAAAGACTCAGTTAGCTGAGCTACTCGATAGTAATTGTGATTTTTAGCTCTTTACATTAGCCGCAATGAATTATCAGTAACAAAACAAAAGATACGTAGTGAATAGCGGATACACAGGAATTTTAATTTAGTAGGGAGTATTTAATATGAGCACCATTAGTGTCAATGGTAAAAGCTTGCAAACCACTCATCAGACTGTGCAACTGGTTATCAATGAGCTTGGCCTTAGTCAGGGTCGTTACGCTGTGGAAGTCGACGGCGAGCTGACGCCAAAGAGCGAGCTTGCTCAACTGCGTATCGTAGAAGGTATGAATATCGAAGTAGTACAAGCCGTCGGCGGTGGTTAATAATGTTTAGATAGATAAGCTTGAGCTGATAGCTAGTTCATTTTCATTCTAAGTTTACTAATGCTAAAAAAGACCTCAACGTATTACATGTTAGAGGTCTTTTTTTACGTCAATTACAAACTAATGCAGTAGCTACTTATAAATTTTTTATTCTCTTAGTCTACTTTCACTAGCTTATAACGATAGTGTTCAAAGTTTTAAACCCGAACTATGCTGCTGGTACTGCTTCTGCAGGGGTTAGATCCTGATAGCGACCATCGCGTCCTGCACCCTGAGTCTTTTTGCGCTCTTGACGGGTTTTGTACTTACGTACTTGTCTATCTAGCTTGTCTGCCATCTCGTTAATGGCTTTATACATATCATCTTCATACGCTTGGACAAACATTTCTTGACCCGAGACACGCATAATTGCTTCAGCTTTATGGCTCTTTTTACCGCCAGCGCTAGCACCGCTATTGTCTAACGATAAAATCACTTGAATACTTTGTATCTGATCGAAGTGACGCTCTACTTTTTCAAGCTTCTCGCGTACTGCCGTGTCCATAGCTTCGGTAACGCTGATATGATGACCACTGATAGAAACATTCATATTGTTGTCCTTTTATTTGTAACTTACAATCAACAGATGAGGTAGCATTCTTGCTCTTATCATCCTGCCTTACCACTAACTATCCCAATGCCTCTAGTAATGTGTCGACGTATCCTTTTATCGTCTCCTTTATTAGTTGTAAATAAATACTATAAATCGGCACTTGGTTTTCGTTGTTGGTATGACTCTAATTTGTCATGAAAATCGCCCAGTAGCAAGCCATTAAATTGTAATTAAGTGTAACAATACCTATTATTTCTACTTGGTTTCTATATAATCAAAAAATTTTATTTTTTATATCTGGTTTATACTATACAGACAGGTAGCCATTAACCTTATAGAAAGATGAGCTTAGACAATTAGTATTTCTGTTTGCGCTGAGTAGACGAGCCAATATTCATTGCTTCACGATATTTAGCGACGGTTCTTCTGGCTATATCGATACCATCTGCTAACAGCTCATCTTTGATACGACTATCTGACAATGGTTTTTTGGGATCTTCGTCAGCGATGAGCTTTTTAATCATGGCACTGATAGCGGTCGATGAGATATCTCCATCAGCACTACTTACGTGAGATGAGAAGAAGTGTTTCAAAGAAAACAATCCTTGCGGCGTCAAGATGGTTTTACTGGTGGTAAGGCGTGAGACTGTCGACTCATGCAAGTCAACTTCTTCAGCAATTGCCTTTAATATTAGGGGTTGCATGGCGGTTGCACCATGCTGCAGGAACTCTTGTTGATAGCGTACAATGCTAGTCGCTACTTTGAGTAGGTTTTGATTGCGCTCTTCGATACTACGAATAAACAATCGAGCATCGGTGAGGTTTTCGCGCAGATATTGATTGTCAGGGCTGTCATCGCCACGCTTGACCAAATTGGCATATTCTTGGTTTACGCGTAGTTTTGGTAAGGTGTCTGGATTGAGGCGTACATACCAACCATCCTCTTCAGCTTCAGAGTTACTTGTCGCCTTATTATTCCTAACAGGTGTGACCAACACATCTGGAATATCGTAGCTCTCAGGCGACTGGGCATAGTCAGGCTGGCTAGACTGAAACAGCAGCCCTGGCGAAGCGTTCAAGGTACGTAGTAGCGTAAGTGCAGGTGTGATGTATTCTGGTGCAAGCCCTGTGCGTTCAGTCAGTGCTTTAATATTATTACTGACTAAATGCTCGCTCGCTGATAGCAGCGCTTGGGCTTCTTGTAGGTATTCGGTGCGGGCATCTAACTTAGATAGCTGAATCGATAAGCACTCGCTTAAATGACGCGCCCCCACACCAACTGGATCACAGGACTGGATAATACGTAATACAGTTAAGACTTCTTCTTTTTCAACGCGCTCATCCCATTGATAGAAACTTGCCATCGTATCAAAGCTCTGCAGTAGCTCATCTATATCAATTCGAATAAAGCCCATATCATCCATGGAGTCTATTAAATATTCTGCAATCAGCGTATCGGCCTCTGATAAACGCTTAAAGTTCAGCTGCCAGCGCACATGATCTTGAATGGTAGACGATGTACCGCCTTGGTAACTATCGAAATCTTCATCACCCCTACTATTGCCAGAGCCCGTGGCGGTGGAGGCATAGTTATCCGTTTCAAAGCTACTTATATCAAAGCTATCGGCATCAGAACTGCCGTAGCTATCTACATCTATTGCACTATCATCGATATTAGGCTGTTGTAATTTATCCAAACTATCACTGAAGCTATCGCCACTGTACTCTGTACTGGTAGTAGGTACTGAGTCAAATGAGTCACTGCTACTTTGATTCCAGCTATCAAGCGTCAACGGCTCGCTCCACTCCTCTATTTCATCGTCACCACTGTCGTATTCGTCATCGTTTTCGATACGTTCAAGTAATGGATTACTATCTAGCTTTGCCTGAACCTCTTGTGCGAGCTCAAGACTAGAGAGCTGCAGCAATTTTATGGCTTGCTGCATTTGCGGGGTTAGCTTTTGTGAGTTGCTCAGCGTGGTCGCCAATCCGAACGACATACTCATGGGCGGCTTATTGCACTCCGATCTTAGTGATATTGTGTTTATTCTGTCAGTAAAGGTAACGACATAAATCTTATCAGGACATGACGATAGCATTTTTTGCCACAATTTTGCTATGATAATTTATGTTTTGTCCGGATACGTTTGGTTTGCTATCGCTAGTAAACTAACATCTTGGCAAGGATGAGCAACCCATAAATACGAGCAGTCTGCTCATTACCGCGAAAATATTATAATAAATTACGGTGAATGACCAATACAGCTCACACCCAATAGGAATATTGTCATGAATTCAAGTAACCATCAACTTAACGTCGCTGCTATTCAAATGAACAGTCAGCAGAATGTTGAGGATAATTTAGCAGATATCAAAGCAGCCATCACAGATGCACAAGCTCAAGGTGTTGAGCTTGTTGTATTGCCTGAGAACTGTTGTAGTATGGGACAGCAATCTGCTACTGCCGAGCGTTTTGATGACTTATCAGCGACGATAGCAGATTACGCCCGCATTGCTGGTATCCATGTACTAGCAGGCTCGTTACCCTGCCATTATCGTCCTGATGGTACTGTCGTTCCTGATGGTAGATTGCGCCAAGTGAGCCAGCTGTTTGCACCAGATGGCACTCGCGTCGCACGTTACGACAAGATTCATCTGTTTACCGCAACTGTGGCCGATAAGCATGGCAGCTATAACGAAGCGGCGACCTTTGAGCCGGGTACGCAGACCGTAATTGCACCATTAGCAGTAGGCAATACAGTCTATCAACTCGGCATGATGGTATGTTTTGATTTGCGCTTCCCAGCATTGGCGCAGCGTCTACGACAAGCCGGTGCTGAACTGTTGAGTGCACCTTCTGCCTTTACGTACTTGACTGGGCAAGCGCACTGGTCGTTGTTGTTACGTGCTCGTGCTCTAGACAGTCAATGTATGGTCATTGGCGCAGCACAAGGTGGCGATCATCTCTATAAAGATGGTAGTACCCGTCAGGCATGGGGACATGCAGCCATTACAGCGTTTGATAGTACTGTTATCGCAAGCTATGACGATAGCAAGTTGGATAAACAATATGCCATCGTCATGGCGTCATTAGACAAGCAAGCGCAAGAGCAAGGCCGCCAAAAACTGCCTATCTTTGATTGCCATCGTTTGGCGTAGATTGTGAAATACAGTGGATTTCGTGCCTAATTGCTAGGACAATTCTTCATTTTGAGCATGAGTTGCTCGTGGATGGGCGCGATCATAAACCTGCGTTAATTTTGCAAAATCGACGTGGGTATAAATTTGCGTGGTGCTAATATCACTATGCCCGAGCATCTCTTGTACAGCGCGCAAGTCACCACTGCCTGACAGCATATGTGATGCAAAACAATGACGCAGTAGATGAGGATACATGTTTTGGGCGATACCTGCGCGGGTAGCAGCGACTTTTAAGCGCTGTTGCACTGCCCGTGTTGATAATCTGGTGCCGAGTTTTTCACTGATGAACAATGCGCAATCCATCTGCTCTACCCAAAGGTTACGATGCGGTAGGTAGCGACTAATCGCTTCTGCGGCCTTTATCCCTAATGGTACTAGCCGTGTTTTATTTCCTTTACCTGTGACTCGTACCCGTAAGTCAGACAAATCTACATCTGCCATATCGAGTGCAACCAACTCGCCAACTCGCAAGCCACTACTATAGAGCAATTCGAACATAGCTTTATCACGTAACCATAAGCGCGCTTGCTCTGGTGTATCAGGGATCTCTTGATCGAGTAGCTGAGTCAGCAAATCGACATCAGCGATAGAAGGCAGCGGTCTAGGACTACGCTTCAGCTGATAGCCAGTGGTTGGGTTGATACGTGCTAGCTTTTCTTCAATCATCCAACCATAAAAATGCCGAATCGCAGACAACTCTTGCTGGACACTGGCAAGCGCCAACTTATCTTCATCAAGACGTTGACTGATGTGCTGGGCAAGTTGCCGTTTATCACAGCGTGTCCACGTTAGACGCTTACCACGCAAAAATAACGCCAGTTGATTCAAACCAGCGAAATAAGCGGTCAGAGTATGCGGCGAATGGTTGCGCACAGACAATGTATTGAGCCAACGATGCACAGGTGCGAGCAACTCTCGTAATGCAGCGTCCGACTCTATAGTGGCAGCCAGCTCAGTAGATAGCCAAGGTGCTGAGCTCGCTGCCTGAATGTTTTTATTGGTAGACATAAACATATTAGAACCATCCTTGGCATTTATACGATTGGCCTAACAACAGTTATCAGCCTTCAGCATTGGGTTTAAGACCTGCTTGTGCCATCAGGCCATCTGGACTAAATACGCCTTCATAGACAAAAGCGGTCGGACCCGTCATCGTAACTGAATAGCCTGGCTGCCACTTGATAATCATACTGCCACCATATAGCTGTGCGCGAACTTCCTCACCCTCATCAAGCCAGCCTTCACGTATACCAACGGCTACTGCTGCACACGCGCCGGTACCACAAGCTTGGGTCTCACCCACACCGCGCTCGTACACACGTAGACGAATGTGTCGCTGATTCATCACTTGCATAAAGCCCACATTGACGCGGTCTGGGAAGGCAGGATGCGATTCAATTGCTTTGCCTAAAGTCTCAACCTCAGCATCAAGTACGTCATCGACTTTTATCACAGCGTGCGGGTTACCCATATTGGCAACGTACAGCTGTACCGGTGTACCATTTACATCAAGATGATAGGTGTTTTGGATTTTGGTCGTCGCTCTTGGGCTAAACGGAATCTCATCTGGCTCAAATTTAGGCTTGCCCATATCGACATCTACCCAACCGTAGCGATCAGTGGTCAGAGAAATAATACCGCTAGCCGTCTCAACGCGTAGACGCTGCTTAAATGACAGTTTACGTGCCTGCACAAAACGCGCAAAACAACGCGCGCCATTGCCGCACTGTTCGACTTCGGTACCATCAGTATTAAAAATACGATAACTGAAATCGACATCAGGACGCATCGGTGGCTCGACTACGAGCAGCTGATCAAAACCAATGCCTAGGTGACGGTCGCCCAATAACTGCACCAAACCCTTGGTCAAATCTAAGCGCTGGGTCACTAAATCAATGACCATGAAATCATTACCCAACCCATGCATTTTAGTAAACTCTATTAGCATATCTTTGATGTCCTATCCTATTTTTATGTATGCCTTATATTAGCACGCTGTCAGATACAATCATAATAATACCAATCCCCAAAAATACGATTAGCGGTGTCAAACTTGTTTAGTCTACAGTGAGTAGTACTTGCACTCGTTTTCCTTGCTACTCTAATTTTTGTGAATGGTGTTGCCTTCAACTAAAGGCATGCCTTCAATTAAGAATCAGCTTTAATTAAAAAGCACTTCCCTCAAAATCCAGTCATAAAAAAACCCATTGTCATTATCACAATGGGTTCTCTTCAATCATCAAATACGGCGATAGTTTTGGCTCGTCTTTAATAACCTTACTGCGCCTGCCACAATGTTTCATTTTCATATAATGATTCAATCGTTTCGCGCTTGCGGATTAGCTGATGACTATCACCAGACACCATCACTTCGCTAGCACGTGGGCGTGAGTTGTAATTACTACTCATGGTAAAGCCGTAAGCACCTGCACCCGTGATGGCCAATACATCGCCTGTGGCCAATGACAGTAGGCGGTCTTTTGCCAAGAAGTCACCCGTTTCACAAATAGCGCCAACGATGTCCCATGGCTGCGTGCCATCCGTATCGATACCATCGCTAGGCAATACACTTGGAATCACCGCCATCTCAGCTTGATATAAAGCAGGACGAATCAAGTCATTCATAGCGGCATCAACAATAGCAAAGTTCTTATGCTCAGTCGGCTTGAGTACGTCAACTTGAGTCAATAGCACGCCAGCATTGGCAACGATACTACGACCTGGCTCAAAGAACACGGTCAAACCAAGCTCGCTAAGTTTTGGCAATAATGCTTGGGCAAACTCATCGATAGACACAGGCGTCTCATCAATATAGCGCACACCCAAACCACCGCCCAAATCGATATGCTGTAACTCAATACCAGCGTCACGCAGGCTATGTATCAGCTCAATCACTTTATCTAATGCTGCAACAAATGGCTCTACCTCAGTCAACTGCGAGCCGATATGACAATCAATACCAACGATGTCTATATGTGATAAATCAGCCGCTTGCTGATAAACCGCTAATGCGTCTTCGTGAGTGATACCGAACTTGTTGTCTTTGAGACCTGTTGAGATATATGGATGGGTTTTGGCATCGACGTTAGGGTTAACGCGTAACGAGATTGGCGCAGGCTTATCGAGTGACTTTGCCACTTCATTGATTAAAGTCAGCTCGCTGATAGACTCGACATTGAAGCAGCCAATACCTTGAGTCAGCGCATATTCGATATCACTATACGTTTTGCCAACGCCTGAGAATACTACACGTGATGCTGCGCCATCTGCCGCCAACACGCGCATTAGCTCACCGCGAGAGACAATATCAAACCCAGCACCTGCCTGTGCCAAGACACCAAGCACGGCAAGGTTAGAGTTTGCTTTTACGGCATAGCATACTTGATGATTCAGACTGGCAAAGCTATCGGTATAAGCTTGATAAACGTCCAATATTGCTTGCTGTGAATACACGTAGCATGGTGTGCCATATTGTTTTGCTAGCTCATCAATACTGACCTGCTCCATATTCAATGCATCGCCGCGATAGCTTAGCGCTGGCAAGTGAGCACTCAACGCTTTCGGGTCAACATACAACCCTTGCTCAGTTTGGATAGTAACGGATTCGCCAGTAGCAGAATCGGTCAAGTCAGCAGGTAGTTCAGAATGACTCATATAAACATCTCTAATATAATCAGATTATCAAGGGTGAAAATTAAATTTAGGTAGCAAAGCTATTTAGTCAATCAGGCAGTAAAGAATCGACAGTTAGTGAAACTGTTAATTAACAAGCACCTAACCGCTATCCATTGGCTCAGCTTAACGATTATTAGCCTAGTAATTAATAGCTTAGCAATTAATAGTCGTTGGGATCAGTACTAGGCTCAGGTAGCACCATTTGCTCTTCTAGGTAGCGGTTTTTTTGATAGTTATCATCGTCGATGCCTGCAAAGGCTGCATCTTGTGGATGGCTAGTACTATCCAGTACAGACACACTGCCCTCTATCGTTTGACTACTAGAGTCTGCCAGATATAGATCGCCTTTTTGCCCGCAGCCTGACAATCCTAGCATAACCGCACTGCCAATAAATAAAGTGGCGACAGCCTGACGACTGGTACGAGCGAACGAGCTAGCATGCTTGACTGCTGAGGGGCTGTGTATAGTAGACATATAATAGATAACCTGTGAGCTTACGACGGCATAAGGGCGATAGTAAATCGTGATAAATAAAAACTAAATGGACAACCAAACCGACAGCGAAAGCACTGCCGTTATGACCATTTTCATCATAACATTATTACATAAAGCTGTACGGATACTGAATATGATTGGTGAATAAATTTGCGTGATGTTGGATATTTTCTAAAACATTAGTCGAATTTTTATAGTAATATCGTCTGCGAGCTTAGATATGAATGTATGACATATAGGTATCTCGACAATATTTCTTACAATTTCGTGAGCAATAGCCCTGTTATGCCGCCCATACAAGTTATCCATTTATAATTCTACAACTCATTGAATATAATTGATTTATTTTACATTTAGCCATTTATTAATCACACATTTTAAACCTTGCCCCTGTCGTGGTGTAGAAACAAAAATGTGTTACATTATATTCCCAGTTTGCGGCGGCAATAGGATGCTAGCCTGAGATGCATACGCATTACCTCATGAGCATGGATGCATAGCACTGTCAGAAACAGTAGCCCAAGTATAAACAAAATCGCCAATATATTTGCTTGATATTATCAGCATAGATATGGCTGATTTTTATTTACTCGGCGGTTATCGACTTCATCAATTCCATATAATAATGACATCACATCTCAGTGACCTTTACTACAGCACTGAGATATCAGCGATGTAGCATTTGATGATAATAAAACAGGACGTGGCAATAGACGTCTTTTTTGTATCGAACGAACGATATAATTAATTTGCCCTTTATAAAAACCAATCTAAGGATAGAGTATGAGCGCCAACCTAAGTACCACTTTTGATGATAAGAACAGTGAAACATCAACCCTAACCAGCCCCACTTTAGTCCTCAACTGCGGTTCGTCTTCTATCAAATACGCGTTGATTAGCGATGACAATTCTACTCGTATCACCGGTCTTGCTGAAAACTTAGGTCTCGATACAGCCCGTATCAAACACACCACGCTAAATGGCGATAAGTTAGAGATTTCTATCCCTGGTGGTAGTCACAAACTTGCCCTGCAAAAAATCCTAGAGCTATTAGAGCAATATCATTTCATCGCAGTCGGGCACCGTGTGGTACATGGCGGCCGTGAATACTCTCAAGCCGTTCGCGTTGATCAGCATGCGTTAGAGGAAGTGAAACGTCTAAAGATATTGGCTCCACTACATAACCCTGCCAATGCTTTGGGTATTGAAGCGGTTCAAGCTATTTACCCTGACATTCCACAAGTTGTGGTATTTGATACCGCCTTTCACCAAACCATGCCACCCGTTGCCTTTCGCTATGCGTTGCCAAAATATCTATACGAAGAGCACAAAATCCGTCGTTATGGCTTCCATGGTACGTCTCATGCTTATGTCTCAGAACGTTCTAGCAAAATCACTGAAGCGAAAGGTCCTCATGGTTGGATTACCGCGCATCTAGGCAATGGTTGCTCAGCAACTGCCGTATATGATGGAAAAAGTCTCGATACCAGCATGGGTCTGACCCCGCTTGAGGGACTGATGATGGGCACACGTAGCGGCGATGTCGATCCAAGCTTACATATGCATCTGAAACGTCAGCTCGGTATTAGTCTAGAAGAGACGGATAAGATGCTAAATAGTGAAAGTGGTCTGCTTGGTATCTCTGGTCTATCAAATGATTTGCGTACTATTGAGCAAGCTGCGAGCGAAGGTCATAAAGATGCGCAGCTCGCCATCGAGATGTTCTGCTACCGTGCTGGTAAATACCTCGCCAGCTTAAGCTGTGCACTGCCTGAATTCACCGGTATTGTATTCACAGGTGGTATCGGCGAAAACTCTGTCACCACGCGCGCAAGCATTTTAGCCGTCATGCGTCATTTCGGTATCAAAATGGACGCTGAAAAGAACGCTGGATTGTATGGTGGCCAAGAAGGCAGCTTCCAAGTAGAAGGTAGCAGTGTCGAGCTGTGGGTCATTCCTACAGATGAAGAATACCGTATCGCTCAAGAGACTCGTCAAGCATTGAAATTAGTATAAGACGATTGATTATAATGCCTAGCGCTTATCTTGCGAGACGCTTATAAAAAGCTGAGAACGAACAAGATAAAGCGCTTGGCATTTTTATACTGCGTTTCTCATGCTGCTCAAAATGACTCGACGTCTAAAATAAAATAAATTGTAGGACACATTATGCAAACCATTTTACTTGTTCCCATTAGTCGCGGTATCGGTGTGACATCAGCCGCGCTAGGGCTAATCCGTGCCTTTGATTACAACGGTATCAAAGCGGGCTTTATGAAGCCGTTTTTGCAAGATGATACGCTAGACAAACAACACAGTTTAGACAGCTCAAGCGCATTGACCATGCACGCATTTGGCCTAAATCCGCCTGACTCTATCAGCCGTCAACACGTTGAGCGTATGCTAGGCGATGACAATCTCGATGACTTGATGGAAGAAGTGATTGCCAATTTCCATACGATCGATGATGGTCATGACGTGATTATCTGTGAAGGTCTGGTGCCAACTACTGAGACCTCTTATGCTTCACAAATTAACCGTGCACTTGCTCACGCGCTAGACGCCAAGATTATATTTGTCAGTACCGCTGATATCAGTAAGCCTGCCTATTTAGCAGACAAACTGGATGTCCATGCCCGTGAGTTTGGCGGGGTCATTGATTCACGGACGCTAGGCGTGATATTGATGCGAGTACAAGACGTACCGAACACCTTTGATAATCAACCTGTCGCGCCGGGTGAGGCCGTTGTCAGCTTAGATCCGAACTTCCTGCAAGAGGTTCAGCGTCTATCGCCTTCGTTTAATACCGAAGTATTCCGTCTTATCGGGGTAGTGCCTTTTAGTGATTCCCTATCTGTGCCACGCACGTGGGATATCGCAACGGAGCTTGATGCGACTTGGCTAAATGTTGGCGAAGCAAAGACACGTCGTATCAATCGTATTAGTCTAACTGCTCGTTCAGTGGCGCGCGTCAACGAAGTCTTTAAGCGTGGTACGTTAATGGTCGTGCCCGGCGACCGTGATGACTTGCTGTTGGCTGCTGGATTGGCCTGTATCAATGGGATTCCATTGGCAGGTCTAGTGTTAACAGGTGGCATCACCCCAAGCGATACAGTTGCTGAGCTTTGGCAATCAGCACTCAAAACTGGCATACCAGTCATGAGTGTCGAAAGCGACAGCTACGAGACGGTACAGAGTCTCATGCATATGAGTTCTGAGATTCCAAGTGATGATACAGAACGTGCTGATGAAGTGGCTCGTTATGTGGCGGCGCATTTGGATCTGAGCTGGATTAAAGAATACTTCAGCCGCAATCATGAACCGCGTCTGTCGCCATCAGCATTTCGCCATCAATTGGTCAAAAAATCACAACACGCTAAGAAACGTATTGTATTGCCAGAAGGCGCAGAACCACGTACGGTCGAAGCGGCCTGTATCTGTCAGAGTCGCGGTATCGCCAACTGCGTACTACTTGCTAAGCGTAGTGACGTTGAGCAAGTGGCCAAAAACCGTGATCTAACACTACCTGAAGGGTTGGAAATTATCGATCCTGATAACCTCGATATGAGCAAATATATCGCCGCTGTCGTAGAGCGCCGTAAAGGCAAAACCACTGCAGAAGTCGCTGCTGAATACCTAAAAGATACGGTCTATTTAGGTACTATTATGCTCCAACTAGACGAAGTAGATGGTCTGGTCTCAGGTGCGATTCATACCACTGCCAATACGGTACGCCCAGCATTCCAGTTGATCAAGACCGCGCCGCAGTACTCACTCGTGTCGTCAGTATTCTTTATGCTGCTACCTGAGCAAGTGGTCGTCTATGGTGACTGTGCGATCAACCCAGATCCTAACGCTGAAGAGCTTGCAGAGATTGCCATTCAATCAGCACAGTCTGCTGCTGCCTTTGGTATCGATCCAAAAGTTGCAATGATCAGCTATTCTACTGGCTCATCAGGCGCAGGCGCAGATGTCGAAAAAGTCGCCCGTGCCACACAAATCGTTCGCGAGCGCGCACCAGACCTCAAGGTCGACGGCCCACTACAGTATGATGCGGCGTCTGTCATGAGCGTCGGTAAGCAAAAAGCGCCTGACTCACCCGTCGCTGGACAAGCCAACGTCTTTATCTTCCCTGACCTCAATACTGGTAACACGACGTATAAAGCGGTACAGCGTAGTGCCAACGTCGTCAGTGTTGGCCCTATGCTACAGGGCTTGAATAAACCCGTGAATGATTTATCACGCGGTGCCTTGGTCGACGATATCGTCTATACCATCGCGTTAACTGCTATCCAAGCGTATAGCGATTTGATTTAATCGCTGTAAGGCTCGCTAATTAAAGTTCTATACAAAGCCGACTATCATTATGATGGTCGGTTTTTTATTGGTGCTTTGGTGACAGACAATGGTGACAGATGCTCGTCTGCCCTCTACAATAGCGCTATCATCAAATCATTTAACCTAAAAAGGCCAGACAGTAAAAGAGCAAGGTGCATGAAAGTTTACGTGCGCCCTATCTACTTTTACACATTTATTTATGCCAAATACGAGCAACAGCCCACAAGAAAAAACACCTCCACCTGCCATTCGTGCCTACCTTGGTGGCTCGTTCGATCCCGTACATAATGGACATCTAGAAGTAGCGATGTCGGTCTATCAACACCTACTACCAATTGCAACGCAGCTACAGCGCACGCTGCATGTGTCTTTATTACCCAATGCGCGCTCGCCATTTAAGACCCAAAGTACAGACCCTAATCATCGCTTGGCGATGTTAAAGCTGGCGACAGAGAATACACCGATACAGATTAATGAGCTGGAGCTGTGGCAAGCGCCGCCTGTCTATACGATCGACAGTGTACGCACATTAAGACAACAATATCCTAATGACAGTTTGATATTTATCATGGGTATGGACAGCGCCCATAGTTTAGATAAATGGAAAGATGGCTTGCGTCTCACTGACCATGTCAATTTATGGGTGTTTAATCGTCAGAGCAGTACCGATGTGAGTGATGGTATTAGCGAAAAATTTACTGACCGCACTATCTCTTCTAAAAATAATACAGCGACTACGGAAGATATTGCTACTCTACAATCGCAATTGCCGTTGTCGTTGCAACCTCATATAACAGACTCACCTATCGAGCTGTTAACTCCAACCATTCAGCGCTCGTCAGATAGCTTAAACTCAAATAGTACTAATCCAAATAACACTGATCCGACTAGCACTGACTTAAACAGCTCTGACTTGAAAAACGCGAATCAAGGACGCATTTATATAGATGCGCGACCTATTACTGCGGTATCAAGCACACAAATACGTGAACAACTACAGAAACTAGACGATCTAACAAATAAAATGCCAGTCGCTCAACGGCAAATCGCATCTATAGCATCAATAAATGATATCATTAGCAATACTGAATCTAATCCATTAGCTAAATGGCTAAATCCTGCTGTTTATCAATATATTATCGCCCATCAGCTATATTCTGCTGCTCAATTCCGTTAAAATCGCCTTATCTATGTCATTTTGCCTATCCTGTCTCTATGCGTGACTGACAACATATGATCAGTCGGATAAGACAAATTGACGTTTTACCCCTTTATTTTACATATTTACGATTCAAGAGATTAAAATTTATGACCAACACCATGACTGCAGAACGCCTAACAGAATGCTTGACCCTAGTACAAAGCGCTCTAGATGATATGAAAGCAAAGAACATCACTGTAATGAATGTAGAAGAGTTGACTGACGTAACAGAGCGCATCATCATCGCTGATGGTACCTCAAAGCGTCATGTACGTGCGATGGCTGATATCGTCGGCGCTGAAGCTAAGCAAGCTGGTTTTATGCCACTTGGCCGTGAAGGTGGCATCGACTCTGACTGGACGTTGATTGATTTGGGCGCAGTTGTCGTCCACATGATGACGCCGCAAGCACGTGAGTTTTATGACTTAGAAGGCCTATGGTCATCACCTGAGCAGTTGGCTGAGCTAGTTGCTACCCCTCGCGAAAAGAAAACTGCGGGTCGTCGTAACAAAAACAAATAAGCTTGTCAGTGACGATATTCGTTCAAGATTAAGAAACGCTCCATCAAAAAGACCAGAATACTTATTCTGGTCTTTTTTTATGTAAATTTTATGGTGATGAACCAGTATAATCAGATACATCATTGAGTACAGATAAGCTCATTTCATATTAGTATTTATTGACCACTAAAATTAAGCCGCCTTCGCCTATTCATTCTACTTATTAGGAAACTTTATGAGCGCAGAATCGAACACGTTATCACCTGGGCAAACTTCAACAGACTTTAACCAAGACTTGCCCCTACATATCGCTACCCTCACTTGTGTCCGCGCTGGCAAATCTATGCCATTCGCCCGTGAAGAAATGAGCGCCATTGATAAAGCACCTATCAAATCTCCTGTCGCCGTCAACTTTATGGGCTTAACCACTGATGAACAGGCTGACCGCAAGCATCATGGTGGCCCACTCAAAGCCGTGCATCAGCTAGCGCCTGCAACATATGAAAGAATCAATGCAGAATTCAGTTTAAAGGTTCGCGTCGGTACGCTAGGAGAAAACCTTACGACTGAAGCTATCAATGGTCTGCCTGAAATGACCGAATCTATGGTTTGTATTGGCGATGTTTTTCAATATGGTGGGCATTCTGGAAACGGTCAAGACATTAGTAATGATGATGCTAGCGTTCAGTTACGTATCGTCCAACCGCGACGCCCCTGCTACAAAATCAACGACCAAATTGGCCAATTTACCAAAGTACCAAATATCGCGGCATGGGTCAGCAAGCAAGGTATCTCTGGCTGGTATTTCCAAGTCGTCCGTGATGGCATTATAGAAGCTGATTTACCCGTATATTTGATTGAGCGCCCTTATCCGTTTGCGACATTAAAGACGTTATGGCAATTGGCCAATTCTAAAGAGAAATATGATGCAGATACTATTGAACCGTGGCTCGCGATTGACTGTTTAGAGGACAGTTGGAAAAAGGTTCTGGCTAAAAAAATCCAACAGGATTGAAAAGGTAACACTCAACAAAAACCTTTAATATGACTTTTCTATTTATAAAAGATAGCCACTACCCTGCGTAATGGCGTCACAAGGTTTTTCATGTTCTATGTCAGTTCCATAATAAACACTCTCTCCTTCTACATCTTTGATCGTGAAGGAGCACTCCATGAGTGAACAGACAGGAAGTATCAGCTACCTACAAGCGATAGCGATTAGCGTTGGTGCGATCATCGGCTGGGGCGCTTATGTCATGCCAGGCGATTTGTTTTTGCCACAGTCACAGCTATTAGGCTCTTCTGTTGCTATTATTATCGGTACTTTAGCCATCTATATGGTTGCGCGTGCCTATATTAATTTGCTGACTCAAACGCCAGAAAACGAGTCAGGCGGTATCTATTGGATTGAAAAATACATCAATCGCAAGCATGCCTATATCTATGGTTGGGGCGTCACGATAGGCTATATCTCTATTATCGCGCTCAATATATCAGCCGTCGCTTTGCTACTGCGCTATCTGTTACCTAGCGGCTTACAATTAGGCTATCTGTATACGATTGCTGGTTGGGAAGTCTACGCCAGTGAAGTGTTCTTATGCAGCGCGGCTATTATTTTATTCAGTTATATCAATCTAAAAGGTGTACGAGTCGGCGCAAAAATCCAACTCTATATCGCCCTCTTTATGATTCTATCAGTCACCGCGCTGTTTTTTGCCTCACTTTGGATGACACCAACGAACCAAGCATTTTTGCCAACTGATATGTCTAGCGGCTCTATTACCAGTCTGGCATGGTTACCTATCTTGGCCGTTATGCCGTGGGCGTATGTTGGTTTTGAGACCACACCGCAGATTTCAAAAGCGATTAGTGATTCAAAAACCAAGACCAAAAGTATTATCCTAGTTTCACTCATCGCTGGTGTGTTGTTTTACTTTTTAATCAACTACTTTACCGCGCTAAACATGAGCTTTGACTATCAAGCGATTAAAGACAGCCATTGGGCGACAGGTGAAGGCATAGACAATCGGATTGGTAGCATCGGCATTTGGCTGCTATCGATCGCTATGATTGGCTCGATAATGAGCGGTATCAATGGCTTTATATTGTCATCGGTTAAGCTCTTAGAGTCTATGGGCGATACGTCATTATTGCCCAGTGTATTTACGGATAAACACAACCAATTTAGTAAGCAAAAGACCGTTATATTGATATGTTTGGTGTGCCTACTCTCTCCTTGGCTAGGTAGAAATTATCTACTCGATATCGTGACAATGGCGTCCTTGGGCATCACCGTTGGCTTTGCTTATGTCACGACCGCCGACCTCATCAATGAGCGAAAAAAGAAACAGGCAGGCTTGCTAAATTATCTCTCTGTATTAATCAGTGTGGTCTTTATATCGCTATTGCTACTACCATTTTCACCAGCGGCGCTGTCATTCAATGCTTATGTCTTGCTGGGATTCTTTATTCTGCTTGGGGCAATTGGTTATAAAAAAATCGCAGTCAATCCTAATGTTAATTGAACATAAATAGCATTTGCTAGTTGTGCACAATAAACATCAAACGCAAACGAAGCTATAACCGCAACTCTTCCTATATAGAGCATTTCATGGCAAAAAATATTTCCTCGATGGCATTGGCATCAGTACTAGTATCATGCTCCATGCTATTGCTCGTTGGCTGCGTAACAACGTCAGCGCCGCGTTATGTCATCGACAGCGATAGCTACCAAGCGACTGGCAAAAGCGAGCGCATTAAAACCATCGTCCTGCACTATACGGTCTCTGATAATGAGCGCTCGATAAAGACATTGACCACGGGCAATGTGAGCGCGCACTATCTAGTATTAGACAACGACGACAATAAAATCTATAACTTAGTGCCAGAGAGCGAGCGCGCATGGCATGCAGGTGATGGCGGCTTTGCAGGACGGACGATATTAAACGATACCTCTATCGGTATCGAGATCGTCAATAGTGGCATCAAGCCTGAATATCGAGACGCACTAAAAAATGGCACGCTTGATTATCATCCTTATGAGCATTATGTGGCATTTGATGAATTGCAGATTAAAAAAGTCGCACAACTGGTGCAGGATATCGCCACGCGCTATGACATCTCACCAAAGAATATCATCGGTCACTCCGATATGGCACCCTCGCGCAAGATAGACCCCGGTGCAAAGTTCCCGTGGGAGCGGCTATATTTCGATTACGGTATCGGCGCTTGGTATGATGAGTTTGATAAGCAGTTCTTTATGAACCAAGATGGATTTGCATCGGCCACGATACCTGAGATCAAGCAAGCGTTTCGCAAATATGGCTATCAAATCAACGATACCGATACGTGGGACAAGGCCAGTCGCGATGTCGTCTATGCGTTTCAGCTGCACTTTAGAGCGCAGCAACCAACGGGGAATATGGATAGCGAGACCTATGCGATATTGCAGGCACTAAATAAAAAGTATGCTGGTCGGGATGATTTTTATTGAAGAATACAGACTATCAGGAGACATAAGTCATGAATAATTCTCAAAAAGATGAGCAAGACGATCTGCAACAGTATCTAGAAGAAAAAGCCAAGCAAGAGCAGGAAAAGAAAGAGGAACAAGAACCTGAGCCGCTCTCTGCCTATGATGCTTGTGTGCTAAAGGAAAGTGCCAAGATTCATGAGTTGATCGCTGAGGCTCAGAAGCGTCCCAAAGATGACTAACTGGATAGACGATAGTTAAAGATCAATATTATAAAAATGCGCAAGTTGATGTCTTATGTTTTGAGACATAGCTAAGCCGCTATGAGATCAACACTACAACTAAACAGCACTATATCACTTTATAAAAGAAGGCCTATCTACCGACTATTTAGGCTATTTATTGCGATAGGCTAATGATAAAATCACCGCTCACAAGGTTATAGATAGTATCACTGCTCGCACCATCTCATTGGCTTCCCGCATCTTTGGTTTTATCGTTGATTTTAATGATGGCTAAGATGCTGCGCAGATTCGATATCCTAGCTCTATTACCAATATCTTTATTATCAAACAAACACCAATAATACTAAAAAAGGAATATTTATGTATCAAGACTTTCAAAAACACCTACAGCAAGAAGTCAGCGATATACGCGAGGCAGGGCTGTATAAAAACGAGCGCGTTATTACCTCTCCGCAAGATGCGCTCATCAAGATCGCCGATGGCCGTGAGATGCTTAACTTCTGTGCCAATAATTACCTTGGACTGTCTGACCATCCTGAGATTAAAAAGGCGGCTATTGGGGCCATTGAAAACTCAGGTTATGGCATGTCATCGGTGCGTTTTATCTGTGGTACGCAAGATCTGCATAAGCAATTAGAAGCAGCGATCTCTAAGTTTTTTAATACCGAAGATACGATTCTTTATGCGGCCTGTTTCGATGCCAATGGCGGTGCCTTTGAACCACTGCTAACTGCTGAGGATGCCATTATTTCTGATTCGTTAAATCATGCTTCAATCATCGATGGTGTACGCCTGTGTAAAGCCGCACGTTATCGCTATGCCAATGCAGATATGCAAGATTTAGAGACGCAATTGCAAGCGGCGCAAGCACAACGTTTTCGTTTGATTGTCACCGATGGTGTGTTTTCGATGGATGGTAACGTGGCGCCAATGGATGAGATTTATGCGTTGGCACAAAAATACGATGCCATGGTCATGATTGACGAGTCGCATTCAGCAGGCGTGGTCGGTCGCACTGGTGGCGGCGTGACTGAATTGTTTAATCTGCGTGGTGATATTGAGCTGATCACTGGCACTTTGGGCAAGGCATTTGGTGGTGCTATTGGCGGCTTTACCACAGGTAAAAAAGAAATCGTTGAGATGCTGCGTCAACGCTCACGCCCATATCTGTTTTCAAATTCTATTCCTCCTATGGTGGCTGCCGCTGGGGTAAAAGCGTTTGAAATGCTCTCGCAAGATAATACTCTACAAGATAAATTGCATGAAAATACCGCCTATTTTGTGAAGCAAATGCAAGATGCAGGCTTCGATATCAAACCTACCGAATCGGCCATTTGTGCTGTGATGCTCTATGACGCCAATGTCTCCCAGCAAATGGCAGATGAACTGCTTAGCGAGGGCATTTATGTGATTGGCTTCTTTTACCCTGTCGTACCCAAAGACGAGGCTCGCATTCGTGTCCAGCTCTCTGCCGCCCATACTCGCGAGCAGCTCGACCAGTGTATCGCCGCCTTTATCAAAGTCGCCAAGCAAATGAAAGTGATTGATTAAGCGTCATTCGGTATTTGTTCGGTATTCACTCGCTAGATTCAACCATTAAGTACAACACCGTTAAATAAGAGAAAAGTATGAAAGCACTGGTTAAAGCCCATGCCAAAAAAGGCATTTGGATGCAAGACATGCCAGAACCTACGGTTGGCATCAATGACGTTAAAATAAAAATTAAAAAAACCGCCATTTGTGGTACAGACTTGCACATTTATAAGTGGGATGAGTGGTCAGAAAGAACCATCAAGACGCCGATGATCATCGGGCACGAATACGTCGGTATCATTAGCGAAATGGGCGATGGTGTAAAGCACTTTGAAGTGGGCGACCGAGTCACTGGCGAAGGACATATCGCTTGTGGGCATTGTCGCAACTGCCGCCGTGGCAAGCTCCATGTGTGCGAGAATACTATAGGCGTGGGCGTAAATCGCGATGGCGCGTTTGCCGAATATTTGGTGATACCTGCCGATAATGTCATCAAACTCGATGAGCGTATCAGCGATGAGATGGCCGCCATTATGGATCCCTTTGGCAACGCCACTCATACTGCCCTTTCATTTCCTGTGCTTGGTGAGGATGTGCTAATCACGGGTGCAGGACTGATTGGTTCTATGGCAACAGCGATTTGCCGATTTGCCGGAGCACGTAATATCGTGGTCAGTGATATCAGTGATTATCGCCTAGAGCTTGCCAAAAAAATGGGCGCGACGATGACCATCAACCCAGCCAAAGGTGAAACCATCAAAGGTGCCATTGCTGAGTTAAAAATGCACGGCTTTGATATTGGGCTTGAGATGTCAGGCTCGCCTCAGGCCTTTGATTCGATGATTAGCAATATGTATAACGGCTCTAAAATTGCGCTCTTGGGTATTTTACCTAACACCACCACGGTGGATTGGAGCAAGATTATCTTTAAGGCGTTAACCCTAAAAGGCATTTATGGGCGTGAGATGTGGGAGACGTGGTATCAGATGGAGCAAATGCTGATCAGCGGTATTGATTTGTCACCTATCATTACCCATCGCATGCATATTGATGATTTTCAAGAAGGCTTTGATATCATGGAAAGCGGGCAATGCGGTAAGGTAATTTTAAGCTGGGATTGATGTTTGTGATTCAGCATTTAAGGAGTTGTGGTTAGCCTTTAAATTATCACGACTTATAAAACGGCGCTGATTTCAGTGCCGTTTTTTTTGGGTATTAGAAAGTGATAAGATTCATGAGTTGATTGCTGAGGCTAAAAAATTTTGAAATATACATAGTTCGGTAAAAACATATTAGCTTTCATTTTTAGAGGGATTTCTTAACTATTTCAGTTACGAAAGCTATGTATTGTCTCATACCTTCTCTTTTACTATTTACCTGATCATTTTTAAAAACGTTATATCTTACTCAGCTCTTTTAACGCAGATATCGCCTGCTCCGCCTTATCATCCGACACAAATATATGGTCATGATAATAGGCAGCGATCACATTGGCACTGATACCTTTTGAGGTCAGTTTGGTTGCTATTGCTGCGGTTAGACCTACCGCTTCTAGGCTTGAATGCACCGTCAGAGTGATTTGCTGAAACACGCCTTCATACTGTAAACCTGCTTCGTCAGCTTTGTCTTTTGTTAACACCAGAGTCAGCCCTTCTGACTCTATAAACGTCGCTATTGGCGCTAGGTTTACGTATTCAGCCAATTGACCTTTTACGGTACAAAACACGAATAATTCATCAACCAGTGCTGGCTGCATCGAACTCAATAGCTCATTGATATCTGTAATTCCTGACATTTTATTCTTACTTATTTTGCTTAATGCTAATCTTTATTGACTGGAATTTTAGCATGGGTGTCATTACTTGTACCCGTGAAAACACGATATAAACGCTAGCCTTTATTTCCAAACACTCAAATCTTAAACACAAAAAAGGTGAGCCTAAGCCCACCTTTTATTTTAAACAACAGCTATCTCAAACTATAAGCAATTACTAGAGGTCTGAGTAGCGACTAGCGCAACCAAGCACGAGCGTTGCGGAACATACGCATCCACGCGCCGTCTTCGTCCCACTCTTCTGGTTTCCAGCTGTGGTTATAAGCTTTTAGGTTACGCTCAGGATGCGGCATCATGATAGTGACGCGACCATCAGTGCTACATAGACCCGTGACACCGCCGAGCGAACCATTTGGATTGAGCGGATACGTCTCAGTTGGATGACCTTGGCTGTCGACATAACGCATCGCCAGCTGACCGTGTTTTGCCATACCGTCGATTTCGTTGTTGTCTAGCGTGGCATAACCTTCACCATGCGCCACAGCGATTGGCAAGATACTGTCTTGCATGCCTTTGAACAGGATCGACTTGGTACGCTCGACTTTTACGTTGACCGTACGCGCTTCAAATCGAGCTGATTTGTTCGCGACGAAACGTGGGAAGTTTTCTGCACCTGGGATAAGGTCTTTTAACTGAGCCATCATCTGACAACCGTTACAAACACCTAGTGAGAAGGTATCTGGACGGGCGAAGAAGCGGACAAACTGCATGCGTAGCTCGTCATGGAACAAGATGGAGTTCGCCCAGCCAGAGCCTGCGCCCAGTACATCACCATAACTAAAGCCACCACAAGCGACCAGTCCGTCAAAATCACGTAGATTGATACGGCCACTGAGTAGATCACTCATGTGTACATCGACAGCTTCAAAGCCAGCTTGGGTAAAGCCTGCTGCCATCTCTGTCTGACCATTGACGCCTTGCTCACGCAAGATAGCGACTCTTGGTCTGCTGTTATCAGAATCAGCGCGACTGTTTACATACGGCTCTTCAACCTTTTGATTGAGATCAAAGTTTGGCGCAGCGATCAGACCTTTATGGCTCGCATCAGCAATCAAGTCATACTCTTGCTGTACGCACGCTGGATTGTCACGGCGGCGCGCGATTTGATAGCTGACCTGAGTCCACGCTTGCTGTAATTCGGTACGGCTAAAGCGTAAAGTGTCGGCACCCATGAGCGTTGGCGTTTGGATAAGTAGGCTATCTTCTTCCGAGCTTTGACCCACGAGGCTGAGCATATCAGCAACGTTAAACTCTTCTGCCAATTGCATGAGAGCAGCGACGTTTTCTGGTAATACTTGGATGACGGCACCCAGCTCTTCACTGAACAGCTGACCGAGTAAGTTATCATCGGTCAATGACAGCTTGATACCTTGACGGCTGGTGAACTGCATCTCAGCGATGGTCGCTAGTAGACCACCATCACCGATATCGTGATAGGCGCTGATGACGCCTTGCTCATTGCCTGCTTGGATAAAGTTAAAGAAGTCGACCAAATCGCTTGGCTGCGCTAAATCTGGGCACTCATTACCCAATTGGCTCAGCGTTTGCGCAAGAATTGAACCGCCTAGACGTAGCTTGCCTTTAGACAAGTCAATACGGTAGAACGCGCTGTCGCCATTGATCAGCTCAGGGGTTAGCGTTTTTGCGACGTCAACGACAGGGGCAAATGCCGTCACGACCAAGCTCATTGGCGACACAACGGACTTATCTTGATTTTCACCACTCTCGTTATCAGTCCAGTTAGCACGCATCGATAGCGAGTCTTTACCAACTGGGATAGCGATACCCAGTGCTGGGCAAAGCTCTTCACCGACGGCATGTACCGCGTCGAACAATGCAGCATCTTCTACGTCATCACCACACGCAGCCATCCAGTTCGCCGACATGGTGATATCAGACAATTGAGCGATACGCACACCAGCGATGTTAGTAATTGCTTCACCGACTGCTAGACGCGCAGAAGCTTTTGGACTGATAAGCGCAACAGGCGTACGCTCGCCGACACTCATGGCTTCGCCAGTCATTGGCTGACCATCTAGCGCCACCAAGCCAGAAGCGGTCACCGCACAATCTGATACAGGCACTTGATAGCGACCCACATACTGATCACGCACGACCATACCAGTGATAGAACGATCACCAATGCTAATCAAGAATGATTTGCTAGCGACAGTTGGGTGACGCAATACATCGGTGATTGACTCAGCTAGATTCACATCACCAAGCTCTAATGCTGGTAACGTGCTCTCGGTACGCTCAAAGCTGCGTTGCATTTTCGGTGTACCGCCGAGCAGTACTTGCATCGGCATATCGACTGGTTGCTCAGTTAATAGCTCATCATCAACGATTAGCTGACGGATATCCATCGCCTCGCCCAAGATGGCATACGGGCAGCGCTCACGGGCACAGATGGCATCGAACTGATCTTTGCTCTCTGGGCGAATCGCGAGGACATAACGCTCTTGCGCTTCGTTTGACCAGATGGCCATTGGCGACATGCCAGCTTCTAATGATGGAATCTTACGCAAGTTTAGATGCGCGCCCATTTCATGGTCATTGACCAGTTCTGGCATCGCGTTAGACAGACCACCTGCCCCAACATCATGTAGTGAGACAATTGGGTTGCCGTCTTTACTGTTATTGCTTACATCGACATCATCACCCGCTAGTGCCCAACAGCGATCAAGGACTTCTTGGCAACGACGCTCCATCTCAGCGTTATCGCGCTGAACTGAGGCAAAATCCAAACCTTCATCAAGGTCACCACTATCGACCGACGATGCGGCACCGCCGCCCAGACCGATTTGCATCGCAGGGCCACCAAGGACGATGAGCAAATCACCTTTTTTGATTGCATTTTTTTCAATCAGGTTGCGTTTGATATTGCCGTAACCACCTGCCAACATGATTGGCTTGTGATAGCCGCGCATCTCGCTACCGTCTTTTGCCACAGAGGTATCTAGCTGAAAACTACGGAAGTAACCGCACAGATTTGGACGACCAAATTCGTTTGAAAAATTGGCACTGCCTAGTGGCGCTTCGGTCATGATCTCAAGGCTGGTTGCCATACGATCTGGCGTGCCATAATCCTGTGTGCTCAATTGACCTGACTGCTCCCACTTTTCGCTAAGCTCTGGGATATGCAAATGTGACACATGGAACCCTGTTAGACCCGCTTTTGGCTTGCCGCCGCGACCAGTTGCGCCTTCGTCACGAATCTCACCGCCAGCACCTGTTGCCGCACCCGAATACGGGGCAATTGCCGTTGGATGGTTATGCGTCTCAACTTTCATTAAGATATCGATGTTCTCTTGATGAAAGTCGTAAGGATGGATTGAGTTGGCATCCATCGCGTCGGTTGGGATAGGATAAAAACGCATGCCATCAGACCCTGCCATCACAGCAGCGTTGTCTTTATACGCTGACAAGATACCTTGTGGGTTCGACTGGTACGTGTTTTTAATCATTTGAAACAGTGATTTTGTCTGCACTTCACCATCGACTGTCCATTGGGCATTGAAGATCTTATGACGGCAATGCTCTGAGTTGGCCTGTGCAAACATCATCAGCTCAACGTCCGTTGGGTTGCGTTTCAACTCATTGACATAGGCGTTCATTAAATAATCAATATCTTCACTTGATAACGCAAAGCCGAACTCTGTATTGGCAGACTCTAGCGCTGCCTGACCTTGTCCTATTACATCTATATGGTTCAGTGGTGCTGGCGCTTGATCATCAAACAATTTGCTGACATCGCTCAAGTCATAGACCAAGCTCTGAGTCATACGGTCAAACAATAACTGCTCGGCGTCTACTGGTAGTTTTTCGCCTGCGTCACCGTCTATTTTTTCATCGAGGGTTAACGTATAGACGACGACACGCTCAACACGATTGATCTCGATTTCACAGTTATTAAAGATATCTGTCGCTTTACTTGCCCATGGCGATATCGTACCAAAACGTGGCCCAACGATGACTTGTAGTTGGTTGTCTTGCGGCGCATTTAGCGTTGCTGACTGGTCAACTGCCAGTAAATCTAGCGCTTTTTTATGTTCATCACCAGATAGCTCTCGTGATAGCACATACACTTGCTGAGTACTTATTTGACTGACATTTAGCTCGGTTTTTTGCTGAAACTGACTGATGAGTTGCTGCGTCTGAAAATCGGTAAGAAACGGTTGTCCGGCGATGGTCATCATAAAGGCATAATCCGTAAGATCAAGGCATCTCTGCCATGCTAAGTAAATGGTCTGGGTATTATAACAAGAAGACCTGTAATAAGCAGGTCTAAACCAAGATAAATTGCCGATAAGTTGCATTCTATCGCGACTTACTATTTGCGAATCGATAATTCAAAAAAGTATCTTTTTAAGTCGTTTTTTAATTGTCTATCGAAAAATAGAACGCTCAAATCTACGCTGTCACAATTTTTACCTAACCTTCATATTCCTTACAAACACTCACATCGCATTACTGGGAACCTATATAAATGTAGGGTCACAACTCTGTATTCTAGTCTCAGTTGTTAAGGCGACGATGGCGTTTAACTTTTTGATTTATTCGATGGTTAGACATATCTAGCCTAAAGAAAAATTACTATAAATAATCAACTGTTCAATTCGGCTAATTAAAACAACGCTATATAAGCCCAATTAAAACACTATAAAAAAGGAAATTTATTATGAATAGACAAGATCATATCGATAAAGTACAAGAACTGGTAAAAGAAGTGAAATTTGCTATGATGACCACTCGTACTCACGAAGGCCATTTACATGCCTGCCCAATGACCACTAGCGAGACAAGCATTGGCGCAAAAGAAATTTGGTTAATTGGCGATAAGACTACCGAAACCATCAAAGATATCGAAAAAGACCCACAAGTAAACTTGGCCTATGTCAGTCAAGACTCAAAAGATTATGTCTCAATTAACGGTAAAGCAGAATTGGTAGAAGACCAAGAAAAGTTAGATGAACTATGGTCGCCAATTTACAATGCGTTTTATGAGCAAGGTAAAGAAGATCCAAATGTGCAATTAATCAAAGTCGTCCCACATGGTGCCGAGTACTGGTTAAGCGGTAGCTCAGTAATTAATATGTTTAAGATGACTACTGCTGCAGTAATGGACGGCAAGAAAGCAACCAATTTAGGTGAAAATAACTCTGTGACGTTATAAGTTATCTAATCCATAAATAGTAGAAAAAAAACGCCAGTGGCTAATGCGACTGGCGTTTTTTATTGTCTAAGTTTTGAGCTGATTATTTTCGTTTTATGGAATTATCCGCTTTGCTTTAAATAAGGCCAAGCAGCTTTTAGATAAATCATCATCGACCATAGGGTAAGTATTACAGCGGCGACCATTAATACATAACCGATGGTTTCAAGCGACTGCCAATTAAGCAGTAGTACGGTAATTGCTACCATCTGGAACGTGGTTTTTAGTTTGCCAACATAAGATACTGCGACGCTAGTGCTTTTGCCCAACTCTGCCATCCATTCGCGTAATGCTGATACTGCGATTTCACGCGAGATAATGACGATAGCCGCTATCGCCATAATGATATTAGGATGCCACTGTACAAGGACAATGAGCGCTACAGCTACCATCAACTTATCAGCAACAGGGTCCAAAAAGCGACCAAAGGCTGACATGACATTTAGTTTACGAGCAAAATAGCCATCGAGCCAATCGGTAATTGCGGCAATAATAAAGACGCCAGTCAATAATAAATGGCGCAACAAACTATCACTAAACTCGCTCATCCCAACGCGCGCAATGACATTGTCTGAAATCGCAGGCATACCAATACCCATGGCTGGCGGCCAATAAGCAATCGCGACAAATAGCGGAATCATCAAGATACGCGCAATCGTAAGGTTATTAGGCAAGTTGAAAATACTCTTGGTATTTTGCGAACTTGGCGGTTCTTCCTGCGTATGCAAATGCGTGCTGTCAGTCATGGCAAACCCAGTTTAATATGAACATAATAATGGCAGATAGCTTAGCATTTTTCGGACAAGGCGTCATGCCATCTCTGCAGCGATTGAGTTATCAAAGGTATCAAGATCGACTAGACGCCCTATTATCGACATAAGCTATTGAAATTATTGGCAGCCTTTATTAATGATTTCATCATAAAGCTCCGCTACTTACTCTAAATAACAGTGCTTCATACCAGTCTTGGCGTCTTTTGGACTTTTACAACGTAATATACTGTAACCAAAACCGCCAGACAGTAATCAATTGCGCTATCATAGCGACTGTACCAGAACACTTGTACACTTAAATCAGTAAATGTTAATAGTTAAATATTTCCACCTATTGTATTGATAATTATTACCCTTATAAATAACAGTAGAGAGCACCAATAATTACAACAACTCTTGACCACGGCCTGTGTAGCTAATACATGACCCGCTTTCCTCAGCCCACAGCACCTCCTCTGTGGGCCTTTTTTTGCTTACGTTTTGCTAAACCCAGATATCGTTAAACGATGCAAAATAATGAGCATGGATATTCCGCTTACTGCGTTTGCATGATTGCTTTAACAGTTTGCTGCGCCATTCGATAGCAGCTTTCTATATTACCTTTTGCACACCAGTCACCACTGACGATCCATTGCTTGGTTGCATCGATTAATATGCCTAGCTCTTCAGCATCCTTATTTACAATAGTAGCTGCATAGAGCCAACGATGACAATCTGTTTGGCTAGGTGCGCTGTCTTCATTCCAATTTAATGCTTGTTTTGCCGCCTGTAATAATTGTTTTTCGACTGACTCCATACCATCATCGACGTGGGCTTCTGACCAGTCATTACGTGCATGAATGGTGACACTTGGTAGTAGCTCATCATGAGCCGGTTTTTGATGTTCAATAAATACCCTATCGAGAATAGCGCTATTTAAATAAGCGACATCCCATTGCGGTGTTAGCTGACCCTTTAATGTTTCAGGTAACTTTTGTACATCATCCCAACCAAGCATCAGCGTATAGCAGGCTTGCATTTGCGGTTTAGTAATTTTGTCTTGTTGACTAAAGCCGCTATCTGCCATCAGCTCTACCGCCTGACCATTTGGCGCTGTGCAGATCACCCAATCAAACCAACCGAGACTGGCTCCAGTTTCGTCGAATAGCTCAGTTTGCTTGCTGTTTTGATTAAAAGTTTGGTGCTGAGACTGCTGCTGATTTTGATACTGTAAATACTGAGCGAGCGGTGCGACACGGGTCTTAAATACTATGGTCGTATGCTTAAGCGCGGCAGCCAATTCACGGCCCCAACTGGTCATTTTCGGTGTGCTGATATAGCGTGCATGCACCGCGTCCCATTGTTCTTTGCTTTGGATATTAGGCGGTTGCCCATTGTCACTTGCTGGCGTTAATTCAACCACTTCGGCACACCACGGCTGTAGCAACCCTGTATCTAACCAAGGCGCGATAAACTGTTGAAAGTCAGCAGTTTTCGCAGTAAAAAATTGCGCACCGAACGACCATTGCCAGTTCTTACCAGTCTCACTATCGCTGCGATAGCGGGTCGCTAAACGGCCCACACTACGTGATTTTTCGAAGATAGTGATTTGCGGGGTGTTAGATGACGAGCTTGATTGGTTTGACGCGCGCTCTAATAGTGTTGCGGTAAGCAAACCCGTTAAGCCTCCACCGATGATGGCAATTTTTGGGGCAGATAGGATAGTTGAGCACGAAGCATGATCAGTCATGATGACAGTAGACCTTATAAAGTATTTATGAGTCGCTACTATATTAATTAGCTAGCCTAGTAAGTACCGAGTGGCTCGTCAATTAATCCTCAATTAAAATGGTAACGATGTTGTCTTGTTAGCATTATTGAACCTTCAAAATGAGCCAATATCAATATCGTCTACGTAAAAAAGCCATGCTATTCTCGATAACATGGCTTTTATTTAACTTCGATATATGAATATTAATGGCTAGTACTGAATAACTATCCTTAACAATACAGGGTCGTTAGCAGACTGACTTACTCTCCACGACCCGCTTTTACTTCTTCAACCAAGTCATTAATTACCGAGCTATCGGCAAGCGTAGATAGATCGCCCAGTCCCACATATTGCCCTGCTGCAAGGTTACGCAAGATACGGCGCATGATTTTTCCTGAGCGCGTTTTTGGTAGTGCATCAACCATATAGATGGCATCTAACGTCGCAATTGGTCCAATCTCGGCACGCACATGGCGTTTTAATTCTGCTTTTAGATCGTCGGTTTTTTCTTCACCTGACTTTAGAATGATAAATGCACAAATACCTGTACCGCGTATCTCATGCGGCATACCGACAATCGCAGCTTCAGCAGTTGCAGGGTGCGCAACCACAGCGCTTTCAATCTCTGCTGTGCCCAAGCGATGCCCTGCCACGTTGAGTACATCGTCGACACGACCAGTAATCCAGTAATGCCCATCTTCATCACGTTGAGCGCCATCACCCGTGAAATAATGACCCGGATAATCGCTAAAGTAGGTCTTTAAGAAACGTGGATGGTCATTGTAGATAGTACGCATCTGCCCTGGCCAGCCGCTACTAATCACCAAATTGCCTTCTGCAGGGCCTTCTAAAATCGCACCATCACTATCGACGACTTCTGGTTTTACCCCATATAGCGGTGTCATGGCCGCGCCCGGTTTGAGATCGACCGTGCCTGGTATTGGCGCCATTAAGATACCACCAGTCTCGGTCTGCCACCATGTATCGACGATAGGACATTTACCATCACCGACGACATTGTAGTACCAGTCCCATGCTTCTGGGTTGATCGGCTCACCGACTGACCCTAGCAGACGCAAACTAGAACGATCCGACTCTCGAACAAAGGCATCGCCCTCTTTCATCATCGCGCGAATGGCTGTCGGTGCAGTATATAAAATAGTCACGTCATGCTTATCGATAATATGACCGATACGTGCCCATGTTGGATGCTCTGGCACACCTTCGAACATTACCGTCGTCGTGCCATTGGCCAGTGGTGCATAGGTTGAATACGTGTGGCCAGTAATCCAGCCCACATCTGCTGTACACCAGTAGACGTCATCTTCTTTAATATCAAACACATCACGGAACGTTGAGATAGCATAGGTGATATAGCCACCTGTAGTGTGCACTACACCTTTTGGCTTACCTGTCGAACCAGAGGTATATAATAAGAACAGCGGGTCTTCGGCGTTCATGACTTCAGGCTCGCAGATCTCTGATTGACCATCGACCAAGTTGTGATACCACACATCACGGCGGCCACTCATCGGTATAGAGTTACCCGTACGATGAACGACGATGACTTTTTCGACACTCTCAGTGCCATCCATGTCGAGTGCGTGATCGACATTGGCTTTAAGCGGTGTGTGCTTACCGCCGCGTAAACCTTCGTCAGCGGTAATAACAACTTTTGAGCGACTGTCTATCAAGCGATTACCCAAACTCTCGGCAGAAAAACCACCAAACACCACTGAATGTACCGCACCGATACGCGTACATGCCAGCATCGCTACCATGGCTTCCGGTATCATCGGCATATATAGCGTTACGCGGTCACCTTTTACAACGCCAAGCTTGCGCAATGAATTACCTAAGCGGCAGACAGCTTCGTGCAATTCTTTAAAAGAAATAATTTTGTGCAATGAAGGGTGATCACCTTCCCAGATAATAGCGGGCTTATATGGGTTTTCTTCGAGGTGACGATCGAGACAGTTGACTGAGATATTTAGCTCACCATCTTCAAACCATTTGATGTGAAAATCATCTAAGTCATAATTGACGTTACTGACCTTAGTCGGTTTTTTTATCCAGTCGATTAGCTCAGCACGCTTCGCCCAAAAAGCATCAATTGCTTCGGCTGATTCGATAGATTGCTGGTAATCTGTAAGGTACTTATCAGGTGTGGTATTAGCAGCAGCCATAAACTCGGCTGAGATAGGAAATGATTTCTGAGTCATAGTGTTGGGTCCCTTTTAATTATTATGACCTACACGGATAAACGTCTATGACGCGCCCCATGTAAGCGATAAGAGTCATCTTCCATAATGTGTGACACTCATCGTTAGTTTGACAAATAAGCGTGACGGTTGCAAGACATCAAAAGCCAAACATAACAATTTCACTGTACATCTGTATGTTTAGATAATTATATTAGTACTTATACTGGTACGTATAATGCTATTTATAGGGGCAGCTATCATAACGATAGTACTAAAATGACAGCTGGTTGTGATCACACGGTAACAGCGTATGGCTTAGGGCATTTAATCCTTGTAACCTTTAGTGAAATATGGACAATAGCTACACTAAACATACTGCTTCATTTAACAAAATGTCAGCCGCGTTTTTAATAAAAACAATGCTTGGCCTGGTTATACTTTTTTCACCCCATCGTTTTACGAGACCGCAATGACTAATCAACGCAATGCACAAAACCATACTCACTATGATGTCGTTATTATTGGTGCTGGCGCTTCAGGGTTGTACTGTGCACTGACTGCCGGACGGCGCGGTCGCCGCGTATTGGTTTTGGATCATGCCAATAAAGCTGGTAAAAAGATTTTGATGTCAGGTGGTGGTCGCTGCAACTTCACCAATTACTTTGTAGAGCCTGAGCACTTTATTGGTGCCAATCCCCACTTCTGCAAATCAGCGCTAAGTCGTTACCCAAGTTGGGAGTTTATCGGCATGGTAGAGTCGCATAAGATTGCCTACCATGAACGCGAACACGGTCAGCTGTTCTGTGACGACTCGGCACAAGATATCTTGTCTATGCTCCTAGATGAATGCACGGCTGTAGGCGTACAAGTAAAGCTTAATGCTCAGATTGATCACGTTAAAACTGCTGCTCATGATAACGGTGAGCGCTTTTATCTAACGACGAGTAAAAAGCTTGGTAAAAAAGACATTGCGAACGGCACTCAATCTTCGCAAACAGGCTATAGCTGTGAGTCTTTAGTCATCGCCACTGGTGGACTATCTATCCCGACCATGGGAGCAAGTGGTATCGGCTATGAGTTGGCGCAGCAGTTCGGGCATACTCTTGTGCCAACTGACGCTAGCCTTGTACCCTTTACCTTCACTGACAAAACAGGCGAGCTTATCCGTGCTTTGGCTGGTATCAGTTTGCCAGTTATTGCCAGTAATGAGCGTATCTCTTTTAAATTGCCCGTCCTATTTACCCATCGCGGTCTTTCGGGCCCTGCCATGTTACAGCTCTCCAACTATTGGCAGACTGGGGAAACCATCAGTATCAATTTGTTGCCTGAAATAGACGTCACTGAGCTTTTACTTGCTCGCAAAAAATCACACCCGCGCCAGCTTATTCGTACCGTATTGGCAGAAAACACGGACAATGCGCTACCCAAGAAGTTATTGGCGGCGTTACAGACGCATCTGTGGGAAGACATCAAAGATACAGAACTTGCCAATATCAAAGACGAACGCCTTACAGAACTTGGGGCTACGCTCAATGGCTGGCAGCTCAAGCCCTCTGGTACAGAAGGCTATCGTACCGCTGAGGTCACACGCGGCGGCGTCACAACCGATGAAGTATCCTCCAAAACGATGCAAAGCAACTTGCAAAATGGCTTGTACTTTATCGGTGAAGTGCTTGATGTGACCGGCTGGCTTGGTGGTTATAATTTTCAGTGGGCATGGGCCAGTGGTTTTGTGAGTGGTGAGATCGTCTAATCATGGACACTTATAAGTTTTTAACGTTTGCTTAATCGCTGCCGACAGCAATAGGAATGAAATAGTAATAAAAACTCATACAATCTACTCTTATATTCATAGTAGTATTACTTAACAATATCTTTTCTATTGATAGTAATTCTAATTAGACTAATGAGGTGACCCATGCGTTCAATTAAACACATTCACGGTGAAAAAGAGTCGCACTGGGTAGGTGACGGCTTTTTTGTAAAAACTCTGATCAGTCATCTAGATGATAATCCAGACCTTAATTATAGCCATACTGATCCTTTTTTATTATTTGACTACGGTAAGCCTACGACTTTTTCACCCAATCCTGATTATAAGCTGCAACCACATGGTGTTGGACTGCACCCACACAAAGGTTTTGAGACCGTAACCATCGCTTATTCAGGTGAGATTAGCCATGCAGACTCAACAGGTGGGCGCGGTGATATTTTAGAAGGTGATGTACAGTGGATGACTGCTGGTCGCGGCATTCTGCACGAAGAGTTCCACTCTGAAGCATTCGGTCAGCGTGGTGGTATATTTAGTATGGTGCAGTTATGGGTCAACTTGCCAAGCGCCCATAAACTGACCGACCCAAAATACCAATCTATCAAACGTGCTGATATGCCTATCGTTGATCTGATAGACAATGGCGACGAGCAAACTGTCATTGGCCAAGCTGCCATTATTGCCGGTGACTGGCATGGGATAGCGGGAGCAGCAACGACATTTACCCAGATCAATCTCTGGGATATTGAGCTACATACAGCAGGTACAACCTCGCTACAAGTACCGAAAACGCACAATACCCTACTCCTGGTACAAGAAGGTCAAATATTGGTCAACGGTACAGCCGTCAGCGCAGGCAGCCTAATTGAATTTTCAGCGCCTATTCGAAATCATGTAGGCACTCAATCTGAACATTCATCATTACCTGCTACTGATACTATCGAATTGACCTACCCTGCAACTACCGATGAAGACACACCTATCAAATTGCTACTGCTAAGCGGTGAGCCAATCGGTGAACCTATCGCAGGTCATGGTCCTTTTGTCATGAACACCCAAGAAGAACTGCGTCAAACCTTCCGTGATTATCAAACAGGCAATTTTGGATATTAATCAAAATAAATGCGTAAAAAAAAGCCCTCTAACTATCGATAGTCAAAGGGCTTTTTTATAACGCGTTTGTCTGCCTATTCAGTGATACTGACGGATGGATAATTGCTTACACTTCATTCATAAACGGATAATCAGTGTAGCCAACCGTGCTGCCACCATAGAAGCTCTCTGGATGCTGCTCGTTGAGCGGTGCGCCCTCTTGAATACGTTCAGCGAGATCAGGGTTGGCAATATAATCACGACCGAATGCTACCGCATCGATATAGCCTGCTTTGATGTTCTTCTCAGCTTTGTCCGCATCGTAGCCACCCGCCGCGATGATGGTCTGATCGAACGCATCACGGACACGCTGACGGAACTCATCGCTATACGGCGTACCACCTGCCCAGTCTGGCTCTGACAGATGCAAATACATTAGACCACGCTTATTGATTTGCTCAATCAGCCAAATGTTATCGTCTTCTTCGTAGCCTCCCTCAACATTGTTGAATGTGCCCAGTGGCGAGATACGAATACCAATATGATCTGCATCCCAAGCATCCACACATGCATCAATCACGTCCAAGGTCAGACGCGCGCGGTTTTCGCGGCTGCCACCGTATTCATCGTCACGCTGATTGGTATGCTCGGCCCAAAACTGATGCAGCAAATAACCATGCGCGCCATGAATCTCAATACCATCAAACCCCGCTTCCTGCGCGCACTTGGTTGCATGCGCAAAGTCAGTAACCACTTGCTGAATCTCATCAAGACTGGCTGGGCGCGGCGGCGTGGCATCCGCGCGAATGGCTTGGTTGTCACTATCACGCAATGAGGTACGGATACCTACATCGACATCTGAGGCTGAAATTGGCGCACGGCGTTCAGGTTGTACGCTTTCATGTGAGACAAGTCCTGTGTGCCATAGCTGGACGACGATCTTGCCACCTTTGGCGTGGACATTGTCAACGATGGCTTTCCATGCAGTGACTTGATCTTGAGTATGTAGCCCTGGTGCGCCTGCATAGCCTTTTGCTTGAAACGATACTTGCGTCGCTTCAGTGATGACAAGGCCCGCCCCTGCACGCTGCGAGTAGTACTCTGCTGCCCATGTGATAGGGACATCGCCTGGCTCAACGGCACGCAGACGTGTCAGTGGGGCCATCATAATGCGGTTTTTTAGCGTTTGTGTACCCATTTTTACAGGCTCAAATAAAATATCGTGTGCCATAATCTGTCCTATTGGTTATTGTTGCTATCTATGATCTTTAGTTATAGCAACCATCAATCATACTAATTATTATCGCATGCTGTTTAGAAAAACTTATAATATCATTAGTAAATCTACGTTTAGCGCCTACCTTTATAGGGAACAGATTTCATTATTCCAAGCAATATTTACAAACAGATACAACAATATTCACCTATACAAATCTTCGTACTCGTTTACTACGAAGACTGTTTACTAAGCCTTAAATACTGTTCGTCTGAGTCTTGTCTTTCGGCTTTAGCATTTTCTTAATTGACAGCTCTAGTGACAAATACGTGCCGATCAATATCACAATCGAACCAATGATGGCTTGTATATTTAGCGCCTCGCCAAGCAATAGATAGCCCAAAATAATCGCAAAAATTGGAATGACTAACGTGATACTCGTGGCACGCGTTGGCCCAATATTTTTAATCAACTGATTCATAAAAATAAGGGCAATGGCGGTTGAAAACACACCAATACAGATCACCGAAACCCATGCCTTTATGCTGATATCTTTACCATAAGGGAACTCATTAAAGGCTACAGGCAGCATAATGATACTACCGATAATGAGCGAGCCTGCGGTGATAGCGACTGGCGATACTTCGTACAGATAGTTTTTAGTGATGTTGGCCCCAAGCGCATAACCTACACAAGCTAATAGCGCGTAGCCCATCGGCAATAGACCTTCGACCAATCCTTTGCCTGGCTCACCGCCACCAAATAAGCTTTCGCTCATCAGTATGATTACCCCAATCACCCCGATCACCAAACCAAGTGCTTGTTTTTTCGATAGCCTATCCTTAAAGAAGACTCTAGCGATAAAACCACTCATCATCGGTACAGAAGCATTTAGCACGGCTAGCACGCCTGCGTTCACTGACTGCGCGGAAAATGAGAACAACACAAAAGGTAGCGCTGCCGAAAACAAGCCAACGAGCGCCAGCATTTTCCAATGCTCCTTGATGCCTACTCTGTTTTTCTTGTTGAGCAATACAAAGACCAACATGACCAATCCGGCGAATATCACACGCAAACTGGCGAATGCCAATGAGCCAAACTCAGGGACACCAATACGATAAAAGACGAAAGATAGTGACCACATAAAAGAGAGCGTCACAAAGATGATGAGGTCACGGTTGGTCATTGGGTAATCCTATTAAGCGCTTAGACTGCGTTTGCCAACTCGTGTCGGTCATAAGCATCTGATGCGTTGTAAAAATTATCATGTGATTAAAAACTCATGATGATAACTTTTTAATTGTTTGATGGGTAATTTTTTATAAAATTTATAGTGAGTTTTTATCCACTTATTAATTTTCCTAGCACAGTTTTAAGGTTTTCACCTTTTGATAATTTATAAATCTGGACAAATCCTTTTCATTAAGCAGCATATAGCAAGCAGCATATAGCAAGCAGCGCTGATCCTATATTTTTTATACTTTAGCCTATCCCAGCGCCTTTCTATTCATATACTAAAGAACTCCAAAGTCATCCTTAAATAAACGATCAGTTCAATATCTATAAAAACAGATTCTCGGTCATAGTAAACCCTTCTTATAGCACTACCCTATAACAGCTACTCTTAATAATACTAATGATAAAAGTAGCTCTGATAAATCAATTCAAGTTTTACTTAAAATATTTTAGTTGATATTTGTTTACTAATTTCCTACTATCTACAAGGTATTGGTTAGTATTTGGCAATACAAAAAATAGAGGACAAACGTCATTAGTAGGACTTATAAGTTATTGAGGAATGATTATGAAAAGGATAGCGTTATTTATCGGTATGATGTCAGTTGCAACGGCAGGTTTTTGCGGGGTTGGTCAGTTCTCAGATGAGACCACTTGCTATATTTATAAACAAGATAAACTGCAAAAGAAGTTAAACTGTCAGTATGAGGGCGCTGAGGGTGCAGCGATGAGTTATAGTTTTAGACAGGTCTCCTACAACCTGCCAGGATTTGGCAAAATGGCAACCTCTACCAGTGCAAACTATAATGACCGTAATGAAGTGACTGGATGGACGACGACCGTCAATGACGAGCCCGCGATCATCAGATATCGTCTGCCAACCAATCAGCGTATCGTCAGTGATGCCTATGCGCAGTCTGGTAAAGCAGTTATGCAATGTTATCTTAGTACAAAATCGCAGTGGGAGATTTGTGCTAAATAGAACAAAGTATTCTCAAAATTTATTGTTTTAAACTGTAATAAAGCTGAGCGTTTTGCTTGGCTTTTATTACCGCCCGCTAAAACTGAAGCATCAACCTTAGCACTCTCTTCTATGAAATTTTTTCACCGTTTTTCTATATACTCAACGTCTTCACCACTGTCAAAGCCACTGATAAAATCAACCTCCCTGTTAGACAGCCATTGAATTACAACCCTGCATCGGTAAGAATGATGCTACCTATTTATAAAACCTGCTCAATAACCCCGTTTATTAAAGAGTCAAATACATGAAACTGCGCATCTTAAAGTCTGCGGTGACCAATCCGTGGTTTAATCTTGCCACCGAGGATTGGATATTTAATACGCTCAATCCCGACTCGCACACGCTTTTCTTATGGCGCAACTCTGAGACCGTGGTTATTGGACGTTCACAAAATCCATGGGTAGAGTGCAAAACCGATAAGATGGAAGCAGACGATGTATTTTTAGCACGGCGTCAGAGCGGCGGCGGCGCCGTGTTTCACGATTTGGGTAATACCAATTTTACTTTTTTATCGCCCAGTGATGCTTACGATCAAGAAGCAAACTTCACCGTCATCATCAATGCGCTTCAGAAACTCGGTATAGATGCCACGCTGTCTGGTCGCAACGATATGCAGGTCGGCGACCGCAAAATATCGGGCAGCGCATTTAGACATGCCGCAGATCGCAGCTTTCATCATGGCACATTGCTGGTCAATGCCAATATGCAAAAGCTTGGCGACTATCTGAACCCGCATCCGCTAAAGCTGAAAGCAAAAGGCATCAAATCTGTGCGTGCTCGCGTGGCAAACTTGGTAGATTTTAATGAGACTATCAATCACGAAACCTTGTCTGATGCGATTATCGAAGCGTTCTGTGAATATCATGGAGAGACTGCACAGGTTGAGCAATTAGATGAGGCCAGCCTTGCTAAGCAGCCCACGCTAAACGCTTACTATCAGCAGATGGCAGACTGGGATTGGCGCTTTGGTAAAACGCCTGAGTTTACTCATCATATCGAGACACGCTTTGATTGGGGTATGATGGATGTGCATATGGATGTGAAGCAGGCAATGATTACCGAAGTTGTCATCTTCTCTGATGCGCTAAATGTTGAGCTTATCGACCTGCTTAAGAATACATTGACTGGCGTTAAATATAATAAGCCTGAGATTAAAAATAAACTCGATGACCTAGCAAAAGCGCAACCTGAATTGGCAGCACAGATGGATGATTTTGAGCAGTGGTTAGTTGGCGAGATGGAAGGTTAGATTTTGCGACGTCAGATTTAATATAACAAGTATTGCAGAGTGCGCCGCTTACACTGCTTGATAAAAAATTACTGACACAAATGCGCTGTATATAGTTAATGGTATTGATATCACACGTACGCCATCTTAGATTTTGTATATTAATGATGCATAAAAAGCACCCTGCCATTACTCCATTTTTTATGAATAATCAATATTAAGGTATTTTCATGAAGTACTTACATGCAATGATTAGAACCAACAAACTAGAAGAAACGTTATTTTTCTATTGTGACCTTATGGGCTTACAACTGCTAAGAAAGAGAGACTCTGAATCAGGCAGATTCAGCTTATATTTTTTAGCAACGCATGAGGGTGCGCCAGAGATTGAGGTGACACACAACTGGGATGAAAAAGAGTATACCAATGGCGATAATTTTGGGCACTTTGCCTTTAGAGTCGACAACATATACGCACAGTGCGACACCTTTATACAGGCAGGGGTCAAGATATTAAGACCGCCTAGAGATGGCCATATGGCTTTTATTAAAGACCCTAATAATATCTCAATTGAGCTGCTACAAAGTGGCGAAGACCTAGAGCCTATTGAGCCTTGGATTTCGATGGAGAATATTGGCAGTTGGTAGATGAATGAGGCTGGCTAGTTGGGCTAGGATGGATGGACTGATTCGTTTTTTGTAGAAAGTGATGATGACACATATATCACAGTGGTAGCTTTCTTAAAATACAATCAAGCTCTAAAAAATGAGGGTAATATGAAAAAGTTATGCATCACTACAATCGGTATTTTAGGCACTTGCCTACTCTCCATTTATGCAAATGCAGCAAGTTTTGACTGCAACAAAGCTGCTAGCTGGGTAGAAAAAACCGTCTGTGATAGTCCTGAGCTTTCTAAGCTTGATGACGCAATGGCGAAGAAATATAAAATCAGTCTTGGCGCTGCTCCTGACTATGAAGACAGCAAAGCTTTTAAAGATAGGTTCATTGCTAATCAACGCACATGGCTTACGTTTCAGCGTAATACCTGTAAAAGTGAAGAATGTCTGATACGTGAATATAAAGAATATATCGAAGAGCAAAGCAGTTACGGTGTGGCTTGGAATTTTTCAGATGAGTTAAGTCCTTCTGATTTACCGAGAAAAAGTGCCTTTGGTAAGTTTTCTCAAACCTCTCAAATCTCAATATACAATTCAGGTACTCAACGCTGGGAGGATACAGGAGAGGCGAAAAACACGGTATCGATTCATAGTGTCGCTAATAAACCTTACCTTTCTATTATCGAGGGCGTTTTGATTTTTACCAATGCTCATACTTGTGATTTAGGAGAGAGTAAGGCCGTATGGTCACAGAATCATTGGGTCATCAACGATGATCAGCCAAATAAAACTGTTGAGCTGCGTTTATATCCAGCAACTTATAAAGGCCAAACTCAATTATTATTAAGAGATATGGATGATCAATATAGAAGACTGCATTGTGGTATGCGAGGATATTTTGACGGTATTATATTAGAGCGTGAATAAGTGAACAAAATCACTCTATTCTCTCAAAATAAACATAAGCTGAACTGAATATCCAATTTAATAAGTCAAACTTTCATTCTAAATAAAAAAAGACGGCAAGAGATATCCCTCGCCGTCCATTATTTAACATTCATGCTAAAGAGTTTAGATCTGAGCGGCGACTTCAGCCCCATCACGAATCGCACGTTTAGCATCTAGTTCAGCTGCTAGCTTAGCACCGCCAATTAGGTGATATTGTGCGTCTGGTGCATCACCCACGTTTGGCATCAGCTCAACGACTGATTCTTGACCGGCACAGACAACGACACTATCGACACGGAGTAGCTGGCTTTGACCTTGTGGGTTAGTCACCCAGATACCTTCGTTGGTGATTTTGTCATATTGCACACCAGCGACTTGGATCACGCCGTGAGACTTGATATGCGCACGATGTACCCAGCCTGAGGTTTTGTTCAGACCACTACCCAGACGGCCTTTGCTACGCTGCATCAAATACACTTGGCGAATCGGTTTGATCGCATGTGGTCTGACCAGACCACCATCACTTTGATAGTCGGTATCATTGGTCACACCCCACTCTTCGCGCCATTCGCTGATAGACTGCGGTTCAGGACGATAGCTTGGATCTTTTAGTCCCTCAGGGCCGATCTCATCCAGTGACTTACCATGATTGGCTGTCAGATATTCACTTACATCAAAGCCAATACCACCAGCACCGATGACCGCTACGGTATTGCCCACTGCTTTTTCGCCAGACAGCAGCTCAGCATAGCTCATGACTTGTGGCAACTCAGCACCTTCGAGCTTACCTTCTAGACTTCTCGGTACGACACCCGTTGCCACGATGACATGATGGAACTTGGCTTTTTCAAGCATGTCTTTATCGACTTTGGTGTTCAGTTTAATCTCAACACCCAGGTGCTCAAGCTCATTAATATAGTAGCGAATAGTCTCAAAGAACTCTTCTTTACCAGGGATGACTTTGGCGTAGTTAAACTGTCCGCCAAGCACGTCTTTTGCTTCAAACAGAGTTACGTCATGACCACGTAAGGCTGCCACATGAGCGGCTGACATACCAGCAACACCGCCACCGATGACGGCGACTTTTTTCGGTTTTTTGGTTTTCTTATAGACCAGTTCAGTCTCATAGCACGCCTGCGGATTGACGAGACAAGTCGAGCGTTTATTTTCAAAGGTATGGTCGAGGCACGCTTGGTTACAGGCGATACAGGTATTGATGCGATCTGTCTGACCGTTTTTGGCTTTATTGACCCAGTGTGCATCCGCTAAGAATGGGCGTGCCATTTGAATCATATCGGCCTGACCCGCAGCGATGATTTCTTCTGCTGTGTCTGGCATATTGATACGGTTGGCCGCCATCATCGGGATGCTAATGTGCTTTTTGATTTCAGCAGTGAAATCAACGAAAGCGGCTCGTGGTACGCTAGTGACGATAGTCGGGACACGCGCTTCATGCCAGCCGATACCCGTGTTCATGATGGTCACGCCCGCTTCTTCTAGCGCTTTGGCCACGGTAATGACTTCATCCATGACGTTACCGTCTTTGACCAAGTCAATCACCGATAAACGGAATAGAATAATAAAGTCTTCGCCAGTCGCCTCACGTACCGCTTTGACCACGTCGACAGCGAACTTCATACGACCATGAATATCACCACCATAAATGTCTTTACGCTTATTCACATGGCTTGATAAAAACTGGTTGAGCAGATAACCCTCAGAACCCATGATTTCGACACCATCATAGCCTGCTTGCTTGGCAAGTTTGGCTGAACGAGCATAGTCTTTTACCGTTTGCTCGATGTTTTTGATGCTCATCTTACGCGGTTTAAATGGTGAAATTGGTGACTTGATGGGGCTAGAGGATACGGCAAAAGGATGATAGCCATAGCGGCCACTGTGCAATATTTGCATGATGATTTTGCTGTCGTGCTTATGCACAGCACGGGTTACGCGCTGGTGATTGATAACGTCAGCTTTGGTATTCATCGTTCCGCCAGCAGGCAACAACCAGCCTTCGCGATTGGGCGAGATACCGCCAGTGATCATCATTGCCACGCCGCCCTTGGCACGTTCTGCAAAATACGCCGCCAGCTTGCCATAATTATAAAAACGGTCTTCAAGCCCAGTATGCATTGAGCCCATAACCATACGGTTTTTTAGCGTAGTAAAGCCCAAATCTAGCGGCTCAAATAAATGCGGATAGTGTTCATTGGTGCTAGCGGTTTGGATCGTATTGGCACTATGGCTGGCAGACATATCATTTTCCTTATGAATAGTTTATGAGGCTACTTTTTAAAAACGGCTTTTTAGAATTAGTGGAGCTAAGGGGTTTAGCATCATCGATATCGTAACACACCGCTATTATTGTCAGCTATGCAGACAAGCGACTGATGAGTGAGCACTATATTAATTGCTATAACGAGCGGGACGGTGTATCAGGCGGTACTGTGGCATATGGTTAAGCAAACACCACAAAACCCAGCCAACTTTTGAGGTAGATTATATACCGTTAGCTTAATATCATTGAGAGATTAGACTAAGATATAAATCGATAAATATCGACTTATACCTATAGTTTCTATGCTAGATTACTGTACTAAATAATATACTGACGTTAATGTACTGACGCATTATAGAAATACGATAAAGGACTATCATCATGACAGATTTCCATACAGGCCTTGGCAAAAATGCCGCCAACCATCAACCACTTACCCCTATTGATTTTATCATTCGCAGCGCTCAAGTTTATCCTAATAAGACTGCCATCATTTATGACGACCTAGAACACAACAACCTTACTCAGACGTGGCAACAGACCTATACTCGCTGTCGTCAACTGGCTGACGGCCTGCGCAAATTAGGTATCGATAAAAACGACACCGTAGCCGTAATGCTGCCGAACACGCCTGCGATGGTCGAATGCGCCTTTGGTGTCCCGATGTCAGGCGGTGTCCTCTGTACTTTGAACACCCGACTCGATATCAATGCGCTTACCTTTTGTTTGCAGCATTCCGAAGCGAAGGTTTTAATTTTAGATAGCGAATTTGCTGAGCATGCTGAGATTATCGATGAGACTTTTCCAGACTTAATCGTCATTCACTCAACGGACAAGGCTGTCGATGTCGAGCGCTTTGGGCACATGAGCTATGAAGCATTAGTAGCCAGTTCAGACAGCTTGGATAATTGGGAGATGCCGAAAGATGAATGGGATGCCATTGCGCTGAACTATACCTCTGGGACGACAGGCAAGCCCAAAGGCGTGGTTTATCATCATCGCGGCGCAACTCTCAATGCTATCTCTAATATTTTAGATTGGGACATGCCCAAACACCCGATGTATCTGTGGACGCTGCCGCTGTTTCACTGCAACGGTTGGTGCTTTCCGTGGACCATCGCCGAGCGTGCTGGGGTCAATGTATGCTTGCGAAAAATTGATGCTGATTTGATATTGAAGCTGATTGCCAAGTATCAAGTTAGCCACTACTGCTCTGCGCCAGTCGTGCACAATATGATTGCTGGCGGCAAACCTGAGTATAAAGACGCTATCACCCATACGGTCAAAGGCTGGGTCGCTGGTGCACCGCCGTCTGAAACCATGCTGGCCGCGATGGAAGCAATGGGCTTTCATATCTCGCACGTCTACGGTCTCACTGAAGTATATGGGCCAGTGACGGTTTGTGCGGAGCAGGAAGAATGGAATGAGCTTGATGTGGCCACCCGTGCCCAAAAAAAATCACGCCAAGGTATGACTTCTCACTTGATGGCAGGGTTTGAAGTATTTAAGCAAGGTACTACCGAGCCAGTCGCCGCTGATGGCGAAGAGATGGGCGAGCTGGCGCTACGTGGCAATATGGTGATGAAAGGCTATCTAAAAAGCCGCAAGGCTACCGAAGAAGCATTCACTGATGGCTGGTTCCGCACGGGTGATCTGGGTGTTAAATACCCTGATGGCTATATCAAAATCATGGACAGACTGAAAGATATCATCATCTCAGGCGGTGAGAATATCTCTAGTATCGAGATAGAAAACGTCTTGTATAAACTACCTGCTATTGAAAGCTGTGCTGTCGTCGCCGCGCCACATGATAAATGGGGCGAAGTACCTGTCGCCTTTATCGAGATTCACGCCGGTAGCACGCTGCAACGTGATACGGTGATGGAGCATTGTAGTCAGCACCTAGCAGGTTTTAAAGTGCCAAAATACATAGTCTTTGCAGAAATACCGAAGACCAGTACCGGTAAAGTACAAAAATTTGAGCTACGCCAAGCGGCAAAATCATTGGCACACGAAACGCCAAAAGTAACTGCCAGTGCGAAATAAAACGGCAATCTATTAAGTCATATCATCAATTAACATCCATCAAAAAGGTCAGCTACATATAACTGACCTTTTTTGAGCGCTCGCCTATAGTCAAAGAAGGCTAAAACGGATACAAGGGCAGCCGACTGCAGATTGTACAAATAGTACGTCTAGGGAGGATAACGCCGTAGCCGCTTAGTAGTTCTCTGACCATATTTATGGAAAATTAACGATATTACCCAAGCTTAGGCTCAAGCCATTGATAAGCCAACATCCCTATAATCATCGCAGGAATAAAAACATAGGCTTGCCATTGACCAGTACCGAGCAACACAATTCCTGGTCCTGGGCAAATACCAACTAGCCCCCAGCCGATACCGAACAACATCGCACCGATAAGCAATTTTTTATTAATGATAGTTTTGCTTGGCATATCAATTGGTGTGCCAATCCAGCTGCTCTGTTGACGCTTTGCTAATCGCACACCGAAGAAAGCGACGATCAAGCCACCGCCCATCACCAGTGCAAGGGATATATCCCATGCACCAAATACGTCCAAAAACCCTTGTACCTTTACAGGATCGGTCATACCTGAAACCAGTAGTCCGAGTCCAAACAGCAGTCCTGCTAACAATCCGATTATATTTTTTAGCATCGTCATATCTCGCTATTATTATCTTTTATTAACCATCATATATCGTTCGCGCGTTAGCCCAGCTATCAACCTTCATCTGGCAATCTGCCATGAGTTCGCTATAGCAGGCCTAGTACGTGACGACCGATATAGACGGTCACAATTCCAAACAGCATAAAGGTAACGGTCGCTGCCAATGACCGTGGAGACAGCCGTGCATTACCGCAGATACCATGCCCACTGGTGCATCCTGAACCTAAACGCGTGCCGAAGCCGACCAATAACCCTGCACCAATCAATAATGGCACGGAAGTACTGATAGCTACCTCAGGTAGTGGTCTTGCCAACTGATATAGCAGTGGTGAGATGACCAAACCCAGTATAAACAGCACCTGCCACATCTCTACACGCTTGGGTTTTAGTAGGCTTGAAAAAATACCACTGATACCTGCTATACGACCGATACCTAGCAGTAAGATAACCGTCGCTACGCCTAGCATTAGACCCCCAACTAAGGAGGTCGGCGTAAATGCTTGCCAGTCTATTTGTATGCTCATAACGGACTACCTAATTAAGTTTATTAAATACGTACTTGAGTATTAATTTATAAAAATACATTATATTATAAAATATAATAAAAAGGTAAAAAAATACTGAACCTAGCATGACACTAATGGTTCAGTATTTTTTATAACTGTAAAGACTGTACTGTAAAGGCTTTAAAAAAGGCGGTGAAAAAACTTAATAAGCTATCATATTACTGTCTTTATTAGCTCGTTTAATGGCGATTTTTACTGGCTCAGCACCTTATCAAGTGCCGTTTCAAAACGCGCTACTGTACCATCGATATCAGTCAATTTATCCAAGCCAAATAGACCCAAACGGAAAGTTTTGAAGTTATCAGGCTCGCCCACTTTCAATGGTACGCCAGCCGCGATTTGTACCCCGATTTCAGCGAACGCGCTACCTTTATGCATGTCATCACGCTCGGTATAAGAGACGACCACACCAGGTGCTTTAAAACCTTCAGCAGCGACGCTCTCAACGCCCTTGGCTTCTAGTACTTCGCGGATACGTTTGCCAAGTATCCACTGCGCGTCACACAATTTATCAAAACCGATTGCTTTAGCTTCATTAATGGCATCACGGAACTGACGTAAGCTGTCTGTCGGCATCGTTGCATGGTAAGCATGACCGCCATTCTCGTAGGCACGCATGATGTTTAGCCACTGCTTTAGGTCGATACTAAAGCTATCAGACTCAGTACTGTCTACTTTTTTGACAGCAGCATCGCTTAGCATGACCAAACCAGCGCCCGGTGTACTGCTCCAGCCTTTTTGCGGTGCGCTAATCAGTACATCGATACCCAATGATTTCATATCTAGCCATACGCAACCTGAGGCGATGCAATCAATGACTAACAATCCGCCAACGCTATGCACAGCCTCACTCAACGCTTTGATATAGTCATCTGATAAGATGATGCCCGATGAGGTTTCGACATGCGGCGCAAATACCACTGCTGGCTTTTCTTCTTTGATTTTGGCTACAGCAACGTCGATATCGACTGGAGCAAACGGCTTTGGCGACTCACTATTATCGGCACGATTGGCCGTGAGGACTGTAGATGACTTGGCGATTTTGCCTTTTTCTAAGATTTGCGTCCAACGATAGCTGAACCAACCATTACGAATGATTAGGCAGTCTTCATCATTTGCCAACTGACGAGCGACTGCTTCCATACCATAAGTACCAGAACCAGGAACGATCACCATGGCGTCCGCGTTATACACAGATTTTAGATCACTAGATAGGTCATTCATCACTTGCTGAAAGGCTTTTGACATATGGTTCAGCGCACGATCGGTGTAAACCACTGAATACTCTAATAAGCCGTTTGGATCGATATCTTGACGTAATGCAGGCATTGAACACTCCTAGTGTATGGTTAGATAATATGCGACATGGATTAGATAGCACTATAATCAAGTACTATTATTTTTGATGGTGAGATCTTGCGCTGTCTAGAGATGCATTATTTTTAAACAAACAAAAAACAACGGACACTAATGAGGTCTACTAACGTGAAGTTAATATATTTGTAGTCATATTACGAGCAAACACCAGCACATATCTTGACCTAAGCCATCCATGAGAGCTTGATATTAGCACTGATACTGAAGGTTGACAACGATACGCTCAGGCAACGATATGACTTGCGCTATCGAGCATTTATTGGTAGGTATTGATTGATTGATAAGTTTTGATTTATAAAGCCACGATGAAAGCATCAATGCCCTCGATGAGCATCTTGTAGTCCTGACACTACGAAGTCTAGCAACTCACTATCGCCTTCACGTGCGGCTTTGCGCATCAGTTTCGATGGTGCATGGGTCAATGTTTGAGTCAAACGTCGCGATAGCTCAGTGATGATATCTTCTGGACTAACATCGTCCTGTTGCAGCTTAGCAATAGATTCATGCAGCAGCTTATCCACCTGACCTTGAGTACACGCGCGGTATTGCTGAATATCTTTACCAACTTGGCGAACCTGAAAGCGGCGATCTATTTCAACCACCAATTGACTCACTAACAGTTCAGCATCCACTGCGGCTTGGCGACGCTGCTCGATATTACCTGCAATCACATGCTGCAAGTCATCGACAGAGTACAGATAAACATCATCAATACGGCTAATGGTCGAATCGATATCGCGCGGTACGGCCAGATCTATCATAAGCATTGGCTGATAACGGCGACGTTTTAGCGCTTGTATGGTCATTGTCTTATCAATCAACAAATCCATACTGCCACTACAACTACTAACGATATCGGCTTCCGCCAATACTTGCGGTAACTCTTGTAAGGGTCTAACGTCTACGCGGCGATTAGGGCCACGTAGCTCAGCCGCTAATGCTTCGGCACGTTCGGGATTACGGTTACAGATAATGACTCGTCCGACCCCTAACCCTGCGATATGAGTGGCAACTAAGCGATTCATCTCACCTGCCGCAACGACCAGTAAAGTACGACTAGGTAAATCATCAAATATCTGAGTGACCAGTTTAGCTGCGGCAAAGCTAAGCGATACGGCCTGTGCGCCAACCTGCGTCTCATTACGCACTCGTTTGGCAGCAGCGAATACTTGATCGATGATCCAACCGAGCTGATTGCTGAGTACTTTTTGGTCTTGAGCCAGATGCACAGAGTTTTTGATTTGCCCGAGAATCTGCGGCTCGCCCAGTATCATAGAATCGAGACCAGCCGCTACTCTTAACCAATGAGTCAATGCATGGGTATCACGATGTACATAGAGATAAGGATCAATATCAACGAGTGGCAATTGCTTGAAGTCAGCCAGCCACGTTTTGATTTTGGTAATATGCGCACTAATCGCAGCAGACGAGATATTCATGCTACTACTAAAAGCATTATTAGATAACTGCCCTGCGGCTTTGACATCCTGTATATCGGATGATTGTGAGTCAGATAATTGGCTATTAGCGTGCTGCGACGTTGGCGATTGTGGCACTAGCGCATAGATTTCGGTGCGGTTACAAGTGGAGACGATCACGCTACCATCAGTAAAGGCTTCTATTTGTTTGAGTGCGACATTTACATCGTCACCCACAAGCGCCAAGCGCTCTCGCAGAGCGACTGGTGCAGTTTTGTGATTGACCCCAATGACCACTAATCTCATTATCGATAGACCATAAACATGACGCTCAGTTGCCCCTTACGCTATCTTATTATTTTTAAAAGACAGTTTTTGACGACAGCGCTAAAAAGGAAGACCCTAAAAACCGCCTATTATATCATTATTGCGGGCTTTAATTAACACTCACCCATCTATGATAACCATATCTCTGTATCTGGTCGCAAATGTAACAAATCAACTACTCATACGATTTATAAAATCAATAGCTGGGTTTTGACTTCTGATCAATAATATAATGTTAAATCATTCGCTTACTCTATCTTAACTTGTTATATTTCTATAATATTCAGTTCGACAGACCTATCTATATTTAATCATCTTCAGTGTTGTTCTTTGGCAAAGTACTCGCTACTAGTAGCATATTCATACGGTCAGACATGCCACTATATGAGTAACACGGATGCTATTGTTTATCTCATCGGTCTACTCTTATAATGTTTGTCATGGGTACATATTTCCAATATATAACTTAAAATGATTAAAACAAACTTGCCTTATCTGTGTAGGTAAACCATGGGCGAATACGGCTATCTATGATTTTTTTTGGGTCATTACTTCGGTCACCACATCCCTATAGCGAACACTCTAGCTTCCGTGCTTTATTGCATGTCGCTATTGAGCGCCTGTGTCAACGATATAAGCTAGCGTTGTCTCTAGCTGTGTGCCTGTGTTTGGGAGCCCCTGTTCATGCTAGTCATCCCGATGTATTGCTAGAAACAAAAATTCCTAAAGTATCCGTTGCTACCGATAATAAGGCAGCTGCCAATAAGGTAACTGCCAATAAGCCAAATGGCAATAAAGTAAATGATAGTAGTGCTCCGATTGATACACCTTATAATGAAGATACGCTCACCATAGAAAACGTAAAAAACATTAATGGTCTAGCACCAGCCAGCCTATGGCAGCCTGAGCTTAGTGAACCAAGCTTGTATGCTCTACTGGATGCCGAGTTTGCTGCTGATCGCGATGACAAACGACGTGCAGTTGCTATTTATAAGCAACAGTCTTTTAAAGAAGATGCCACAGCGGTATTTGAGAGAGCGCTTAGCCTTTCTTTGCGTAATGAAAGGGTTGAAGACTCATTACAGTTTGCCAAGACATGGCAGGACCAAAATCCTGACCATGTGCCTGCATGGTTTTATGTCGCGCATTTGGCCTTACGTGCCCACGACTATATATTAGCAGGCGAGACTTTAAACCGTATCTTGCGCTATGACCCACGTGCAGATTTAAGCGAAATTCTCATAGGTATTTATCCAAATAATGATGATGACAAACGTGAGCTTCTTGCCGCGTTGCAGCCGCTAGATAGTGAGCAAAATGCCTCATTGTCAGTGTTAAAAGCGGGCTTACTCTATCAGTTTAACGAACCTGAAGTGGCTATCGTTCATATCAATCGAGCGCTAGAGCGTCAGCCAGACTACGTGCCCTTTATTACGTTAAAAGCGGATATATTGCGCAAAATCGTGACCGCAGAGACTGTCATTAATTATGTCAGTCAAGCTCGTCTACGCAATCCTGATAGCAAAAGCTTATATTTATATGAGATTCGTTATTTATTAGATTTAAAGCAAAGCGAACAAGCTTGGAAGTTACTGCTTGAGGCGCATAGCCGTTTCAGTGATGATTCTGAGATTACTCTACTCGCAGCTTTAGTGAGCTTGGATATTGAAGAGTACGCTAGCGCCGATGAGCTACTCAATATGCTTGCTAAGAGTCCAGCTTATCTTGACCAAGCCTATTATTATCTGGGTATCAGTGCTGAGCGTCAGCAGTTGTTCGATCAAGCCAAATACTATCTCAATGGCGTCATGCAAGAGGATTTGGTATTAGAAGCACGTAGAAAAGTAGTGGCGTTTGAATTACTCGATAACGACGTCGATGGGGCAATCGCGACTTTAGAGAAGCTGCGCAAAGACTTCACGGTATTCGCGCCTGACACTTTTGTCATGCAGGCCGATATCTTGTGGCAACAAAACGAGTCGGATGAAGCACTGCGTCTACTGACCCGTGCCGCTCGTAAATACCCTGATAATGAGATGCTACTCTTTGCACGGGCTCAGCTGTTAGATGATAAAGAAGACTATGTCGTTAAGCGCGCCCTGCTCAACCATTTGCAGGCTTTAGATCCTAGTAACTTATCCTATCAGTTGAGCTATGCACAGTTGCTACTAGCAAATGAGCGCAGCTCAGAGCAAGGTCTGGCGCTAGCTACCGCAATTATTCAGATTCGCTATGATGACCCACGTTATGATAACGACCTACATCTGCAAGCCCTAAATGTCTTGGCGAGTAATGCATTGGCCAAAGAAAACTATCAGCAGGTCATCGACTACCTACAGACCCCCTATGATGTGCTACCGACCTTGCGCTCAGGTGCGCTGTTGTTGCGCGCCTACCAAGGCTTAGGTAACAATGACAAAGTTGTGGCATTACTCGCAGATTTGCAGCAGCGCTTCTCATTCGGACAGCATAATATTAATGACCGCATACAGCTGTATTAATAGTGATGATTTTGGATATGTTATTCGAGCTTTGTAGTCACAGAGATATGATAGTTGATAAGGTTTTTATAAATAACGAAGCATGTATAAATTACAAGGTCGTTATAAGAAGCTAACAGCCGTGCATAACCGAGCAACAAATAACGCTTAAGCTAATATCTTTGTTCATCTTTCCATTTTGAGAAACTATTATGTCAGCATCAATCACTTCTTATAAACCAAATAAATTGGCTCTGTTTACTGCTATAACTGCAGCGCTGGTCATTACCTCTGGTTGCCAATCATTAAAAACAACCAACGCGACCAACCAACCAACGACCACTGTACAAGGTCAAAACGCTGATCAACCAAAAAAGCTAGAGAGCTTTAATATCACTGGTAAAATTGGGGTAACGACGCCTGCGAATGACTCGACCGGTACCCAAGGTGGTAGTGCATTTTATGCATGGGGTCAGCAAAATGACCGATTTGCCATTGAGCTGATTGGCGCACTCGGTATTGGTAAAACCAACATCGAATACAATGGTCAGACCGCTACTCTAGTTAGCGAAAAGACAGGGTCATTGACCGCTGACGATCCTGAAACCTTGCTAAAGAAGGCCACTGGTTGGCAAGCACCAATTTCACAAATGCCTTACTGGATTTCTGGTCGCCCAGCACCTTCAGACAGTGCGCCACAACTGGATGATCAGAACCGTTTAGTTAGCTCAGTCAATGGTGAGTGGACAGCCAGCTTTACTTATAAAGGTACGGATAAGCTACCTAGTAAAATTAGTGCCGTACAACCACAAGGCAACAAAGTTGTAATGACGATTAACCATTAATCCATCCTTCATTAACAACAGAAAGCCTGCTAAAAACCATCATTGCTAATTAAGATAGCTGTTTATAATTGCACCGTATGATAAAAAAATATGACTGAAAATATAGCCGTATCATCTGTTTCTATGATTACTCGTTTATCACCTGCAAAACTCAATCTGTTTTTGCATATCACTGGTAAACGTGCCGACGGCTATCATAATTTGCAAACGGTATTTCGCCTGCTTGACTGGGGCGATTACTTGCATTTTTCGGTCAGCGATGATGCCGTGATTTCTACTATAGCTAGTGAATTAAGTGCTAATCAATTCTGTCATCAGCTACTGATACTAGATGGCGCAGAGGCTATCACTACTAGTATAGAAGACAATTTAATTTTCAAAGCGGCACGCGCATTGCTAGCATTTGCCATACAGTCAAACACTTTACCTGAGCAATTAGCAAAAGTGCATATCGCTTTAGATAAGCACTTGCCAATGGGTGCAGGATTGGGTGGCGGCTCATCTAATGCAGCAACGACTATGCTGTTGCTCAATGAGATTTGGCAGCTTAATTTTACTTGTGATGAGCTTATAAAGATTGGCGTGACTGTAGGTGCAGATGTACCTATATTTATATTTGGCCAAGACGCTATTGCGATGGGTATTGGTGAAGAACTGACTACGATTGAGTTGCCTGACCAGCAATATTTAGTACTGACGCCTAACGCTCATGTAAATACTGCCACACTTTTCGCTCATCCAAAACTACAGCGAGATATCGCGCCCCTATCGGTTGCAACTATCCAAAACCAATACGCTGACTATCTACAAACGCTCACTACGCCTTATCATAATGTCTTTACCCCAGTCGTCATGAGCCTCGCGCCTGCTGTTACAGATGCATTGAATTATTTGCAGGGGTTAGAAGCGCAAGCACTCGGCACAGCACGAATGACTGGTTCTGGTAGTGCCGTGTTTTTGCCTTTAGATGCGAGTGTGGCTACTAATGAAAAACTGTTGGCGAAGTGGATTGCAGATGCGCCTTGTGCGGCATATATCGCTGGAAACTTAAAATAGCACATACAACCTTTAGATTTTTTATCATCTAAATAATGACAACGGTAGGATTGCCTATTTTAATTTGCTAAAATAGCGCCAGCAGTAACCTATAATGAATAAATAGCAGAAAAAGCCGCAAATGACTTGCAAAATCTGAAAATTTACTTATAATAGGTCGCCACAATAGGGGTATAGCCAAGTTGGTAAGGCATCAGGTTTTGATCCTGACATCCGTTGGTTCGAGTCCAGCTACCCCTGCCATTTTTTAGTACGAAGCGTTAGACATACAATAGTATAAGCGGTTTATAAATGACCTCTTATGCTATTGTCATTGACAACGTTATCCCAGTTTCGGTATAGTTCGCAATGGACACCGCTAGGGAAAAGTTATGTTTTAAACGGTTTATCCGTTTTTTAGATAACTGACAGGTCATGACACCATATTAAGAACGACTACTTAGTCGCTATTATATATCGGTTGTTCATAGCCTAGACATTACAGGGGTATAGCCAAGTTGGTAAGGCATCAGGTTTTGATCCTGACATCCGTTGGTTCGAGTCCAGCTACCCCTGCCATTTTTTACTGTAATAGTATACTTCAACACCTTCACCACTCTTTTCTTAATTTGAGCAGTTTGACACTGCTTAGCGGTCGCTGCTTGAGTCAATCAATAGGACTTCTGTCATGCCTTATTTGGCGATTTTTACGGGTAATGCCCACCCAGAATTAGCAAAAACCGTAGCCGATCATCTTCACATACCTCTTGGTAAAGCTGACATCACGCGTTTTTCTGATGGCGAAATTGCCGTGGAAATCAAAGAACACGTACGTGGTAAAGATGTGTTTATTATGCAGCCTACTTGTGCACCGACCAACGACAACTTGATGGAAATCATGATGATGGCTGACGCTTTGCGTCGCTCTAGTGCTGGTCGTATCACAGCTGTCATGCCATATTTTGGTTATGCTCGTCAGGATCGCCGTCCACGCTCAGCTCGTGTACCTATCTCGGCTAAAGTGGTCGCTGACATGCTAAACATCGTCAGTATCGATCGCGTAATGACTGTTGATTTGCACTCAGATCAGATTCAGGGTTTCTTTGATATCCCTGTAGACAACATCTACGGTACACCTGTATTGCTAAACGACCTACAAAAGCAAGACTATGACAATATCATGGTTGTTTCACCTGACGTAGGCGGCGTGGTTCGTGCACGTGCGATGGCCAAGCAGTTAGGCGATACCGACATGGCAATTATTGATAAGCGCCGTGCTCGTGCCAATGAGTCACAAGTAATGCACATCATCGGTGATGTTCGTGACCGTGATTGCGTTATCGTTGATGATATGGTCGATACTGCAGGTACATTGTGTAAAGCTGCCGAAGCATTGAAAGAAAATGGTGCACGTCGCGTCTTGGCTTACATCACGCACCCTGTCCTATCAGGTAACGCACTGAAAAACATCAGCGAATCTGCATTGGATGAAGTGGTTGTGACCGATACAATTCCACTATCCGCTGAAGCCAAAGCCTGTAGCAAAATCCGTCAGGTAAGTATTGCACCGATGCTGGCTGAAAGCTTACGCCGTATCAATAACGAAGAATCTATTAGCGCGATGTTTGACGCTTAATTTGATACAGTTATTTTTAAAACAGCCATTGCGTTAATTTTGAATAGCAATGACTGTCATAAGACATCTTGAATAGTTAAAAAACAGAGCGTCAAGTATCCTTACTTGGCGCTTTGTTTTGTGTAGGCGTTTTACGTAGGTCTTTATTATTGCTACAGAATCACGTATAATGCGCGCCTGTGCTGACCTTTTCGTTGTTTTTATTAGGCTGGCACTATCAAAAGTGCTGATCATGCTTAACAGCAACCATCGTTATGGTAATTATCGTAGCGAGCGCTGCTATAAGCAAATGGCTAAGCTTAGACATTACGAGGTTTATTCGTAACCATAATATTAGCTATCATCACGTATTAGTGGATTGGTCGCAAATCCACTTTTTTATGACCAGACACTTCATCATTTTTTTTATAGGATTATATCCATGAGCATTAATCATTTTGAACTAAACGCCGTTGATCGTGCTGCTGAACTACAAGGTAAAGGTGCGAGCCGCCGCCTACGTAAGCAGAACCTAGTTCCTGCTATCATCTATGGTGGTAACGAAGAGCCAACAGCTATCTCTATCAAGCTTAACGAACTAGTAAAATCACTAGAATTCGAAGCGTTTTTCTCACACATCTTGACTATCAACGTTGACGGTGAAGAGCATCAAGCAGTTATCAAAGACTTGCAGCGCCATCCAGCTAAAGGCTTCCCAATGCATGCTGATTTCCAGCGCATTGTAAAAGGTCAGAAAATTCACATGAACGTTCCTGTTCATTTCACTGGTCGTGAAGATGCGCCTGGTACTGCTGCTGCTGGTGTACTATCTACTCTAGTATCTGATATCGAAGTTATCTGCTTACCATCACAACTTCCTGAATACCTAGAAGTAGATGTGTCTGGCATGGAAATCGGTGATTTGTTCCGTCTATCAGACATCAAACTTCCTGAAGGCGTTGTTATCCATGAGCTTGAGCTAGAAGACGGTCATGACCGTACTATCGTTAACATGCAGCCACCAACAGTAGAAGAAGTTGATGCTGATGCTGACGTTGATGCTGATGAAGTACCAGCAACTGAGCAAAACGACGGTACTGACGAAAACAAAGACAGCGAGTAATATACTATTTCTAACTAGTGCATTATTTTGTGCTGGTTAGTGATACATTCGTTTAGTCAATAAGACAGCAGGTGATTAAAATCTCCTGCTGTTTTTGTAAGTAAGGTTTGAAAATAAACTGTCTATCAGTACTTCAATCCTTACCCCTATTTATCAAATTCAAGCAGGGTGTTTTTATGGCCATAAAGCTTATTGTCGGTCTTGGTAATCCTGGTCAGCAGTATATGTTTACGCGTCATAATGCAGGATTTTGGTTTGTCCATCATTTGGCTCAGCAGTTTAATATCACGCTCTCCCCTGATAAGAAATTTCATGGAGTGACAGGGCGTGGGCAGATTCATGGATCTGATGTGCGTTTACTTATGCCGCTGACGTTTATGAATAAATCTGGTCAGTCAGTGGTGCCTATGGTAAATTTCTATGGCATCAAAAATGATGAATTGTTGATTGCTCATGATGAGCTCGATATTCCAGCTGGTAGTATCAAACTCAAAACAGACGGTGGACATGGTGGTCACAACGGCCTACGCGATATCACGCCGCATATTGGCAATGATTTTCATCGCCTGCGTGTGGGTATCGGCCATCCTGGTCACAAGTCTAAAGTTAGTGGACACGTTCTCTCTAAAGCATCTCCTGATGAGCAGATTGCGATTGATAGCGCGCTGACAGCTGCTTTTGAGGCGCTCCCATTATTGTTAGATGGTGATGTCGAAAAAGCACGTTCACAAATTAATGGCTTTAAATTACCAGAATAATATAATCATTCAATGATAATGACCTTTTATTTTGGCAGTTTTATCCCCATTAACCTTTTGATTTAGTTAATTAATATCAGTTACGCCAAGGAACTAACCTATGCTACTTAATATGCTTAAATGCAAATTACACCGTGCCCGTGTTACCCACGCCGAGCTTCACTATGAAGGCTCTTGTGGTATCGACGGTGATCTATTAGATCTTGCTGGTCTACGCGAAAATGAATCTATTGATATCTATAACGTGACCAACGGTAAGCGCTTTCGCACCTATGCTATCCGTGCTGAGGCGGGCTCTGGTATTATCTCATTAAATGGTGCTGCGGCTCATATGGCAGATTTGGGCGATATCGTTATCATTTGTGCTTACGCGCATTTTGATGAAGTTGAAGCGTCAACGTATCAGCCAAAACTGGTCTATTGCAACGAAGACAACACAGTAAAAGACACTGCAAATATCATTCCTGTACAAGTTGCTTAATATGACAGGATGGTGAGGTTTTGGTAAATTTAAGATAAAAACAAAGTTACATCTTTGAATTAGCTGCTATTATTACTAAAAATCTCGATGCTAAAGGGAAAGCTGAATCTAAATCAAGATTCGGCTTTTTTTATGCCACTTTTATTTATCAAATTCACATTTTTCATCATATACAAGGAAACATACCGATGTGGTTGGCCGCGCTTGCAATACTGATTGGGTTAGCAATTTTAGTTTGGAGTGCCGATGTCTTTATTGATGGGGCGACAGCACTAGCAAAGAAATTTAGTGTGCCTAGCTTCTTAATTGGTGTCTTAATATTGGGTATAGGCACGTCAGCGCCTGAGATGGTGGTATCAGTACTAGCAGCGATAGAAGGCAGCCCTGAGCTGGCTCTAGGTAACGCTTATGGCTCAAATATCATCAACATCGCATTGGTACTCGGTGCAACCGTATTGATTAGCCCTATTATCATCCGTAGAGGCATCGTAAAGCGCGACTTGCCCTTACTGCTGCTAATTACTGTCATCGCCGCTTGGCAGCTACGTGATGGGACATTGAGCCAAGTTGATGGTATCGTATTGTTGATTTTGTTGGTCGCCGTTTTAGGACTACAGATCATAATGAGTATACGCGAAGGCTATCATGAGCACGAAGACGATATGGTCGTGGCTAATGCTGACTCAGCGCACTCAAATAACTTAGAGCACTTAAATAACTCAGAGAGCTTAGAAAAGCTAGAACCAAGCGTAACGCGTGGTCTTGTGAGTTTAATTATCGGTATGCTGATGCTCGTAGCTAGCTCACGTGCTATCGTTTGGGGTGCTGTCGAGTTAGCAACACTATGGGGGCTCAGTGAGCTCATCATTGGCCTAACGATTGTCGCAGTTGGGACCTCATTACCTGAGCTGGTATCGAGCTTGTCAGCTGCCCGTAAAGGCGAACATGATATGGCGCTCGGCAATATCATCGGCTCTAATATCTTCAATACTTTGGCAGTTGTCGGCTTGGCAACGGTCATTGCTCCTATCGCTGCTGATCCAGTGATTCTGTCGCGTGATGTGATGGCAATGGGAGTCTTGACGATATTGCTAGTGACACTATGCGTGTTTGCCTTTAAAACAAAGCGACAATTCGGTCGTACGTCAGGTGCCACATTGGTACTGTTCTTTATGGGCTACACCGCATGGCTGATTCAAAGCGTTAGTATGTAACTGTTTAAGCTGAATTAATTGATCATTAGTACAACTACATTATTACGTCGATAAGAGTTATTACGTTAATAAAATCAGACTACAGTTTCTTCTTACGATTTTTAAAACCGCGCCATAACCCTTCATGTGTTACTTTTGGCATTTTTAGGGTGATGGTGTTGGACAGCATGTCTTGTACTGCCAGACCGCGAGGGTTGAACAGGCAGAACACATAGTTGAATACCAAACCAAGAAACGCGCTGGCCAATAAGGCGGCGCGTGATCCATCAATAAGACTGCCAATAATGCCGAAAATCAGCGGCATCAAACAAGCGGCCAAAATACGCTTAAACGACTGACCCCACGTTAACCATTGACCTGCATCATTAATCGTTTTTAATCGCCACGTCTGCATACCTAATGTCTGACCACCACGGCGCCAGAATATCCCGTAGAACGCCACGAGCGTCAGTACAAATGATGGCGTCATAATGGCGTTCTGATACCAGAGCGGCAGTGACTGAGCTTGTGAGGATTCAGTACCCGTTTCCATAGTCAACAGCGTACCAACGACGGTTAGTATCGTTCCTACCAAAAATAACAGCGCCAAAATCAGCATACCATCATAGAGAATCGCCACGACACGAATCATGGGCTTAGCGATGGTTGGCTCTTCGTTAGGATCTTGCTGTACAGGCGCACTCGATTGAGGCTTTGATTTACGAGTCGTTTTTGACAGACGTTTAGATGGACTTTTTGACATGGTACAAGCTCATAGCAAGCAGTGAATAGTAACGCTATTGTACCGTAAATGGTGGGGCTATCGTACATTATCCTAAATGACTGTCCGATATCATAGATGGCTCTTTAATATTATTAGTTGGCTATCCAATCATGTTATACACAGGAGATGATCGTAGAATAAATAAGTAGAAGGGTAAAAGCTACAGACATAAAAAAACCGCCAATTGTCATAAGACAGGCGATTATTTTAATGTTTTATCAGCTTAAATTAAGCTATTATGCAAATGGTGCGCCTGGAGAGATTCGAACTCCCGACCCCTTAGTTCGTAGCCAAGTGCTCTATCCAACTGAGCTACAGGCGCGTATTTTGCACTTTATCCACTGCGAAGATAATATCTTTTGCAGTAAATTAGGTTGGTCATTATATAGATAATATCGCTTGTGTCAACATTTTTTTTAATTAGAACAAATTATTTTTTGAATTAATTATTAAAATGTTTAACGCAGTATATTGCGTTATTACTCTAATAACAACTGAATAAATGGCGGTGAAGGAGGGATTCGAACCCTCGATACGCTTACACGTATGGTTCCTTAGCAGGGAACTGGTTTCAGCCACTCACCCACTTCACCTAACGATTCAAGACATTTATAAAAAATCTATAAACATAGTATTGATGCTAACAATACGTCTCATGTCGTGGGCGAGTATTATAACAAAGCCAAAACGAATTGCAAGCGTTGTCTACAGATTTAATGCGGCTTTTATCAAAATTATAGATATAAGTACTTATATTGCATTTTTATAAGGAAAATTGCGACATATCATTGCTAAATATAACGACCAAACTGCTTACTAATATTAGGTCTACTCACTCTACCGTCTTATACCTCATCCATAAGCATAAGCATAAGCATAAGCATAAGCATAAGCATAAGCATAAGCATAAGACTATGATAGATTTTTTAGTAGTAGGTGGCTATAGTATTTGTCACTTACTTTAAAATATCTCAAAAGGAGCTGTTATGCGACCTGTCGTACTGTGTTTTTCAGGATTGGACCCTTCAGGCGGTGCTGGATTACAAGCGGATATCGAGGCCATTGGACAGTCAGGGGCACATGCAGCCATCGCTTGTACGGCGGTCACTATCCAAAGCTCGCAACAGGTGTTTGGCTTTGAGGCTTGTGCGGCATCGTTGGTAAAAGCCCAAGCTACTGCGGTGCTTGATGACTTACCTGTTAGTGCTATCAAATCAGGTATGCTCGGCACCATTGATAATATCGCAATGTTGACCAAACTATTTGCTGATCAAGTTATCGATAATGATACGCCATTTGTCTTAGACCCTGTACTAGTCGCAAATAGCGGTGGTAGCTTGGGCGATGAGAAAACACTGGTTAGCGCCTTTAGACAATTGCTGCCCTACGCCACTTTAATCACTCCAAATACTCATGAGCTACGTGCGCTTAGCGGAGAGCAAGACTTACATGTCGGGGCAAAGAAGCTATGTGCTCAAGGCACTCATGCGGTACTCGTGAAAACCTCACATGATTTTGATAGTGGTGATATCGAGCAGTACTTATATATACAGGGCGAAATGGTGCATAAAAGCACCTTACCGCGCTTAGATGGTGAGTTCCATGGCTCAGGATGTTCACTCGCCAGCTTTATCGCTGGACGCTTGGCAATGGGCGATGCTCTCATCGATGCAGTACAAGCGGCAGATAGTTGGATTACCCAGACATTGCGGGCAGCTGATGCACCGCATCCTTATGATACTCAAGCTCAGCTCATACCAAATCGCTTTGTTCGTTTTTAGCATATTTAACAAGCTATAGTTTACCCAAGTAGCAGACGTAAAAAGGCGCTCTATATTTTTATAGAACGCCTTTTTTATGACAGTTTTCAGATGTAATTCTATTAGGTTTAACCCAACGTTGGCAATACACTCGCAGCCAAGCCACCGATGAATATCTCCAGCAAATAAAATGCTAAGAAAGCAACCATTGGCGATAAGTCTAGCATACCTAAATTCGGCGTAATACGACGAAACGGGGCCAAAATAGGCTCAGCCAAATTAATGATAATGCCAATAATCGGATGCTCAGATCTGGTAAACACCACAATCCAGCTAACGATGATAGAACCAATCACTAGATAGCGACACATGCGTAAAAAGTCTAACAATAAGCTAGTGGTACCCGTAAAGAATAGCGGTACAGGCGCAATACCTTTATGCGTCAATGCGGCCTTTCCAGAGATGTCGATTAGACGAATCAAAAACATCAGCACGATAGCGGCAATGCTAATACGACCCTGCGCGACAGTCGGGAAAATACGCCCGAATACATCGACGATATGCGTCGCTTTATAAGCAGGTGCAATCATCGGATTGCTCGCATCCATCCCTGCAAACTGCAACATAAAACGAATAAACACCAGCATCATAGCGAATGTGGTGACCAAATCAAAAATTTGAAATAACATGTTGTTCATGAAGTGCTACTCAATGTGACATTATTAACAGATTCTAGGATGACAAATGTCATTATCAGATGCTGATGATTACATAAGGTGTGACGTCAGTGGTGACTCACAGCACACCTTGTCAGTGTTTACTTATTCATCTCTTCACTTAAAGCTTGGCTACGATCATAGCAAGCTTGCATGGCCTCGCTGATTTGACGACCAATCTCATTGGCTTGCATTGACTCAACCGCTGCTTGAGTAGTACCGTTCGGTGAAGTGACTTTACGGCGTAGCTCAGCTGGTGCATCATCACTGTTCATCGCCATTTTTGCAGCACCTAACATGGTCTGCATAGCAAGCGCTGAGGCTTGTTCTTTATCCAGCCCTAATGCAACTGCCCCATCGACCATCGATTCGATGAAGTAAAACATATACGCTGGCGCTGAACCTGATACGGCTGTGACCGCATGCATATGCTCTTCGTCATCGACCCACATGACCAAACCTGAGGCTTCCATAACGGCCGTTGCTAGCTGCTTCTGTTCTGCTGAGATATTGTCTGTACCGTAGAGGCCAGTCGCACCCATCTGAATCATAGAAGGCGTGTTTGGCATTGCACGGACGATATTGCTATAGCCGCCTAGCATATTTGATAAAAGATCAGTCGATAAGCCTGCCGCCACTGAAATGACCAACTGATTATCTAGCACATCTGCAAAAGCACCAACGACCACCTTCATCATTTGTGGTTTGACTGCAAGTACCACGATATCCGCACCGATCACAGCAGATTTTGGATCAGCCATTGGATCAACAGTATTTAGACCTTTGGCGGCTAATTGCTCACGTGCATCGCTGCTAGGATCGGCGACCGTGATGAGATTTGGTTTGATGCCGCAACCCACAAGCCCGCTAATGAGCGCTTGTGCCATGTTTCCGCCACCAATAAAACTGATTTTTTTATTATCTAATACCGACATACTTGTCTCCTAGTCACAAAATTCAAAGGTATTCAACTTAACATACTGATATGTAAAACGACACTCAGTTTATCATACTGCCACTATTACCGTTTGATAAATTCAAAATGTCACACCTGACATCAACCTGATAAAAATCAATGAGTCAGCCAACGGATATTAAACTTTTGACACTTCCTATTTTAGACTAAGCTCACTTCTGATGTACTCAGCAAATTGCTTACTTTTAGCATCGCTATCGGTATCTTTATCCGTCTGCTCAGAACTCAAAAGCCAACTCTCAAATGGCGACGCTAGTAATAAAGGAATATTAGTTTGTATATCACTTCCATCTTCAGATTTTTTTATAAAATTAATACTAACTACCATTAAGCTTTTTCGTAGCCATAATGGAATCCCAATCGTCTGATACAGTTTTTTGCCTGCTTGTGGGCGCGCAGCCATCTCAGTCTTTAGCCGTTGCTTTCGATCTAGCGGCGCTATTTTTAACGTTGCCTGCTGTGCTACACCGTCCGTACTATTTTCTAATAACCTTAACAGCGCATCTCCCATCACTCGTAATTGCCAAATGTAGTCATTACTGCTGCACAAGGTGACTAATTCGAAGCTATTATCAGCTGAATTATTCTTAGACAAACTCAGGCTAGATAGTGGCAGCACCTGCTCGCTAAGTGGTAGCTTCAGCCAAGACAGCCATTCGCTGCTCATACGATAGAGCTGCTGACGATAGCGCCGAATGGTATAAGATGCTTTACGACCTTGCCAAAACAGTTCTGTTTGATGATCTTGGTCATCACGTTGGCTTAGAGTTAACACATCATCGACAAGTTGCTTAGCAGGTGGTAACGGCTCATCTTGACCCAACCAATAGTGCAATAGTTGCCGCTGACGATACATGGGTAGCTTTTGCAACGCATCGATATTTAGTACGCGCTGTGCGGATGAAAATTGCAGGTCTGTATGTTCTGTCTGCTGCATATCCTGCATAGCTTGAGCATTGATTGTTTCCTGTGCCTCACTTAATAGCTGCACACTGCGAGCAATATTGTCAATGACATTGGGGTTGTATGTAGCCAGTATTGGCATGATATCGCGGCGTAGCCCACTACGTACGTTGTCGCCACTGTCATTGGTAGGATCATCTATATAAGGCAGTTGTAGACGCTTAGCGTAGGCGCTAATATTGGCTCGTCGTATCGTGAGCCAAGGTCGCCACAGGATATTACGCTGTGCGCCCTGCGTTTGCACTCGCCATGGCTGCATGCCTGAGAGGCCATTGACTCCAGCGCCTTGGATTAGTCGCATTAATACCGTTTCGGCTTGGTCATCAGCATGATGCGCTAATAGCAATACATCGTCTTGGTTGATATGAGCTCGCATAATATTATAGCGTGCTTGTCGCGCAGCTTGCTCATCATGTCCGTTCACTTGTGCCTGTAAAATGCAACAAGGTATCTGCTGCGCTTGCGCCCAATTGGCAACATGCTTGGCCCAGTACTGACTATCCGACTGTAAGCCATGATCGACATGTAACAGCTGCGGCAGACATGGCAATTTACCTTGTCGATAGAGCTGTACACACAGCGCCGCAAGTGCCAATGAATCACGCCCACCACTACAGGCTAGCCAAAGACGACGACCATGCAACTGATCACTATACTCAGACATACTGCTCACTAATGCGGTTGCTAGTGTCTTATCAACTGGCAAATCGGCAATTGATTTAATAGGATGTGAGATGATTGCGCTGCTGGTCATATTCAGCCTTAGACATTAAGTGATAATATATTTATTAATGTGCGGATTTGTGAGCACCTACGTTGATTAATACATTGCGTTAAGTGCTTTATATAGTAACAGCCATAAAAAAACGCGCCATTAAATGACACGTTTTTATTTTAGCATTAAGACTGAGACTCTAATATGAAAAACCTATTATTGAATAATAGCGACTTAACAATAATAGAGCCATAACAACCAATTAAGCAGGCAACATTACCTCTGAGTTAAAAGACTTTAGCTTTTCATAACGTAGCTCACAACGCTCTTCAGGATCTAAATCTTTAATCTCATCAAGCTGCTCAGTAATCAATGCTTTTAAGGCATTCATTACAGGTTGTGGCTGCACATGTGCGCCTTCGCCCTCTTCGATAACAGCGTCAATCAAACCCATTTGGTAAAGGTTGATTGCATTTAATTTCAATGCTTCACTAGCATCTTGTGCTTTTTCAGCGGTTTTCCAAAGGATAGAAGCACAGCCTTCTGGCGAAATCACTGAGTAAATACTGTTTTGTAGCATGTTTACTTTGTCACCAACGCCAATCGCTAATGCTCCGCCTGAGCCACCTTCACCAATGATAGTCACAATCACAGGCACTTTCAGACTAGAGAACACAGCGATGCTTTCTGCAATCGCTTGTGCTTGTCCGCGCTCTTCTGCACCGATACCAGGATACGCGCCTTGGGTATCGACAAAGGTCATCACAGGGATATTAAAGCGCTCAGCCATTTTGACCAAACGAATCACTTTGCGATAACCTTCAGGATTGGCCATACCGAAGTTATGAGCAATACGCTCGCGAGTACTGCGACCACGATGCTGACCGATTACCATCACAGGCTGACCGTCAAAACGCGCAAGACCACCAAGTATGGCTTTGTCATCGGCAAAAGCACGGTCGCCATGCAACTCATCAAATTCGGTAAACAGCTGATTAACATAGTCCATAAATAATGGACGCTTGGCGTGTCGTGCAAGCTGCACACTATCCCAGACAGTGCTCATAGACGCTTCCCTTTAATAATTATACTTAATGTATTTATGTTTAAGAATAATATCGTTATCCGTGTTCAGATAATGAAAGTACAGTTGTAAACTCAATAGGAGCTATAGTAGCACATCTTAAATAGCATGACATTATCGACAACGCCGCTTTTGTTACGTTAATCTTTAACTCAATACTTACAATGGTAACTGCTCAACCTCTGGAGTCTCGGCCTCTTGGGCTTCAATCACACTAAGCTGTACGCCCCACTTAGCAAACTGGTCAATCTCAGTACGCAAATCTGCGAGCAAGAAAGCATAATGTTCACTGCTATCCGCCAAGGTAATTTGCCAACTGTTTTCAGCGACTACCTTTAGTTCTAGCTCTGGTAGCGCATAATCACTGCGGCTATGATGTGCCAGTACGGCGAGGCGTAACAGTAAACAGAGATAAACCAGCTGATCGCCACCAATCTGACAAGTCTGCTCTAGCATATCGGCTTTGAGCTTGCGGCGATGGTTCAGCATCAGCTGCGCCATGCGTTTTTGATCGACTTGCGAAAATCCTGGAATATCAGAGTATTCAAGCAAATACGCGCTATGCTTGTGATAGCTACTGTGACTGATTGCCAGTCCTATCTCATGCAAGAAAGCAGCACGTCTGAGCAAGTCGCAATCATCATTGGACAGCGCAAGCTTGTCTTTTACTTGCTCAAATAAATGGCGGCTGGTTTTTACCACTTGTTTGGCTTGCTTTTTGTCCCCTGAATAACGCTTGATTAACGCCAACACACTGCGATCACGCACATCTTCGCTAGCAAAGCGGCCAAGCATGTCGTACATCACGCCTTCACGCAAGGCACCATCTGAGTAGGTAATGGTCTCAACGCCCAACACTTTCATCACCGCACGCAGCACTGCCACACCAGCAGGGAATACCGCTTTACGATGGTCTTTGACACCTTCTAACTCGATATCATCAATATTGCCAATCTTAATCAGCAATTTCTCTAATTTTTTGACACCTTTATAGGTAATGCGTTCTTGCTCATCGGCCCAACCTTTTGATACTAGGACATTACGCACCGCTTTGATTGTACCGCTTGAGCCAACCACGCTACTCCAGCCTGTCTTTTGATAGCGACCATTAATCGCTAAGACTTCTTTACGTGCACCTGAAATCGCACTATTAAAAGCTTCTTTAGTAATCAGGCCGTCAGCGAAGAATTTTTGGGTAAAAGAAACACAGCCCATTTGTAAGCTTTCAGTCAGTAATGGATCGAAATTTTGACCAATAATAAACTCTGTCGAACCGCCGCCAATATCCATAACCAAGCGTTTATCACTACTCTCGTTGGTATGCGAGACGCCCAAATAAATCAATCGCGCCTCTTCGCGGCCCGCGATAATCTCAATAGGTTTTGGCAGGATTTTATTAGCACGGGAAATAAAGTCGTTGGCGTTTTTGGCTTGACGCAACGCATTGGTCGCCACCACACGTATACGCTCTGGCGGTACTGAATCCAAGCGCGCCACAAAGCGGCTTAAACAATCAAGACCACGCTGTTCAGCAGCTGCGCTTAGAATATTATTTTCGTCCAGACCGGCGGCGAGCTGTACCTTTTCAGACATCGAGACTACTTTTCGCACTTCCCCATGGTCAAGACGAGCAATAGCTAAATGGAAACTGTTGGAGCCAATATCGATGGCTGCCATCATTTCATCATCGCCAATTGGCGGATTCGTAAGGTAGTCAATAGGCATAGGACAAGTCGTCACCGTGTTAGTAGAGAGTGGATAGTTTACCAAAATCACGTGCTATATAGTTATAAAATCACATGTATAGAAAAAAGTCATAACCACAAAAATCAGGGCAATTTTATCATTAAAGCATTGGTGGTGTATCAAAAAGTATGCTAGCGATAAAAGTCAATAAGAAATCTATGCTAAGTTCCCTGATTCTATAGGGCTTTAAAGGCTTCAAAAATTGTTCGAATTTTAATCAGCATACTTTTTGATACACCACCAAAGCATTTATGCCAAACACTCGCAAGCGATGCAAAAATGTAGTGGGAACATCGGAGACCACCCTATGAGCTGACAGGTATCGGCTCAGCATCTAGCGCTTGTGTTACTCATATCGGTTTGCTACATTGAAAGCTATCAATATCATGATAAAAAACCGTTATTTACAGAATTTTTATCCGTATCACTTACTTCAAAAGTCACCAGTTAATCGGTTAAAAATCATCCGCAATTAGTAATTATCAACCTCACCAGCAAGGAAGCTAGCCACATGAATCAGACCACCACAAAAGACGCTACCCAAAATACTGAGACCCCTATCAGTAGCGCTAAAAAAGACATGGTAAAAACTGAAAACTCGCCCAAACAGGCATTTTATGATTTTTATTTAGATGAGCATCAAAATATCGCCTGTCGTCGCCTACATTTTGCAGGTAGTAGCTTTGGCTTATTAGGACTGGCAAAGTCTGTCAAAACTGGCTCAACCAAACCTTTGGTAAAGGGCATTGCCGCCGGATATGCCTGTGCATGGGTTGGACACTTTTTCTTTGAAAAGAACAAACCCGCTTCTTTTAAGTTTCCATTGAAAAGCTTTGTTAGCGACTTTCGTATGTATAGCGATGTGCTACGAGGCAATCTGAGCTTGAGAGATCGTAAGTTTGATAAAGCACGATAAAGTTTAGTCATTATATAAATTAAATGACAAAAAAACTGGGCTACTATTTTTAGCAGCCCAGTTTTTAATTATATTGATAGCTTCGTTGATGTCATCTTGTTTTCATAAGCGAAATGACACATTTTTTATCGTAAGGATTTGCGTAATATTTTGCCAACAGCAGTCTTAGGTAGCTCATCGATAAACTCATAGGACTGTGGACGCTTATAACCAGTTAAACGCTTGCTCGCAAAGTCTTGTAGCTCTTCTACGGTGAGATTCGCATCTTTTTTGACCACAAATGCTTTTGGTACTTCTCCGCTATAGTCGTCTGCTACCCCGATTACAGCGACTTCTAGCACCTTAGGATGTTCAGTCAATGAAGCCTCTACTTCATTGGGATATACGTTAAACCCTGACACCAATATCATGTCCTTTTTACGGTCGACGAGTGTCAAAAACCCCTCATCATTCATAACGCCAATATCACCTGATCTAAAGTAGCCATTTGGGGTAAAAGTATCTGCATTGTCTCGCTGCCAATAACCGCGCATGACCTGAGGCCCTTTGATACAGACCTCACCCTTTGTACCTGTTGGGCACGTATTCCCATTCTCATCAATGATATGGATATCTGTCAAAGCAAGCGGCAGTCCAACGCTGCCATTGAACTCTGTAATGCCAGACGGATTGAAAGAAATAACAGGCGCCGTCTCAGACATTCCATAGCCTTCGCTAATAATCATACCTGTCACTTGCTGCCATTGATCAGAGACCGCTTTAATAATCGCTGTGCCGCCACCGATAGATAAGGCTAAACGACTAAAATCTAGACTAGCGAATTTTGGATGATGCAGCATGCCAATGAATAATGTATTCACTGAAGGGATAATATGAGGTCCGTGCTGTTCAATGGTATTCACTAAACCATCGATATCACGTGGATTAGTGACCAATATATCTTCCCAGCCGCCATAAAGACCTAGCAAGCCGCAGACCGTAAACGAAAAAATATGATAAAGCGGTAAGGGATTAAGTATTTTAATCTGCTCGCTACGATTGGCTTCAATCGTTTTACCAAACATCGCGTAGCACTGGCAGACATTTGCCATGACATTATAATGAGTGAGCATAGCGCCTTTTGGCTTGCCAGTCGTACCACCTGTATATTGCAGTAGGGCCAAATCTTCACGTTCAATCGTAACGGCTTTAAACGCTTTTGCATCATAGGCTTGCATAATATAGGCAAACATTATGTTGTGCTGTGATGACTCATTTGATGATTCGGAGGAAGCATGTGTTTGTTCATCTGTGTCCGCAGGTTGTTCTGAGCCAATCTGACTGAGCAAGGCAATGTCGTTATCAGCAATGCTAGGATCAATGGAACATCTGACCACCCATTTTAACTGCGCTTTGACTGTGTCATCTAATTGCTCATAAGCAGTGCTCATACCATCTAGCACAATTAGACCACATGCTTGAGCATCAGTGAGCTGATGTGCCAATTCATATTGGGTATACATGGGATTAACATTGACCAATACCACACCTGCACGTAGGCAACCCAACAGTACCACGGCATACTGCAGTATATTTGGCAGTTGTACCGCAATACGATCACCCTTCTCGACACCTTGCGCTTGTAAAAAAGTAGCAAAACGTCGACTGGCAATATCTAGCTGCCTAAAAGTGAGCGACGCCGCACCCATACTAAAAGCTAGAAATTCACTATGCTGTTCGATCTTTGGTTGCAGTAAGTCAATTAGGTTGTGCTTACCTTCCAATACATCCAAATGATTGTCTAGGCCGTATTGGTCGTAAGTGGCTTGCCATAGTGGCGCGGTATTGCTAGAAGTACTGGTACTCATTCGTTTGCATCCTTGCTTAATTGGCTGGGTTTACCTCAGAATATCATAACTTATTGTCTGTTTTTCGGATGCGCAGGCAAGAACTGTATAAGCATCAGTCACGCTAATGTCTATACAAACAATCTTCAAAAATACTTTATATTATTCCCAACATGATTATAAATAAGATATCGATAAACAAAAAAACCAGCAAAGATCACGGGATGACCTTGCTGGTTTTTTAAACTTTAACTTTTTAGTTAGCTAATAACTTACATGGCTAAACTATGCTTTTGCCATTTCTGCAAATATCTCATCAGCTGCTTTGATTGACGCATCAATGTCTTCATCGCTATGTTTGATAGACATAAAGCCTGCTTCATAAGCTGAGGGTGCCAAGTAAATACCACGATCTAGCATACCGTGGAAGAAAGTATTAAATACGTCCATATCGCACTCTGTCACGTCATCGAAATTCTCTGGTGTTTCAGTTGCGCTGTCTTTAACAAAGAACATGCCAAACATGCCGCCAAGCTTATTGGTACGTAGATGAATACCATGTTTGTCAGCTGCTGCTTGGAAACCGTCTACTAGGTGATCAACTTTCGCTGCTAATTCGTCATAAAAACCGTCTGCCGTTAAGTCTTCAAACATAGCGATACCAGCGCGCATCGCTAGTGGATTGCCTGATAACGTGCCAGCTTGATAGACGCCGCCAAGTGGCGCGATGCAAGACATGACTTCTTTTTTACCACCAAAAGCACCAACGGGTAAGCCAGCACCGATGATTTTACCGAAACAGGTCAAGTCTGGGTCAATACCAAAATGGGCTTGCGCGCCGCCAAGACCAACGCGAAAGCCTGTCATGACTTCATCAAAAATCAATACTGCGCTATTGGCAGTACATTCTGTACGCAACGTATCATGAAACTCTTGTGTCGGGATAACCATGTTCATGTTGCCAGCGATAGGCTCTAAGATAACGCAGGCAATCTCTTCACCCCATTTCTCAAAACAATCTTTAATCGCTTGCGGATCATTATAAGGAATCGTAATAGTATGCTTAGCAAAATCTGCTGGCACACCTTTTGACGTTGGCTCACCAATATCTAGCATGCCAGAGCCTGCTTTTACTAGCAGGCTGTCTGAATGTCCATGGTAGCAGCCTTCAAACTTCACGATTTTGTCACGCTGAGTATAACCACGTGCTAAGCGGATCGCGCTCATGGTCGCTTCTGTACCAGAGCTAGTCATACGAACCATCTCAACGCTAGGCACGATTTCACAAATCTTGTCAGCAACGGTGGTTTCAAACGGTGTTGGTGTACCAAAGCTTAGACCATCATCAGCCGCTTTTTTCACCGCATCGATGACTTTTGGATGCGCATGACCCAAAATCATTGGGCCCCAAGAACCGACATAATCGATATAAGCATTGTCTTCGGTGTCATAAATTTTGCTACCATTGGCACGGTGCATAAAGATTGGCGTACCACCAACTCCTGCAAAGGCGCGGACTGGCGAGTTAACACCACCTGGGATATGTTTACGTGCTTGTGCAAAGAGCTGTTCGTTTTTAGTACTCATAATTATTCTCTACTTATAGCGACATTTATAACGACAATGTTTTGTGATTGAGCGTCTATTTTATATTTGTTTATTATTGAATCTTTCAAGAAGTTTTTACAATTTAAGCTTTTTTGACCACAGAAGACTTAAGCTTCATTGGTCCGTAGCCATCAAGTTTGCAGTCGATATCATGACCGTCAGTAGCATCTGGCAACAGGCGAATACTTTTCGCTTTCGTTCCTACCTTAATCACGATTGAAGAGCCTTTGACTTTTAAGTCTTTGATTACAGTCACGGCATCGCCGTCCTGTAGCTCATTGCCAACAGCATCACGTATAACTGCGTCTTGGTCTTCAGCTTGCGCTGCATCAGTCTCAGCCGCCGTCCATTCATGAGCACACATAGGACATACCAGTAACGCACCATCTTCGTACGTATATTCAGCATCACATTTAGGGCAATTTGGTAAGCTCATTATTTCCTCGGCAGCCATCGTACATTAGGTTAATTGTAGAGCTGATATTGTACCGTAACTCACCATCTTTAACCAATTTGTACGCTTGAAAATCAAACTCTATGCCCAATTTAACACTTAACTCATCGCTTATTGATGACGTTTTTTATGACAGGGTTTTTTGTGGTACTCTTCTTAGCCTCATTTAGATTTATGTGCACAAATACTGTCAATGATAAAAGCGCCCATATAATTTTTATCACTTCGATTTACCCTCTATATTATTAATAAAAGCTCTCACCAGAAGGATAATAACAATGACTCAGTCTTCCAATCTAGCAGCTGTACCGCAGTTTTCGCAGTTAACTATCCAAGGCGAGGACGCCGAAAAATTCTTGCAAGGGCAATTAACTTGTGACGTTACCAAGCTCGGGCTTAGCTATCAGGCTGCCGCTATCGGTAACCTAAAAGGTCGTATTGAGTTCGGTATCTGGATCAAAAAACAAGCAGAAAAACATTATGATGTGGTCATCAGTAGCGACTGTGCTGAGTCTTTGCAGGCGCATCTTAATAAGTACGGGGCGTTTTCTAAATTCGAGACCAGTGCACCAGCAGCGATTTATCCTTGCGTGCTAGCAGATGAGCCAACTTTTAGCCATAAAGACGACCATAATACCGCCGAAGATACGCAGGCTTGGATGGCATGCAGCCTAGCTACTGGTAATTATTGGATTGTGGCCGCGACTCAAGGTGAGTTTCAACCGCAAGAGCTGCGTTTACATCAGCGCGGCGGCATGGACTATGATAAAGGCTGCTACTTAGGTCAGGAAGTCATCGCTCGCATCTACTTTAAATCTGCACCCAAAGCATTTTTGCACTATGTACAAGGCACCGGTGAGACACCAAACGCAGGTGACAAAATCGATAAAATCCAAGTGGTCAATGCGATGAAAAATGACGATGGCTTTACCGCTTTGGTCGTGGCACGTCCTGAACAATTGGCAGAAAGCGATTTGAGCATATTGGACTTGCCAACTGCACTACAAGTAGATGTCGCACGCCCAAAATAAAAGCACATCGAATCAGGCAAACGACGCAGCAAAGGTGACGGTAGTTCAATAAAGAGTTACCGTCATGACTAACATGAGCATAGAGAATCCTATGACACATATTGCGGTACTCGGAGCAGGTGTGGTGGGCGTGACCACCGCATGGTATCTACGTCAGGCAGGCTATGATGTGACTGTGATTGAGCGCGAACCGGCAGCAGGTATGCAGACGTCATTTGCCAATGGCGGTCAAATATCTGTCTCACATGCCACGCCTTGGGCCAATCCTACGACCCCGATGAAAGCGCTCAAGTGGCTGTTTAAGGAAGATGCACCACTACTGTATCGTTTGCGTGCGGATAAAGCGCAGCTCAAATGGGCCATGCAATTTTTGCAAGAGTGCCGCGCCGATAGAGCCGATGCCAATCTCGTGCAAATGGTGCGCTTAGGTCTATATTCAAGAGATACCTTACAACAGCTGCGCGCGGGTATTGGTATCGACTACGAGCAGCAAACACGCGGTATCATGCACTTTTATACCAATCAGGCAGAGTTTGATGCGGCTATTGAACCAACTGAACGCATGCAAGCGCTCGGCTGTGAGCGCCATGTGATTGATATCAATAATGCTGTCAACTTAGAACCAGCGCTTTACCCAATTGCGCATAAGCTCACTGGAGCGACCTATACCAGTCGTGACGAGTCTGGCAATGCGCACCTGTTTACCCAACGTTTAGCGCAGCGCTGTATCGATGCTGGTGTACAGTTTTTATATGATACCGAGATCTTAGCACTCAATGCTGATGCTGACTCTGCCCGTCCGCATGTACACAGTATGACTATCCGTCCAAAAGGCGAAAACGCGCAGACCTTCATGGCTGATAGCCATGTGGTCGCGCTTGGCAGCTATAGCGTACCTCTACTAAAACCATTGGGGATACACGCACCAATATTTCCAGCAAAGGGATATTCGGCTACGTATACGGTGAATCCACGCGCGCCGCACTTAGCGCCTTTTGTCAGTCTGATTGATGATGAATTTAAACTGGTTACCTCACGACTGGGTGACAAATTACGTGTTGCTGGAACCGCAGAATTTAATGGCTATAACCTAGACTTAAATGCTACCCGCTGTGAAGCCATCACTCGGCGTGTGCAGCAATTATTTCCGAAAGGCATTATCGCAAACTCGGTGCAATATTGGACAGGACTGCGCCCGATGACCCCATCGAACGTACCTTTGATTGGTCGCGCACACTGCGGTCAAGTCAAACATGGTAGTCATAACGCTTCAGCGACTTTTGACAATTTATGGCTCAATACAGGGCATGGTACCTTGGGATGGACACACTCTTGCGGCTCTGCAAAGGCCCTTAGTTTGCTAATCCAAGGTGAAACGCCCAACGTCGATTTTGATTTTATCGGCATGAGCGTTTGATCGGCTCAGCGATGTATTCAGATTGCAAAAAAAGGCGCTCACTTTACGTGAACGCCTTTTTTGTATTTCTACAAACTTATCATTAATTTTATGCTAGTGCGCCTTCTGCTACAGTCTCTGTAGCAATCGATAAACCATCAACACCCATATCCAATGCTTCTAATTGCACAGGCACACCGTTAACGGCAGCATTACCACTCAACTGATCAATCAACGTCTCATCAGTCAAATCATTAACGCTAACCCCTGCATGCGCTTGCGCAATCTTTTGCTTAACGCCTTTGCGTCCGTGACCAAAGCCGTGCGGAATACTGACCACTCCTGGCATCAGCTCATCCGTCACTTCTGCTGCAATGACCACGCTACTCACTCGAGAGGTTACTCTGACATCTTGACCGTCTACAATGCCATGTTGCGCTGCCGTTTGCGGATGCAACATCAATGTACAGCGAGATTTACCTTTTACCAATCGATGACTATTGTGCAACCATGAGTTGTTGCTACGTACATGACGACGACCGATTAGCAAAATCTCATTACTGTTGTACTGTTGCACCATTTCTTTAACACGTGCCAAATCTGACTGATAAAAATCAACATGAAGATGAATTTGTTTATCAGCGTGTTTAATGGCCTCTGGCAACATACGATGCAACGGACCCAAATCGATACCATGCGGATTTTCGACTAATGCTTCAAATGTCACCTCCTTATGAGGTCCATACTTTAGGCCTTGCTCTAACAAGAACTTAGGACCAAAGGCTTTTGTCGCGGCACGTTCCTTTTGCGTTGCTTCTGGTGCATCTTTGTCTAAGCGATCTGCTAATCCTAAATAAATCTCCCAGTCATGCTTGGTATCGTCAGTTTTATCAAACAAAGCAGGCGAGTATTTGGCGACATTGTGCACGGCAAAGCCATTAAAGGTGATGTCATAATGGTCGCGCTCTAATGGCGATACAGGCGGCAGAATAATATTGGCATGGCGACTGGTCTCAGTCACAAAATAATCAAGCGAGACCATAAACTCTAACTGAGATAGTGCTTCATCCAACTTTTCACCATTTGGGGTACTCAGAACCGGATTACCAGCGACCGTAACGAATCCCTTTAACTGGCCTTCCCCTTCGACTAACATCTCATCTGCCATCGCAACCACTGGATACTCACCATTAAAATCTGGCAAGTTGCTGACGCGGCTATGACGTTTACCTAAATAGCCTGGGCCTGAGCTGTTCACAACATCTACGGCAGGATTTGGGAACATGAGTCCACCCACTTCATCTAAACGACCCGTGACGATATTGATGACCATAGATAAATATTGGCTGAGCAAACCAAACTCTTGCACCGAGATGCCCATACGGCCATAACAAACTGAGCTTTCCGCTTCACAAAACTCTTTAACGATACGTTTGATTTCAGCTGCGGTAATGCCCGTGATGTCTGCCACTGACTCAGGCGTATATTGTTCAGCAAACAAAACAAGTCGATCGATCTCAGGTGCCAAGGCCGCCACTCTAGTATCGAGCTTGGCATAGCCTTGCGTATAGATTTCATTCAACATAGCTAATAGCAGCAATACGTCCGTCGCTGGACGAATAAAGTGGTGTTCGCTAGCGATGTCGGCGGTTTCGGTACGTCTTGGATCTACTACTACCACCTTACCATCGCGCGCTTTGATATCTTTTAGCTTTTGACGCATATTGGGCGCAGTCATGATACTGCCGTTGGAGGCCAGCGGATTACCACCGATGATAAGCATATATTGTGTGTTATTGACATCAGGAACTGGAATGCGCAGCATGTGACCAAATAGATGCATGCTAATAATATGATGTGGCAGTTGGTCGATAGAAGTGGCAGAAAAACGACTGCGCGTCTTTAAACTGGTAAGCAGTTGTTTGATGGTCAACATACCGCCCATGTTATGTACGTTAGGATTACCCAAATAAACACCCAACGCATTTTGACCATACTTTTGCTGTATGGATTGAATACCTGCAGCAACTTTATCTAACGCTTCTGGCCAACTAATAGATTTCCAACCGTCTGCCGTTCTCTCTACTGGCTGACGCAAACGGTCAGGATCTTCATGCAAATCTTGCAAAGCAGTGGCTTTCGGACAAATATAGCCTTGCGAAAAAGGATCTTTTTTATCCCCTTTAATCGACAAGACTTTTTCGCCATCGTGCTTTATTTCGACGCCGCACATTGCCTCGCACAATGTACAAGTTCTAAAATGCGTTTGCGTTTCGCCTAACGTTGGTGCAGCCGTAGTTGTGGCCATAGTCACTCTCCCTGTTGTGTTTTTTGTTCTAGATTTCATGACGATAATTTTCGCTTATTATCACTACTGACTAGTATTGCTTCCGTGCAAAAAATTGGCGAACAGTGCATCAAAGCTGATACTCAAGGTGGCAATCGCTTGTTGTCTTGAGTAACGCTGTTGATGACAGCCCAATATCAACTCATGTACTTGTGCCGCCGCCATATCGACGCATAGATTGACAGCACTACGCTCGCAAGAACGATTGGATAACTGCAATCCCTGAATAAATATCTCTGTCCATTCTTCTTGTATTTCGGTAATCAGATTGCCCAGTCCATTATTCAATGATGACTGGTTTTCTATACTGTCACTAAATCTAGGACGGTCTTCGAGTAAGTGTTGAAACAATGCGATATTCTCAAATGCAGAATCAAAAATCATAATCAGGCATTGTCGACATTGCTGATTAAACTGATCTTTACTCAACACATCATAATCTTTGAGCATATTGACCCATGCCAGTCGCATCGGGGATAGATAATTGTCTTTTAGTTGGGCGCTCAGCTCATTTTGTAGCGCCTCTAGACTCTCAAAATGATTGTAAAAACTGGGCTGTGCAATACCTGCACCTTTGGCAACTTTATTCATGCTCATGCCCTGAGCACCTTCCAAGCTATACAACCGCAAAGCACTTTTTAATAACGCACGCCGAGTCTTGGCTTTTGCTAGCTCACGTTTAGATTCTACTGGGACTGTCAAATCTTGCGCTAATACATTCAATGCAGAGGTATTCCTATTCAATAGATAATTATATCGACACACCAGTAATTTACCTTGGGTGCTATTGTGCCAAAAAAATGTGATGATAATGGTCAATTGCCGATAGCGAATATCTTAGCTATAAGGTTATAGTCATTTAAACCATATGTCTATAGCCAAACCAATAGTAGAACTCATGCTTCACAAAACAACCATTTCTAGGCCACTATCATGACATCACCTGTATTCTCCCCTTTAGTGCTGCCTTGTGGCGCTACATTACCCAACCGCTTAGCGAAAGCTGCCATGGAAGAAAACATGGCTGATGTCGGTCAAGTCCCTGGCCCTACTCTGCTCCGTCTATACAAAAACTGGGCAGAAGGCGGGACAGGTCTGTTAATCACGGGAAACGTGATGGTCGATGGCCGCGCTATGACAGGGCCTGGCGGTGTCGTATTGGACAAACACAGTGAGATAGCGCCTTTTAGAGCGTGGGTAAATGCTGCCAAGCACAACAATACACAGGTTTGGATGCAGCTCAATCATCCTGGCCGTCAAGTATATGCTGCCATGGGCGGCGATGTGCTATCACCTTCTGACGTGGCGATCGACTTGGGCAAGCACTCTCATCTATTTGGCAAACCGTGTGCGATGACGCAACAAGATATCGAGCAACTGATACAGCGATTCGCCGATAGTGCTCTAAAAGCAGAACAAGCTGGCTTCGATGGTGTGCAAATTCATGCAGCCCACGGCTATCTAATTTCACAATTTTTATCACCGCTTACCAATAAACGTAAAGATGAATACGGCGGCTCAATTGAGAATCGTATGCGACTATTGATCGAAGTAATCAAAGCCGTTCGTGCTCAAGTTGCGCCTACCTTTGCAGTCGCTGTGAAGATAAACTCGGCCGATTTCCAGCGCGGAGGATTTGATGCAGATGATGCTAAAGTGGTTATTTCAGCGATGAATGAATTGGCGGTAGATTTGGTTGAGCTATCAGGCGGCAGCTATGAAAGCCCAGCCATGCAAGGCAGCACAGCAGATGGTCGTACGTTGCAACGAGAAGCTTACTTTTTAGATTTCGCAAAGGAGATTGCTCAAGTCGCTATCATGCCTATCATGACGACAGGTGGCGTTAGGCGATTGGCTGTCGCAGAAGATGTACTGGTGCAAGGGATTGATGTGGTTGGTATGGGAACCGCATTAGCCATGAACCCGTCTCTACCGAATAACTGGAAAAATGATAGTACACTTAGTGCTCACAATCCTGTGGTACGCTGGAAAGATAAAACCTTGAGTGCGGTTGCTACAATGGCCGTCATCAAGCGACAATTACAGCGCATGGGGCAAGGAAAATATCCCAAACCAACTGCCTCGCCAATTTTCTCATTAATTTCTGATCGTATACGAATAAGAAAACTCACCAAACGCTATCATCATTACTTGAATAGATATCCAACGAGATAGTTTTCAATCAATTTTAAAGACAATAAAAAAAGCAGCTACTCTATTTTTGAGTATCTGCTTTTTTATCTACATAAGTATTTTTGAATAAATAATACATTTTCTTAATATTTATATAAAAAACAAGTTCATAGAAAAAATTATTATCACGCACAATAGACGCAATTTACGTGGCACTACTACAGCAGCCCTGTATATAACACTTAGTAAACGCTCACTATAATTAAGTAACACTATAAACATAGCATATACAGACAGCTGAATTGAAAAGTCCTATATTTAGTCTCACAAGATATTTGAAACCAATCATTTATCCTCGTGCAATACAAATTAGAATAAAAATTAAATAGTAGTATCAGTAATCGATATCGTGAAATAAGAATCAAAATAATGATTAATAAATAAATCAAACACAATAAGTTCAATAAAAGGAATAATACAATGAACGAACATACTCTAAAAGGCGAATGGAACCAAATGAAAGGTTCAGTTAAACAAAAATGGGCTGAACTAACAGACGACGATCTTACCCATATCGAAGGTAGCCGTGACAAGCTAGTAGGCCGTGTACAAGAGCGCTATGGTCATGCTAAAGAAGACGCAGAGCGTGAAGTAGATGACTGGCGTGTAGAAAACAAATATTAATATATTTAGTTCATAACTACTGTACTGAATAAACCGAAAAACCGCATAGAAATATATGCGGTTTTTTTATGGCAGATTTATACTGTACAGATAAGCTGTTGGAGAAATAAATTACCATTCTCCAGACACGATAAAACCGCATAGCAATCAATTGTTATGCGGTTTTATTGTTAACTATCCATGTTACCTATCACGACTGCTTTTCATGCATCCTTGCACAAATATTCAGTATATTGTGATACTGGGCATCCTGCCCTTTTTACTACACTACAGCTTCAGTATTACTTGCTGCTATCAGCAAAGGGACTGTGTCCTTACTTCAATCGCTATTGTCATCCTGACGCTAGTTATCGAATCATTATCCTTAATGCGGTCAACTCAATCCTTGAGTCACATTCCCTAATGCCGTGTGACTATAATGCCTAACTCTCACTGGTATGTTAAGTCGCGTAAACGTCATTGCGTGTAAGCATATGCTTACAACAATATATTTTACTTACCACAATTATTACAACTTATTAACGCAAATGACACCTAGCGCAAAGTTTTGTACTCTATTATAGATAATGTAAGGAAATATTTCGAAAAATAAATCACTAGAGATACTTATTGATTACGATCTAATTTAATTTGCCAGAATACCTTTAAAATCTTATAGTTATAGCAGATATAGATATTTCCAACATATATCGCCTACTTAATACCATCATAGGATATTGCCTCATGAAAACGATAAAACCCTTCTCTATTAAGGCCACTGTATCTACTGGTCTTGTCGTTGCATTATTGGGTACGACAGTGGGTTGTGCGGTTGTAGGTCCAGGATATGACAATCAGCCTGTCTATCGTGGTGATAATAATAGCCAAAACAATAATTTTAATCGCGTAAGTCAGCAGCTTCGACAAGACTTGCGGCGCAAAGGCTATCAAGTTATAGATATCAGAGCTGATAGTTACCGTGGTGATCGAGCTCTTACGGCTTATGCTAAAAAGAACAACCAAGCCTACGAGCTAAAATATACTTACCCTACCCTAAGACTCATCAGCTCAAGCAAAAAAGCATGGCCAGATAACTGGGACAATAATAAGTCGCAAAAGAATAATGACCGCTATAAAGAAAACAAGCATAAAGATAATTATCAAAATGGTCAGCGCTATAAAAAAGGCGATGTCGAAGACACTATTAAAAGAGAATCACGTTACCCAGCTATCAAACGCCGTGCTATCAACAAAGTAAGGGCTATGGGTTATCGTGTCGAAGATATAGATCTTGAAGAAAAAAATAAGCGCGGTGTCTTTGAGATTGAGGCCAAACGCGGTTCACAGAAGTACGAAATATTATTAAGTTATCCAAATTTAGATGTTATCAAAGTCACAAAAGATTAATTACTTTTAGCATTTTTAGCTAATTACCTCGGTACGTTTAACTCTTACCCATATTGAGCAACAATATATTATTAGGAGATCATTATGAAAACCCTATCATTTTCAACATTAAAAACGGTAGCGACTGGCAGCATAGTCGCAGCTTTATTGGCAGTGACCACAGGCTGTGTGACTGCACCGAATGGCTACAATGGCTATGACGACCTATACGAGCATACTCATAAGGACAATAAAGGCCATAAAAAACACAAAGACAAAAAGAACGATAAAAACAGCTATGTCTCCGTTGTCGAGCAACGAGCTGCTAGTAAAGTCCGTAGCATGGGATACCGTGTCAAAGACGTCAAATACAAAAATGGTGATCGTAAAATTAAGATAAAGGCTGAACGTGGACGCGACGATTATAAAATTGAGCTAGGCTATCCAAGCTACAACGTGATTAAGCTTGAAAAAGATTAATCGTTCATCAAGATCTGATATTCACTGTTACTACTCAGTTGAAACAGCGAAAACTTTATAACCAAATAAGTCATCAAATGGCTTATTTGGTTTTTTTATGAGAATTCTTACACTCAATAAGCTAATATTTTTCTATATAAGACTAAAAACCCAAGACTTTTATCACATCATAGGCTGGTGTTTCATAGGGGTGTGCCTTTTTTAGTGCGGCAATGGTAGCATCGATAAATGCTTCATCCACTACCATTTCAACTCGCCACTCATCGACCATTTCTAAGCTATCTTGTGTACCAATATGTGGCTCACTGCCTGATAATGGCATAAACTGACCGGCTCCTCGTACCTGCCAACAGCATTGCTCATAGTTTCCAATCTTCCCAGCGCCAGCAGCAAACAGAGCAGACTTTACTTGGTCTAACGCTGCATCAGGAATAAAAACAGTCAACTTATACATAGGTTTACCTCATAGAATGGTTTTGAATCTCAATCTGCTAGTTCTTAGATAAAGAAGGATGATCGGTCCATATATAACGTAGCAGCCAGTCTTTGGCATCACCTGCATAATCAATACCAATACGTGGGCGTAGTGATACAGGTGGCTGGCAGTCATCATCTTCTATCCAAACGTCTGATGTCGGCGAAATAGGCTTGCCATATAAATCGCGATCAATTTGCAAGCGTTTGGTCAATTTACCAGGGCCTGCGAACTGCTTAGGATGTGTAAATTGCTTATCCGGACTGAGTTGTTGCTCTTCGATCAGACGGTCACTATCATCGGTCAAAAACCCAGCGCGAATCAATACCGATTCAGGCGACTCTGAATATCCACTGATGAGGTTTAACATATGATGTACGCCATAGGTCAGATAGACATAGAACACACCGCCTTGCTCATACATAATCTCTGTGCGCGCCGTTCGAGTGCCTGCATGTGAATGGCAGGCAGGATCATCTTGACCAATATAGGCTTCGGTCTCAGAGATCCGCATTCGCAAAACTTTCTCTGATCCGTCGCTATCGGTTAGCTGTCGACATAAGACCTTGCCCACCAAATCGGCAGCGACCACACAGGTCGGACGAGTGAACCAGTCAGACTCTAAAACAGTTGATGAAGCAGTAGACATTAGCGAAACCTTTTCTTATTTTTATGGTCTAATTGATATGAGTAAGTACTAACAAATTAGCATAAAAGTAAGACAAGGTATCGAGGACAGTGTTGGCGCTATGTTTGATTTTTTATACGAGTTAAATGATAAACCTATGGCTGAAAGGGTGATACTGGTTGATAAATGGATAGGAATTATAGTCTGTTATAAGTGGTTCTATTATAGCGGTCTGTTTTAGGTGGTCTGTTCATAAATTTGAAGGGTGAGATAACTGGTTCTGTTGGGGTATACCTCAAAGGTACTATTTGATGATAAAAAACTTATTTTGAAATGAGTCCGCTATAAGTAGTTCACCAATAACAGTGTCTTTTGATGGTTAGTATTATTGGATATCAATCTATAAACTAATTATTTGACGACGCAACGAATCAAAGCGAGCGCTTGGCGCTTGATCCCTGAGGCTAATAAGGCGCTGACCAACTCGTCCGAGAAAAATAAAGATTTTCGTAAAACAGGGTCATGCCATACGTCTACCTCACACTCTTGTGCAGTAGTATTCAGCTGGATGTCATCATCGGTTGGTTCCCATATTGAATGCGTGGGTAATTTTGGAGCATAAGAATTTTCTTCGATCCCTTTACTTTCTTTAACATTGAGATAATTACGCGTCTCTGCGATATTGATAAAGCAATAAGGTGTCTCTGATCTCAGCTCTTCTGTCTCAATGTCATAAATATATACTTGACTAAAATGCGTAGCGCCTAGCGTGAACTGACTGATGATGTCATAGCACTGTTGATTGAATAATAAATACCCCCCAATAATATTGAACATTAGTTCATCAGACTTAGGTAGTTTCTCATTTGGCTTGATAAATACCTTACTAGGCATATGGTGAGTATTAATATATTCACCTTTAGACCAACTTTTACAAAAGACCAGATCCATCTCGTTGATGTCATAGTATTTCTGCTCTTCACCTTTCTCTATTACATTAGATTTTTTCTTCTTCTCTAATTTGTAAAATTGCACAGCATCAAAAATCTCTGGCAACGTCGCTTTGATACCATAGGTCTCTGTCACATCAAAATTGTTGTAGTTGCATAGCCATACTGCTTTAGTATTAGACATAACTGCTTCCTTATTGTGCATGGTATGTACACTACGAAGTACACTGAGACTATTTTAGTGAGCAAAGGCTTTGATACCATTAGCCTACAGCTTAAGATTCAAGTCCTCACTAGGGAACCAACATTAATATAATGCCATAAAAAAACTGAGCACATGGCTCAGTTTTTATTTTATGCTAAGTATCAGATGCTTATTTTAATGGCACACCAATACGGTCAGCCACTTCTTCATAAGCTTCAATCACATCACCTAGTGACTGACGGAAACGATCTTTATCAAGTTTCTTCTTGGTGTTCTTGTCCCAGATACGGCAGCCATCTGGTGAGAACTCGTCACCTAATACGATACTGTCATGGAATACGCCAAACTCTAATTTAAAATCAACTAGGATTAAATCACCCGCGTCAAACAATGCCTTTAGTACATCGTTGACTTGATAGGTTAGCTCTTCCATCTTAGCCAATTGCTCTTTGGTCGCCCAACCAAGAGACACAGAAAGTGATTCGTTGACCATCGGATCGCCTAGCGCATCATCTTTATAAAACAGCTCATACGTTGGCGGCGTCAATGCCTGACCTTCTTCTAAGCCTAAACGACGCACCAAACTACCAGCTGCAAAGTTACGCACCACGCACTCTACAGGAATCATGTCCAAGCGTTTAACCAACACTTCGTCATCAGATAATTGCTTTTCAAAATGTGTTTCGATACCAGCATCAGACAATTTTTGCATGATAAAAGCATTAAAGCGGTTATTAACCACACCTTTACGTGCTAATTGTTCGATACGCTTACCATCAAGCGCTGAGGTATCATCACGGAAGTGCAAAATCAGAAGATCATTATCCTCTGTTTCATAGACAGATTTGGCTTTACCTTTATACAGCAGTTGTTGCTTTTGCATTATGGGGGTTCCTGTTCGTTCAAGCTTATGTGGTAAAAACGCGCAGCTACCGCTGACTGATGTAAGATACATGGTTTGCGGCTATAATAAAAAACGCAAAAGTCAGCGATATAGATAAGGGAATAAGTTTAGTTCGAAGTGTTGCTAACAGCACGCTGAGGTTTTGGCAGCTGATACTGATTGCCTGACTCATTTTGTAGTTTGAGCGTGTTTGCCCCAGCATTAGGTGTTGAATACAAAGGTACAAAAGGTGCCGTTTCTTGGGCGGCAGGTAGTTCTATCGGTGCAAGCTTTTTGCTTTGCTGATAATCTAAGCTGCCGTTATCACGTTTACCAAGCAAGTTTTTGGTCGCTTGACAACCGCTTAATACCAAAGTGCTACCCAAAACCAAGGTCAGCATGGCTGGAAGTAGTTTTGTCGTCTTTGATGATACTGTTTTTGATGATAATGTCATCATGTTGTCTCTCTGAGTTAGCAGTTATTGCTCATGTAGGCGATTGACTTATCATTATAAGTTGACTTGCTACTAGCTCGAATATCAATCATCGAACTAGCAACAAATCTAAAATCGCCGAATATCAATTGGCTAAATATCAATTTATCGTATGTTTGCTCGAACCAATGCTTCATCGATAGTCGCATGATGCTGCTCGGCGAGCCAAACCAATGGCAGACGGATACCTTTATCGATAATGCCCATTTTATGCAAGGCGTACTTCGCTGGGATAGGGCTTGATTCGATAAATAGGTCACGGTGCAAATGTTTGACCACGTCATGGATTTTACCAGCCGCTTCAAAGTCACCACGTAAACCTGCAGAAAAAGTCTCACTCATGGCTTTTGGCGCCACGTTAGCAGTGACTGAGATATTACCTTTGCCACCTACTTTCATTAGATCAAGCGCAGTGCCATCATCACCAGATAATACAACCATTCTGTCACCAACGGCTTTGATCAATTGCTCACCGCGACCGACAGATCCTGTCGCATCTTTGATAGCAACGATATTATCGATGTCACACAAACGCTCAACCGTTTCTTGAGCGATATCAACCACTGTACGTCCAGGCACGTTATACAGCATTTGCGGTATATTTACGGCTTTGGCAATGGCTTGATAATGCTGGAATAAGCCTTCTTGTGGTGGCTTATTGTAGTAAGGAGCGACTAGCAACGCACAGTCCGCACCTGCATCGGCAGCATCCTGAGTCAGCTTGATGGCTTCCATCGTGTTGTTGGCACCAGTACCCGCGATGACCGGTACACGACCTTTAACATGCTGGACAAAATAGCGAATGACATCGCTATGCTCTTGCATAGATAGGGTCGCTGATTCACCAGTAGTACCAACAGCCACAAGGCAGTGTGTGCCCTGCTCGATCTGCCAATCTATGAGATCTGCGAGACGTTTATAATCGACCTTACCGTCAGGGTGCATGGGCGTTACCAAAGCTACCATTGAGCCTTGTAGTCGGGTTTTGATCTCGTCGTATGCTGTGCTCATAACCGTGCCTTACTGTATTATCCTAGCTTTTATTAAAGCTGTCACATGATAGGTCGTTTGCAAGTGGCCATTGCTTTGTGTGCGTTGATAAACGCTGATGGCGTAACTTACTTGATGTTAATGCTGCGTCTCTACTTACTATAATAGCGTTTGTATCATAGATTATTATATCTACGATATCAGTATCGTGATGGCAATTTACCAAGAGTAATAGGCGTACCTACTAGCCGACAGAAATATAATAATAAGAGTGCTCGTTAGTGTAGCATATTTTGATTTAACCGCTATCAATCAATTGGCAGTCAGCACATAATTTTAGTACCAAAAAATGGGTATTATTTTTCGCTTAAATTTATAGAACTTGGCCTAAAACCTTGTAGATGAATACTTACATCATTAAAGGAGCAGTTTAGCGTAATCAACGTGCGCTGATAAGTCTCTTATGTAATATTAACGAATCGTCAACACATCGATAGTAGGTCGATAGAATCGAAAAGGCAACCCTCTCGTACCGATGCCGCTACTAACAAATATCTGTGCACTTGCATGTTGATATAGGCCGCGCTGCTTACCCATGCGACTGTTATATAGCAATGCTGACTGCTCACTACTGCGTCGAATATCGTTCTGTTTTTGAACAAGCAGGATATTTTTTTGAATAGCCTTTGCAGCACCGGTTATCAACAAAGGGCGTGGCTGTAAAGACTTTGGCAGATCACTGATACTATCAAATCGTGATGCCAAGATAATCACTGGACTGGTGGCATTGGCAATCTCCGATCCAAGCATTGCTTTATCAGTCGCCTCTGACGTTTCAATATCTGTAGATTGCTTGGGCACATCTTGCCAACCGCAAAGCACCGCTACTAATGGATTTGTATGCGAGTTTTCCTGCTCAACACTGTCTTGATTATTAGTTTGATTAGTAGACTGATTGACGACTGACTGCTTATTTGTCGCTCTTGCACATTTGAGTGGCAATGACGTACATTGCTGATCGATATAGTTAATATCGAGTACATCAAAAGTACTGGCCAATGTATCTTCTAATAGTGGCTGACCTTGCTTGGTCGTATTCATAGATTGATAACGCAAGTCCGAGGTGCTCATGACCGTATAAACAGGTTTATTCACCCCTTTAAATAGCATTAACTGACCCACTAAATCTGCACTTGGATAGTATAGCCAGTCGCCCGTAATCAGTACGGCATCTGCTGACAAAGCATTGATAGTAGAGACCAGCTTGCGAATATGACGCGGCTTACCACCGTATATCCCTATACGCAAATCTGCCAATACGGCGACCTTGAGCGGTGTAGACAAATCTAAGTCAATAGAATGATGCTCTAATCGTAAGCGGTTGGGTTGTACAATGACAGTATAAAAGTACAAGCCCATCATCAATATTGCCATAAGTACGGCAGATAGTGATAGCTGCGCTAACATCGGCATCAGCTCCTGTGACCAAACCATGATAAGCAATACTGCCCAAACAGGCATCGTATAAGCAGCATAATATAATGCGAGCTTTACCCAAATACGCATAAAGCGCTTGGTAGGATTGGCATTAAACGTTTGTAGCCCTGACCACAGTGCAATGTACGCTAGCAGTGCTGCTGACGTCGTTGTAATAAGCGTATGTAGAGCGGGGTCAGTCATAATTACCTAGCGATTGCATAATGGTACGAGCCTACTAAGCGACTCGGCCCACCTTAGAGCGTATTGATTGATCAATAGCTCATTTAACGAATGGATTGCTGTTGAGGTCTTACTCTTAGCTGTTTGATAAAAAACCAAACATTATAGAGGTCGACCTCCATGATAGACAAGCACAATTATTGACGTGTGCGCTGCCTTTATACTCTGCACCGTAATCTGAGTTACATTATGAGTCACATTAACAGCCACGATTTAATCATGACACCTACTCAATACGTAGACCAATAATAGCAGGAATGCCTTGGCGTATAACTTCTATAGTGACCACGCCTTTTTTAGGAAGAGATGAGATAGCACCTGAAAAGTCTGCCACTGTTTCAATCGGCTTTTGATGAAAGTTGGTAATAACATCGCCTGCCAGAATACCTGAGCGCGCGGCCAATCCAGTAGGATCCACCGTGGTAACCAATATGCCCGTTTTATTATCGACAGCGATTTCTGCCTGTTCATCTGCCGTCAAATCGCGTAAACGCAAGCCCAACTGTACATCATCATTTTGCTCATTACCGCTCTGTGCTCTTACATCATTGGGCGCATAAGCGAGCTTGCCGTTAATTACCATCTGCTTACCGTTGCGCTGAATCCGTGCACGGAAGGAGTCGCTTGGACGCGCTCGATTGAGCAAGTTCAGCAAGTCTGATGCCTCCATGATTTGTACGTCATTGTATTGCAAAATGATGTCACCAGGTTTTAGGCCTGATTTTTGTGCTGGTGAATCTGGTGATACACGAGTCAGTAAGGCACCTTGAGGGCGCTCTAAATTATAAGCCTCGGCCAGATTGCGATCGATATCTTGTGGATAAATTCCTAGATATGCACGCGCCACTTCACCATCATTTTTTAGCTGCTCATAAATGTCCATGGCAGCGTCAATAGGAATAGAGAATGACAGTCCCATATAACCGCCAGTACCACTAAAAATACGCGAATTGATTCCAATCACTTCGCCGCGCTGGTTAAATAGTGGCCCGCCAGAGTTACCCGGGTTTAATGCCACATCGGTTTGGATAAATGGCACGCTCGTTTCACGCGAGAAGCTACGCGACTTGGCACTGACAATACCAGCAGAGGCTGAGTAGTCAAAACCAAATGGCGAACCGATTGCTAATACTGGCTCCCCTACTTTTAGACCACTTGAGTCGCCGATAGGCAAGGCTGGAAATTGACTGCCCTCAACTTTTAGCACGGCCACATCTGAGCGCTCGTCACTACCAACCAAGGTTGCATCAAGCTCGGTTCTATCATTGAGCGTCACAGTGATTTTGTCCGCACCTGCGATGACATGATGGTTGGTCAGCATATATCCATTGGAGGTAATAAAAAAGGCCGTACCATAAGCATGTTCAATCGCTGGCGTCGCGACTCGATCCGGTATACGCAGACGATCACCAAAGAACTGACGCAACACTTCAGCAGTCTGAGCCTTAGCAAGCTCAGCTTCACTAATCGTTTTGGTGACATTGACGCGTGCCACTGCTGGCGTGACTTGTTGCACCAAACCAGAGAAATCAGCCGTAGTGACTGCAGCCTGAGCACCGTTTATCGTCGTGACACTAATACTAGCAAACATCGCGGTACTAACAGCGAGTGCCAGCGCACTACGTTGTAACCAGCGCTGCATATTGGCAGTGGTCTGTCCTTTGAACATATTGATAGGCATTTTGTGTCCTCCATATGAGTAATCGCTGTTATTAACAGCCACGTTATGATTGTCAGCGATAGCGACTACACCAAGCGGCATGCCCCTATTCGTTACTATTTGGTGAAATTATATTCTTTTATCTATTTATCTTGTCTATTTATGCGGCGCAGCACTTTTATTCGAACTTATGGTCATAGCTATTTAGCTGTTACTTTACACTTGTTTTTATCACTACTCATTACTTGAATATTTATAGAGTGCCTGCCTTTAGAAGATGGTTAATAGTGTAGAACATGATTAATAGTGTCTTATAAAAATAAACCATGTCAGCAATCAGTATATGACATTTCATGACGCTAACACTATTATCCTGTGCACGACGTGCATGCCCAACGCAGCTACTGTATGATAAATAAAAACTTAAAGTATTGTGCTGATGCCTTCTGCATAGTGCAGGATAACTCAAGGCAGCGTTATTTCATATGGGCTTCGTATACTTTTGTGGCCGTGAGATAGCTTTTTAGCAGGTACGGCTTACATCAGCTTGAAATAAAATCATGGTATGATGTCAAACCAAATATTTTACTAAACAAACAAAAGTTAGCTTGTATATGAGGCTGTTTATTGCAGGCTTATAAACTGGCTATCATCACTCTTGTTTTCCATCTTTTGCATTTCTAGCGTATTGTGATTTATCTAGAAGCGCTTTTGTCTTTGCTACTTTATAGTAGTTATATCATATCTAGCTTATGTTGTGATTCATGAGGGCTATCAGTGCGATGGCTTGTCTACAACAGAAACGGATAACAACTTATTGTTAAATAAACGGTAGCGACTATCTTATAACAGCTATCGGTAGATATAAAACATGACAAGATTATAAAAGGATTAATTTATGGATACCGCCCTTTTGCTATCCGGCGTGGTTGGGATTGGCATTGCCGCCCAATGGTTGGCTTGGTATTTAAAGCAACCATCCATTTTATTTTTATTACTGATTGGTATTATCGTCGGTCCAGTGCTGGGTGTATTCGATCCAGATCTGGTACTAGGCGAGCTGATGTTTCCTTTCATCTCTTTGGGCGTAGCGATTATCCTATTTGAAGGATCGCTAACGCTAGAGTTCGATGAAATTAAGCAACATGGTACCGTGGTACAGATGCTGGTATCGGTCGGTGTACTGATTACAATTGCTATCGTGGCACTATCGACTTATTTACTATTCGATGTCGATCCATTGATTGCTCTACTCTTCGGTGCTCTAGTCTGTGTGACTGGTCCAACGGTCATTATGCCGTTGCTGCGTAGTGTACGCCCTAACAAAACCATTTCCAACATCCTAAAATGGGAAGGTATTATCATTGACCCAATCGGCGCTATCGCTGTGGTATTGGTCTATGAGTACATTATCTCAGGCGGCGAAGCCAGTAGTATTCTACTGTTTGCTAAGATTGTCGTATTGGCGACTGCAATGGGTATGGCGGGCGCTTGGCTACTTGCCTTCCTTATGCGCCGTCATATGATTCCTGAGTTCTTGCGTAATGTTTTTACTCTAGCATTTGTACTGGTGTTATTTTCGATATCAAATCATTTGGAGCATGAATCAGGTCTATTAACTGTCACAGTATTGGGCGTGGCATTGGCAAACTGGCCAAAATTCCCACGTGAGACGATTTTAGAGTTCAATGAATCGTTAACCATTTTGCTGATTTCAGTGCTGTTCATTATTCTGGCGGCGCGTGTAGAGTTGGCAAGTTTGCTCAGCGTTGGTTTTGCAGGGTTAGTGCTGCTCGCTATCGTGATGTTTGTCGCACGTCCACTATCAGTCTGGGCATCGGCTATCGGCTCGAACCTTAAGACCAATGAAAAGCTGATGATTAGCTGGATTGGCCCACGTGGTATCGTTGCTGCTGCCATCTCATCACTGTTTGCAATTCGTTTGCAAGAGTATGATATTCAGGGCGTAGAGCTGCTTGTACCTCTCGTATTTATGGTTATCATCGGTACGGTCATGATTCAGGGTCTGGGTGCAAAAGTCGTCGGTAATCTACTAGGCGTACGTGAGCCTGAGACTAACGGTATTCTTATCGTCGGCTCAAACCCAATTGCGCTATTGATTGCTACTTCTTTAAAAGACCAAGGCTTCGACGTCATCGTTGCGCATAATAACTACACCAATATTGCACGCGCACGCATGAGCGGTCTGCGTACTTATTTTGGTAATCCCATCTCTGATCACGCAGATCATCATTTGGATCTGATCGGTATTGGTCGCTTGTTTGCGATGAGTATGGACAAAGAAATGAACACGTTGTCCGAGATTCATTATCGTCATGAATTTGGTGAGCGTAAACTATACCGTCTTAAATTCAGTGACGAAAAAGTCAAAAGCGAGCGTGATGACAAGCAATCTAACTTCCATTCACAGTGGTTGTTTGGCAAAGATGTGACCTATACCAAGCTTGCCAGTATGCTGTCCAAAAAAGCTCGAATTAAAATTACTAACATCACGGATAGCTATAGCTTTGAGCAGTATAAAGCGGATAATAAGCAATTCGTACCGCTATATACGGTCGACAAAGAAGGCAAACTGCACGTCATCACAGATAAGTTTGACGGTACTGTCCCTCGTGACCGTAAGCTTATATCGCTAGTGGTAGACGATGAAGTACAACCAAAGCCAGTCGATGTAACGCCTAAGCAAGAGCAGGCTCGCATGGCAGCTGATGCTAACTTTGAGTCCAACTCAAAAGCACCTGAAAAGCGCAAAGAGCAGGAGCCTAGCCCTGACGATAGCCAGACAGCAGCGCCAGAGCCTTCGGTAGATAGTGACAAAAGCGATGAGCAAAACACTGCTAATCAGTCATCAACCACCCAAAGCAGTAGCACCGAGTCTAAGTTACCTTCTAGTACTACCGTAGAGAAAAGTGAGCCAGTAGAAGAGCCAAAAACGTCTGCTACGAATGTGGATCATAAAGGTGTCATGTCTGCAAACTCAACAGCGACTTCGAAGACCAAAACCTCTACGAACAGTAATGGCAATGGTAGTGCGCCTAAAAACAAAAAAGGCGCGCTTGATCCAAATCGTCTACCTGACTCTGCTCAGGATAACGACGCCTCTATCGCGACTACTGAGGATGTAAAAGCAGATAAAATAGATGACAAATAACGTGCATAGTTATCTGCTTTATTGATTTAAAGATAAAATATTTACCTTAACAAAAAGCCCCAGCAATGTGCCGGGGCTTTTTATTGGTGCTAACTGACTGGCTATCGATACATCTAACTGCCTTATAAATCTACTTGGCAAAATTTAATTATTTGATATCGAATCTGTCCATAACCGTCTGCCATATACGCACACTCACATCATCCGTACTGCCCGATGCATCAATACGCTGTATGCGCTCAGGATACTCGCTCGCAAGCTGACTAAAACCAGTATGCACCCAAGTAAAAAACTCGGTAGCCTGCTGCTCAAAACGATCTGCTGCACTGCGCTTGTTGGCACGTTTCATACCTTCTGCTACTGGTAAATCTAGCCACAATGTCAACTCAGGAAGCTGCGTCACAAATTGTTTGATAAGCATATCGATTTTGCCGCGTACCAGCTCGTCACCATACGCACGCCCAAAGCCCTGATACGCGATAGTAGAATCGGTAAACCTATCACATATCACCCAAGTACCATTTTGGAGTGCTGGTAAAATGACTTGTTGCATGTGATCACAGCGCGCCGCAAACAATAGCAGCAGCTCAGTATCGTCTTCGATATCAGTCGCTGGGTCCAATAATATGTCACGCAATTGCTCGGCAAATGGGCTGCCACCCGGCTCACGAGTACGTAGATATGGAATGCCATTAGCTTCTAAGCGCAAGCACAACTGTTCAATCGCGGTAGTTTTGCCCACGCCTTCGGTCCCTTCAAAACTAACAAAGCGGCCTAAAGTAGGTGCCATCTCCGTATTCGAAGCACTTGCTTCAGGTAGATTCGATGGTGGTGTGTTGGTAGGTGACGGTGTTGCGCTGGTGTGCATAGATACTAACATGATATGACCTTATGTCATTGATGAGCGCTACTTCTACTTTGTAGCGCTCAATAAACGATAAGTTTTTTAAGAAGATTAAGAAGGAATATTACTGCGGCGGCGTTTGAGATTTTTTCTCACGCATGACACTGAGATAGTCTTTTACCGCTTGATTGTGTTCAGCCAAGCTATTGGTAAATTTGTGCCCACCATTGCCCGTTGCCACAAAATACAACGCTTCACTATCGGCAGGATGTAAGGTCGCTTCGATAGAGGCCGCTGATGGTAGCGCAATTGGCGTTGGCGGTAAACCATCAATTTGGTAGGTGTTATAAGACGTTTTTTCATTGATGTCTTTGCGGCGGATATTGCCATCATAACGACTGCCCATACCATAGATGATGGTCGGGTCCGTCTGCATACGCATGTTTTTATTCAAGCGGTTTCTAAATACGGCAGAGACTAAAGGACGTTCATCAGCAACGCTGGTCTCTTTTTCGATAATAGATGCCATCACCAACGCTTCATATGGACTCTTATAAGGGAGGTTCGGTGCACGATTTTCCCACGCATCAGTCAGTACCTGCTGCTGACGCTTATACAGGTCAGTCAATACTTTTTTATCGCTGGTTCCTTCACCATAATAATAGGTATTAGGCGCGAACCAACCTTCAAGATTATAGTTAACAATCGGGTCACTACTATTAACAACGCTGTCTGGCAATACACCCGTCAAATCCAATGCTTGGGCGATACTGGCATTGTCACTATCTGCGGTCAGTACTTCTTTTTCGATTTTGTCGTTGTCACGCAGCGCTTGGTAAAGGTCTTTAGATGTCTTACCTTCGATGATCTGTACCTTGACCATGGCTGCTTTTGCGCCTTGACCTAGTATCTGTAGCGCCTCAGCGATAGTTGGGTTTTCGGGTAATTGATACGTACCAGCATGCAACGGCGCATCGACTTGTGATTTGATATATAGTTTGGCCACACCTGCCGAAAACAGCGGAATCTGCTGCTGCCACTGCGGTAGTAGGCCATAATACGTCTGACCTGGTTCAATCGTGACCATTTGCTGCGGCTGCTCGATACGACCAAACAACGTCTGATAAACCATGACCAAGAAAAATGCAGCAATAAGCCCCAACACCAGCAGCACTTGATAGCCGCGTTGCATAAAAAACGATGGGTTATTGACTTTATATTGGCGCGGTTTACTGTTACCACTGATGAGTGAGACGTTGGTTGCTGGCGTTGCTGACGTGTCTTCCACCTCATCTACCACTGGTTGCGCGTCCGGCAGCGTGGTATCGACACGCTCCTCGACTGTGCCATCTTGCTTGTTTGACGGCGACTCATTGGGACGTTCAGGTGGTATATTGGGTGTAGGCTTGCTCATGGCAACTCGCGAGGCAGATGTTTGCTAGAATTTAGCACTGAACCGTGCGATTTTCAATGGTATTTGCTTAGCTTATGAATTATCTTGCTATTGATAGCAGTTTATATGGCTTAATACTTAGGCGTTTTTTTCAGTATTCTCAGCTTATCTATTAATAATGAAAATATCTTATGAACCTACATTTTAACCAAAGTCTTGCTAAAAACTATCACTCTGAACCTCAAAAAGTTCGTGTACTCAGTGAAGCATGGGTAAAAGAAAATAGTTACTGCACCAATTGTAGCGCCCAGTCGCTAGCTGAGTTTGCTAATAACAAACCTGTTGCTGATTTTTATTGCGAAAATTGTAATGAGCAATATGAGCTAAAAAGTAAAAAAGCTAAGTTAAGCAATGTTGTCAATGATGGTGCTTATAAGACGATGATTGAGCGTATCAATAGTAAGAACAATCCCAGCTTCTTCTTTTTAACCTACTCAAAAGAATACACCGTCAATAATTTCCTGATTATTCCCAAGCATTTCTTTACACCCGATATTATTGTTAAGCGTAAACCCTTATCAGTGACGGCAAAAAGAGCAGGTTGGGTTGGTTGCAATATTGACTTACGCCAAGTACCCGAATCGGGCAAAGTATTTTTGGTCAAAGACCAACAAGTTATACCGCGTGAAAATGTCACCCAACAGTTCCAAAAGACTTTATTTCTACGCAAGCAATCTATGGCTTCACGCGGTTGGACACTCGATGTCTGGCAGTGCATCGATAGGCTTGATACTCACTTTTCGCTAAAGCAGGTTTATGGTTTTGCTGATGAGTTGCAGCTCAAACATCCTGAAAACAACCACGTAAAAGACAAAATCCGCCAGCAATTACAAGTATTACGAGATAAAGGCATCATTGAATTTGTAAGCCGTGGTCACTATCGAAAGTTATACTAAGAACACTTATCATCCCATAATGGTAAACCTTTGGCAGCAACCAAACGACCGTAAAACTTATGAGGAGGGTAATCTAGCTCTAGCTCATCATTTACTTTGAAAAAGTGTTTCACATTGCCATCGAGACAGGTATAAGCTCGATTTTTTACCTGTTTATTCCAGCTCATTAGCAGCCCTAACGGAGTGCGAGAAGCTTTAGTAAAAGCTTGTCTTTCGGTTGTGATTGCACACATCACAGTATCTTCATGAAACTGCTTATCTAAACCTTGTTCAATGACTTCTTGACGGGTATGCGCATACTTAAACACACTCCCAAATGCTGTGTATTTTTTATCTTTTTTAGAATAAACAATACTAAATGCTATCTGTGAATAACAAGGTAAGTGAATTATTTCATCAGGGTTTCTTTTCGCTGCACAGCAAACTTTATTAAATATCATCAACCTACGAACTTGTAGTGGAATTCGTTTATCTTCATAGACTGAACTCATTCGATTTTATCCTTTTAAAAGAAAGGATCATTGATCGATTTGATTTATGGCACAAGTCTGCGTAACAAAAGACGATCACTTCTTTTGAGGGCTTTTGCTAATCTACTTGGTATAAATGACTGAAGTGATATACGAGAACTTTTAATTGTTGAGAATATCTATGATAAAGACAGGCGGCTCAAATACTTATCAAATAGAAGTAATCGAAACGATGAGTGCACTTATAGAAGTGGTTGCAGAAGATGGTGAAACTGCTCTACTAAAAGCACAAGAAATATATAGAAGCGAGGATATTATTTTAGAACCTGATGATATGCTTGATACTGAATTTATTATCTTTGGCGTAGAATAGAATGAGTAGCTAGCTCAAACCAAAAGTAGCTCTCAGTACTTGTGAACCTTAATGGATAAGCGTGTAGATAATAGTAGAGCGCTGGCTCTTGACCAGTACATTCAATAATGGTCTAACAGTGAGAAATAGTAAAGTCCAGTCAGTCAATAAAGGTCAGTGGGACAAGCTTGTCAGTGACAATGATGCTTACGTATTTACATACGAATGGCTGTCTGCTGTACGAGAAAAAATGGCAGATAATGCGACCTTATGGGTCAGTGGTACACACCATAATATTTTTACCTTGGGACGTATTTTACCGCAGCTTGGTTTTAAGATACTTAATGTTATAACTTGGGAAAAAACCAATCCACCACCCAACTTTTCTTGCCGGTTTTTTACTCATTCTACAGAATTCATTATTTGGGCAAGAAAACACCCTAAAGTACCGCACTACTTCGATTACGATTTGATGAAGAGACTCAATAACGATAAGCAAATGAAAGATGTGTGGCGCTTGCCAGCAATTGCTAAGTGGGAAAAATCTTGTGGTAAGCACCCTACGCAAAAACCTTTGGCATTACTAGCTCAAATTATTTTAGCTTCTACTAAGAAAAATGCAGTGGTTCTTGACCCTTTTGCTGGCTCTGCGACGACAGGTATTGCAAGTAATGTTTTAGGAAGGCAATTTATCGGTATTGAACAGGAAGCTGAATACCTACAACTTAGTCAAGCGCGCTACGAAGACCTACAACAAGAAGGAAGAAAAGAGTTTTTCAAACAGCATTTCTATCGTTTATTAAATAAAGAGAGTAATAACTAAACGGATTTAAAATCCACAACATCACCTGACAATAACATCAGACTGCTCATTGGCATGATACCGCGCAGTGCATTGCAAAAAAATAACTGCGTTAATTTAGGCAAATCTTCATCTTGTAGCGACCTGATTCTGACTGGATATTGCGTCGTGGATAGCGCATCTATAATTACCTGACGCATGACGCCAGCAACACCCGATTGAGCCATAGAAGGGGTGTACCACTGACCGGTGGTTAGGTAATCTTCATCATCTTTATGAACGCTAGAGGTAGTTTTGGATTCTGATAGTGGTGCGTCTGCCAATTGATAGAATACATTACTCATCGTACCCTCAACCCACTGCCCACTCATATCGCGTAGCAGACCTTCACCAAGTGTTGAAGCAAGATTTGATGCCAATGGCTCAGCTTTTATCCGTTGTAGCTCACCACTAGCGAGAACATTGTCTAAACGATTAAGACTCTTGAGACCTGCCAGCGATGGCGGTAAGCAAGCAATCTGAGAAGACAAACATATTGCCGAGGCATTAGATTGGATAGGTATTAAGCTCCCATCAGGCAAAGACAGTTGCAGCGCAGTAGAAACTCTCATTGCCGTAGCCTTTAGCCATATCTCACAGTCGCTACCATTTGCATTAGGTGTATAACCATAACCGCGCACATCCTGCGCAGCGCGAGTGACTACTAGCTTGAGCATACCCTGCTCTAATTGCTGAGCGTACAGTTGCAGTACTGCTAATAGCTCTTCGCTGTTTATATTTAGCTGCAAGGCTTCAGCATGAGAGACAAGCCGCTGATAATGGTAGTCTGACCATAGTATCAATCCATCAATGACGCCCATAGTAGTAAAAAACCCATCAGCATATGCCAGCCCGCGATTATCTAGAGACATGGTTACCGTTTGGCTGGTTGTCCTGTTATCTTCAATCACACTGCTGTCTTCGGTCACACTGCTGACTTGCGGGTACAGACACACCCAACCGTTTGGCACTGACGTCGTATCGGTCATGATTTAGCTATTGTCTGTTTGAGCAGCGGCTTTATTGATCACCAACATGCAGCTATAAAACTCGCATTTTGCTAGCTCTATTTTTTGTCCACCGACGATTCTGTTTTTGATGATTTGGCTATTGAGCATATCAGCAACCATTTTACCGCCATCATCACCCATCAATTGACGCGATAACTGATAGGCTTTTTTGGCGTGGTTTTGGCTCAGCTCTTTTTCTTTGTCTGTATCAGTAGGATTGGCATAGTACCAGCCTAGCTCTAGATATTTTTCAGAGTCGATGATGTCTAGATACGGCGCATCCGTTTTCATAAAGCGATATTTTGCCGCTGGATTACTGGCATAGTCTAGGCTGTTTTCGTCAGTGCTCATCACTTCGCCAAACACGGATTTTATACTATCTAACTCATCTACAGCGAGCGACTCTACCTTATCCGTACCCCATGCTGCGACATCATATCTCACTGGTGTGCCTTGCTGAGCAGTGGCGCCATCTAGGTCAGGATTGTTTGCGCTGTCCTGTACTGGCTCATTCGTTGTTGCCTGCTCAGTGGTCTCAGCATCTTGACTTGGAGCATCTTCTTTGGTGCTGTCACAGCCACTGAGCGTCACACTAACTGCCATTATCGTACCGACTAGAAGGGTCTGTAGGTTAGGATTCCACATGGATAATTTACTCACACTTTTAGATTGATCTCGAAATAGTATTAACGAGCTGGCAGGAACGCCGCTGATAACGAATAGTTTTCAATAAAGAGCATATTTCACAAACATTATAATCTAGCAGTCATTACAGCATATTGATATAGGTTTCCATATTTTATAGTTTACCCAACTGCTCAGCACTTGACTACCTTTTACGTTACGCGGAGCACTCCCCGAGAGTACAGATTTGTTAAATATATAACGTACCAAAACAGTCTTTTCTTTAATAGAAAGTACAAAACTGCTTGCGCGTGTTTTGCATATGCTTGCCTCAATGTCACAATTTATTTTCAAAAGCGATAAGGCAGCTTCTGACTAACGCTATCACCTCCTAATCATTGATTGGTGATGGCCTCTTGGTTTGTCAATTATAGCGTTATCCCTTATGATGATTGAGCGTCACTTATTGCTTCTTTGATAGTATTTTTATTCTCTAGCCAGCGGACTATTTATGACCCAACACTTTATCGTTATTGGCAATCCAATCGCCCATAGTAAATCTCCTGAGATTCATGAGCAATTTGCTGTACAAGCAGGGATTGATATTAGCTATCAGCGTCAATACTGTCCTGATGATACCGCCAGTTTTACAGCTGTCGTTGAGGCGTTTTTTTGCGGTGGTGGTTTGGGTGCCAATGTGACAGTTCCTTTTAAACAAGTGGCTTATGACTGCTGCGCGGCGCGTGGTGGTTTATCAGAACATGCCAAGACGGCAGGCGCGGTCAATACGTTACTGTTGAATAAAATACTATTAGAAAGCGGCGTGCCAATCACTGAAACACTCTATGGTGATAACACGGATGGGCAGGGACTTATCAATCACATTATGAGTATGGACTGGCCGCTGACCGATGCTCGTGTGGCGCTAATAGGTGCAGGCGGTGCAGCGCGTGGCGTGATATTACCGCTATTTGAAGCGGGTATTGGCTCTCTCACGATTGCCAATCGCACCATGTCTAAGGCAGCCGATTTGGTAAATGAGTTAAGTGCGGCCAGCTCAGTAATCGATAAACAACATATTGAGGTTTGTGCGACCAATGAACTCAGTGGCTCTTTTGACATTATTATTAATGCCACCTCTATCGGTCTATCAGGTGATACGCTGCCACTAGATGATGCTCTAAACTGTCAATACGCTTATGACATGATGTATGGTCGTTCGCTGCCATTCTTGCAGCATTTTGCCGCTCGCGGCGCACAGACCTCTGAAGGCTACGGTATGCTTATCGGTCAAGCCGCTTTAAGCTTTGAGCGTTGGACTGGGCATACTATCGATGTAGTACAAGCGACAACAGCACTAAATAAAGATAGTTAATCAAAGAGAAATCCTTACAGAGCTGTAGCTATTAACTAAAGCGCTGTAATAACCAGTTTTCAAAACGGCGTAGCGGTACACGCAATCTCGTAGAGTGCATCGCTATACCACCGCTCAACCCAATCATGCAACCGAGCGCCGTATCAATCATACGTGCTTGGATAACGTCTCCAGCGACTGGTGGCACCGACATCGTACTACCATACTCAGCGATAAATATCGTCAGCGGCGTGATAAATATTACTGCCAGTCCATAATGCCGATCAACAAATGACTCAATCAAAAACATCATACACAGTATCGCTATAGCGATGCCCCATACCGAGAGTCCCCAAGACAGCATCCAACCTGCCACGCCCATGCCAGCCAACGTACCCAATAATCGATGCAACTGTTTGATCCACATGGTTCGTAACTGCATACCTTGGATAATAATAAAGCAACTCATCGCTGCCCAGTATGGATAAGGCAGTTCTAAAAAAACGGCTATAACCAACGCCAAACTGACAAAACTCACCACGATAAGGCTATCGCTAATCATATCAGGCTGATAATCATAGACAGGTACAGAAGCAACGGAACGCGTCGCCAATAAGAACAAACTATAGAGTAGTGCTAGCAACATCGAGGAGCCACTGCCCAATATCACAAGCCCTATCGCTGAGAGCACTTGATCAATCGGCACAGGGATAAATAGCGCAATCGCACCCGCCATCAACACAAACAATCCTGCTGGTGGTGGTTGCCGATAGTAACGACCTAACATCACTACGCTAATACCAATCAGCATAAACACAGGTAGCCGAAGTACTGGCAATAGCTGCGCTATCAGACCTAGCGTAAAGCTCAGTATCATCGCAAACCCCCAAGCCATGACCGTCACTAGCCGATATGGTAGTCCGCCTGCAAATGGTAGGTTTAAGATAATCATTGAGCCTAGCGAGGCTTTGATACCTGAAGACAAATCACCAAAATAAGCTCCTACAAACACCGGAAAGCTAATCGCAATTGCCGCGATGATTGGCATATGCCATGGTCGCTGACTGCGATTGACTGTGAGTAAATGATTCAGCTCACCATCGATTAACCACTTAATACGAGTTAATAAAGCGCTCAACCAAGAGGCTCGCTGTTGCTTTTTTGAGGTGCTCATAAATGGCTTTTCCTATTTGATAAGTCCATTTTTCTTTGGGTCTAGATGAGGCTAAATAGCCCTTTATAAAATAGTTTCAAGCAGAGATACAACTTACCTGTACAAACTAAAATGAATTAATAACATAGTTAATCATGAATAATAGTTATTAGTTGTATATTTGTTGCTGTATAAGATCTATAATCATATCAACGCCATAACAGCTGTCGCCACTAAGGACGTTCTAATAACTAACACCTTTGAAAGCTGTCCACTAATAATCTACTTGATGACTAATATAACGTCTACCTCATCTAAAATAAGTAAATATCGCTTACATAAGTTGTGACTCAAATATTGCGCCATAAGTCTATGATAGCGAACCAACCAAAGAGAGCGATTATGTTAACTTACAAAGCACCCTTACGTGATATCAAATTTTTGTTTAATGATGTATTTGATTTTCAAACCCACTATAAAGATTTGGACAACGGCGAAAACGCTGATCCTGAAACCGTAGACATGATTCTACAAGGCATGGCTGATTTTGCTGAAAACGTCATTGCCCCGCTCTATCAATCAGGTGGTGAAGAAGGCTGTCATTTTGAAGATGGCGTCGTGACCACACCAAAAGGCTTCAAAGAGGCTTATGACCAGTTTGTAGAAGGCGGCTGGCAAGGTATTTCATATCCTGAAGAATTCGGTGGTATGAATCTGCCAACGTCAATCAACCTTATCAAATCTGAGATGATCGGTACTGCTAACTGGTCATGGTCAATGTATCCTGGTCTATCAACAGGTTGTATCAACACGCTGCTTCAGTACGGTACTGACGAGCAAAAAGCACTGTATTTACCTAAGTTGGTCGAAGGCTCATGGGCAGGTACCATGTGTCTGACTGAACCACAGTGTGGTACAGATTTGGGTCAAGTTAAATCGAAAGCCATTCCACAAGATGACGGCACCTATAAAATCAGCGGTACCAAAATCTTTATCTCAAGCGGTGAGCATGACTTAACAGATAATATCGTTCATATCGTTCTAGCACGTCTACCAAATGCGCCAGAAGGCACGCGCGGTATCTCATTGTTCATCGTACCAAAATTCACCCCGAATGCTGAAGGTGAAGCTGGCGAGCGCAATGCCGTAGTTTGTGGTTCAATCGAACACAAAATGGGTATCAGCGCATCTTCAACGTGTGTATTGAACTTTGACGGCGCAGTCGGCTATCTAATCGGCGAACCGCACAAAGGCCTAAAAGCCATGTTCACATTCATGAACACGGCTCGTATCGGTACTGGTATCCAAGGTCTGGCGCATACTGAATTGTCTTTCCAAAACGCTTTGCCATATGCCAAAGAACGTCGCTCTATGCGTACGCTATCTGGAACTAAAGATCCTGAAAAAGTAGCTGATGCGATCATCCATCATGCCGACGTACGCCGTATGCTACTGACGCAAAAAGCCTTTGCTGAAGGCGGTCGCTCAATGATTTATCATTCAGCACGTTATGCCGACAAAATGGCACAAGGTATTGTCAATGGCGATGATGAAGAGTTCGAAAAGTGGGACGACAAATTGGGCTTCTATACGCCAATTCTAAAAGGCTTCTTAACTGAGCTAGGTATCGAAGCTGCTAAGCATGGTCAGCAAGTCTATGGTGGTCACGGCTACATCAAAGAATGGGGCATGGAGCAAATCGCTCGTGATGCTCGTATCGCAACGATGTACGAAGGCACCACTGGCGTACAGGCGCTTGATCTACTAGGCCGTAAGGTTATCTTGCAGTCTAAAGGTAAGATTATCCGTGACTACACGTCAAGCATCATGAAATGGTGTGGCGAGTATGCTCTTGATAAAGAAATGCGTAAATTCGTTTGGGCACTAACCAAACTGTGTGCTGAGTGGAATACCTTGACGGTACGCTTGATGTTGATGGCACGTAAAGACCGTGAAATTATCTCAGCAGCGTCAGAGGACTTCCTAATGTACTCAGGCTATGTGATGATGGGTTATCATTGGGCGCGTATGGCAGCAGTAGCTTATGAAAAGCTAGAAAATGGCGGCACAGAAGCACCAGAGTTCTATAAAGCAAAAATTCAGACTGCTGAATTCTACTTTGATAAGTTACTACCACGCACGTCTGGTCACGCAGAAGCGATGGTTGCACCAAGCGAAAGCATGACATCAATGGAAATCGATCATTTTGCTTTCTTAGATTAAAATTGACTAGAACTGCATCGATAATCAATAAAAAGCGCCTATCATTTAGGCGCTTTTTTATGCTTAACTGAAAATATACTTATAAATAATACAAAGCAACTAGCAGATTTAGGCAGGTACTGTTAACTACCAAGCATTTTCTTATGATAGACCGCACTTATCTCTTCAACTTCTACACATATCTGCAGTGCCGCACGTCCTGACTGCTCTGCGCCTATTTTTTCCTCGATAGTAGCAACCAACAGCTCAGCCAATTGATCACGAGTGGCCATATCACGTCCACTCATTAGCTTTAGGTGAGCATAAATAAATCCATTGGCTTGTTCATCGTCTTCAACACCTACTAGAAATGACTTAATAGGTACAATACGTGCTTTGATATCAGTAGGCAGCTTAAACTGGCCACTATCCCATAATGCTTTGTTTAGCGATTTGAGCAATGATTCTTCGTGAGCGATACTGACGTTGGGTGTCACTTGAATGGTTAAATGTGGCATGAGCATGTCCTTAAATGTAGATAAAAATAATAGATAAACCGGCGTATAAGTCTACGCCTCATCGCTATGGTCAATCTACAACAATCTTGCGCCAAAGTATCCTCAGTACAAGCACGCTGAGTGTAAATTACTCATGGGTATGATTAGCGAAGTTGTCGACATGGCGAATTTATAATAAGCAGATTACAGCCACCGTATAATCTTTTACTCATCCGTAATAGCGTCAAAACAAGCATCAAGCGTTGCGGCCAATTGTGTAGGCGGCAATTCAATCTCTAGACCGCGGCGGCCACCACTCACATAAACTGTGGCCTGGTCTTGAGCTGTGCTATCTATCACGGTTTTTAGTCGTTTTTTTTGACCCAGTGGACTGACACCACCCAACACATAGCCCGTGCTACGTTCTACTTGTTTGGGGTCGGCCATCTGTACTTTCTTGCAGGATAGCAATTTGTTAGAAGATAGCGCCTTGGCCATTTTTTTAAAATTAAGTGTTTTATCAACTGGTAACACCGCCACAGCAAGTACGCTAGTATCGGTATTCACGACTAAAGTTTTGAACACCTGTGTCACCGCTACGCCAAGTTTTTCTGCGGCTTCTAAGCCAAATGAAGCGGCATTGCTGTCATGAATATATTCGTGTACTTGGTAATCAAGGTTACATTTTTTGGCAAGATCGATAGCTGGAGTCATAATCTTTAGGCTTAATAAAGTGAAATTGAAAAGTGGACGCTATATCTATGAATCATCAATGATAAAAATATATTATTACGCCAAATATATGAACTTTCAAATGTTTGAGCATTTTGTATAATTTGTCACTCACTACAGCGTAACCAAACCGTATTAATATTGGTAGTATATACAGACACTATATATCGCTTTGGTGGCTTTTATGGCATCATAAGCGCAACATATTTGACTATTTTTGATACTGATTATGATACCGAAGTTCCTAAAAAAACGGATTTTTAAAGCGCCGGTCGCGACTGATGGCACTGCTAAAACTGATGGCGTCGCGACTTATAGCACTGTTGAAACTGACGGCAATGCAATCGCTACTAAGCCTTATTCTAATGCACCGATCAATCAGCTGTATCGTAAGCTGTCAGGTCAGATGCTCGATATCGCCGTAAAACCTAAGTTATTAGGCGAGCTACCTGAGTTCGACAATGATGATCAGACGCTACGGTTTTATGTACTACAGGACTATTCTCGTTCCAACAGTATTCTGATTGACTTGCAGACGCAAGAGCATAACTTACCGCCTGCACTGGTTGGAGTAAATGATGCCGCCCATAATATTAAAGAAAATGCGGCCATCATATTTTTAAATCATCCAAGTGCCAAAGACAGCCAATTGTCTCCTCGCCTTTCTCGCTTGGTATCTGCTGTATTACAATACCCTGAGCTAAAGGTACGTCTAGTACCAGTATCGATTCTGTGGGGACGTGCACCTGAGAAAGAAGATTCGCTATTCAAGCTGCTAACTGCTGACAACTGGCAAGATCCTAGTATTACCAAGCAACTATTCAATATCGGGGTGATGGGCCGCGATACTTTTGTACAGTTTCACCCACCGCAAGACTTACGTACCATTATCAATGACAATCTTAAAGGCGATGTGGAAGGACCTGCTACCTTTGACTCAGTCGCTACAGATGCTCTTAAAGCAGATTTAACAGCGGCGGATTCAGTCGATACAGAGTCAACGGCTACTAACAGTGATGCCGCAGCTGACGCTGAGCAGACACCAAGCTATGCGCTAGTCGCATCGGTTGATAGTAATCGTGAACTGGTTCGTATGTTACAGCAGCAATTGTCGATTTATTTAGATAAACAGCGCGCCAGTATGCTTGGCCCAGATCTATCAGATAGACGCAACTTGGTAGACAAATTGGTGTACTCGCCAGCGATTAAGCATGCGATCGAGATGGAAGCGGCCGAAAAAGGAACCAGCGTTCGAGAAGCTCGCAGTCAGGCTAGAGGTTATGCTAATGAGATGGTCAATGACTACTCTCATTCTATCATCCGTGGTTTTTATAAATTTTTGACATGGTTATGGACGCAGTTATATGACGGCGTAGAAGTTCATCACTTCGAGCGAGTACGTGACCTGGCGACCGATTATGAGCTGATTTATGTGCCTTGTCATCGCAGCCATGTCGACTATCTATTACTGTCTTATGTCATCTACAAACGCGGCCTGAGTATCCCTTATGTTGCAGCAGGTGATAACTTAGATGTACCTGTATTAGGCCCACTATTACGCGGTGCTGTCGCTTTTTATATCCGTCGTAGCTTCCGTGGTAACGCGCTATATACCGCTGTACTGCGCGAATATATGCATACCCTTATCACGCGTAACACCCCGATTGAATACTTCATCGAAGGGGGTCGCTCACGTTCAGGTCGCCTACTACCACCAAAGATGGGTATGCTAGCGATGACCGTTCACAGCCAACTACGCCAAACCAATAAGCCTGTGGTATTTATTCCAACTTATATTGGTTACGAGCGTATTATGGAAGGTGGAACTTATGTTGGTGAGCTAAAAGGTAAGCCGAAAGAGTCAGAGTCTTTAATCGGGCTGCTCAAAGTTGGCCGTAAAATTGAACGTATCTTCGGTAATGTGCATTTGAGCTTTGGTACACCGTTGCACCTTAGCGACTTTATGACAAAGTTCGATGTGCCAGCCAATAGTTTGCCATCCGATCGTACTGACTCGCCGCTTGATGAAAAGACCAGCGCCATGGTCGATAACATCGGTGTGAAAGTCATGCAGCACATCAATAAAGCTGCTGTCGTCACCCCTGTATCGCTATTATCATTGGTTCTACTATCGGCACCGAAAGCTGCATTGGATGAAAATATTTGCCGTGAGCAAATCGCTTTGTATCAAGGCCTGGCTCAGCAGCTGGTCTACTCAGATGATACGGTTATCACCGATATGACACCGCAGCAAATCATTGATTATGGTATTAAGTTAAAGCTCATTGAGCGTACGCCGCATATCTTGGGCGATATCATTCAGGTCGCAGGTAAGCAAGCAGCGTTGCTCAGCTACTTCCGTAATAACATTTTGCATGTCTTTATTTTGCTATCTTTCCTGTCTGCACTAGTCGCACGCAACGGACGTATTAAACGCAGCCGTCTCGATAGTATCGCTGAGCAGCTATATCCGTTCTTACAAAGTGAGCTATTCTTATATTATCCAGCACATGGCTTGGCTGATACGCTCAATAAGAAAGTTGATAATCTGCTGTCTCATGGGCTCATCGTTGACTTGGGTGATAATACGCTCAGCGTTCCTGAATCTAATAGTAAGCATTATCAGCAGCTGCAAGTATTGGCGACACCAGTTGGACAAAGCCTTGAGCGTTACTTTATGACGCTTGCCCTACTTGCTCAGCAAGGCTCGGGTAATTTAACTGAAAACGAAGTTGTTGACCTATGTCATCTTCTTGGGCAGCGTTTGTCTGTGCTCTATGCAGATGATATTCCTGACTTCTTTGACCGTGCCCTGTTCACCAGCTTTATCAGTGCATTAACTCGTCTTGACTATCTACAAAAAGATGATGAAACAGGCATATTGACTTTCGATCATCGTATTAATGACATTGCCCATCATGCTAAGTACGTGCTAACGCCTGATATGATGCAAATCTTGCAACAAGTCGCTAGTTTGGACGAAGAAGAAATCACTCACGCCATTACTGAGATTAGTAATAAAAAACAGCGTAAATTTGGGCGTAAGCGTTAGTCTTAACAATTACCTACACCCTTTAAGATTTTAAGCTAAACAAAAAAAGACCGCTAACGATTAGCGGTCTTTTTTTGGATTGGACTATATTAAACAGTCGTATTAGTTGGTAATTTTCTTATACTTGGCACGTTTAGGACTGGCGTCATCACCCATCGTTTTCTTACGATACGCTTCAAACTCAGTATAGTTACCGTCGAACCAGACTGGGCCTTCTTCTTCGAATGCCAAGATATGAGTCGCGATACGGTCAAGGAACCAGCGATCATGCGATACGACCATTACTGTACCTGGGAATACTTGAATCGCATCCTCTAGTGCACGTAAGGTTTCGATATCCAAATCGTTTGATGGTTCATCGAGGAGCAATACGTTTGCGCCTTGCTTTAGCGTTTTCGCCAATTGCAGACGGTTACGCTCACCACCTGATAATTGACCAACGTGCTTTTGCTGATCTGAGCCTTTGAAGTTAAAGCGTCCGATATAGGCACGGCTTGGCGTGGTGTAGTCACCAACGGTAATGATATCGAGACCGTCAGAAACTTCTTCCCATACGGTTTTGTTATCATCTAGATGATCACGTACCTGACCAACATAGGCAACTTTAACACTTTCACCTAAATCAACTGAACCAGTATCTGGCGTATCGCGTTCCGTAATCATGTTAAATAGCGTGGTTTTACCCGCACCATTTGGACCGATGATACCCACGATAGCGCCAGCTGGAACGTTAAAGCTTAGGTTTTCGTACAGCAGACGATCGCCAAATGACTTGGAGATATCATTAACTTCGATGACCTTGTTGCCTAGACGCGGACCAGGTGGAATATAAATCTCAGAAGTCTCATTACGTTTTTGGAACTCAGTTGAGTTCAACTCTTCAAAACGCTGTACACGAGATTTAGACTTAGCCTGTTGGCCTTTTTGGTTTTTGCGAATCCACTCAAGCTCTTTTTTCAGCGCTTTAGCAAATGATTCTTCTTGCTTATTCTGCTGCTCTAGACGCGTGTTCTTTTGCTCTAGCCACTCCGTATAGTTGCCTTCGTACGGATAGCCATGGCCACGGTCAAGCTCCAAGATCCACTGAGCGACATTATCCAAGAAATAGCGATCATGGGTAATGGCAACGATAGTACCGCTGTAGTTCTGCAAGAACTGCTCTAGCCATGCAACAGACTCGGCGTCCAAATGGTTGGTCGGTTCGTCAAGTAATAGCATGTCAGGGCGAGACAATAGTAGACGGCATAGTGCCACACGGCGTTTTTCACCACCTGATAGTTTGCTAACGTCCGCATCCCACGGTGGCAGACGGAGCGCATCGGCCGCTTTTTCTAGCTGGTTGTTTAAGTTGTGCGCATCCCAAGACTGGATGATGTCTTCCATCTTGCCTTGCTCTTCAGCAAGCTTATCAAAATCAGCATCAGGCTCTGCGTATTCAGCATAGATAGCATCTAGACGAGCGAGCGCATCTAACGCTTCGCGCATACCGTCTTCGACATTACCACGAACGTCTTTGCTATCATCTAGCTGTGGTTCCTGTGGCAGATAGCCAACTTTGGTACCTGCCTGAGCGCGCGCTTCACCACTAAACTCAGTATCCACGCCTGCCATAATGCGTAGCAAGGTTGATTTACCTGAACCGTTGATACCCAAGACACCGATTTTGGCACCAGGGAAAAACGATAGGTTGATATTTTTTAGGATTTCACGCTTAGGGGGAACAAGTTTTGACACGTTGTTCATCGTGTAAATATATTGAGCCATTAACACTCCGATAGACTGCATAGAAGAGAACAGCAAATGCAACTCAGCGATGATGCCAAGCGTGCCGTACCTCAAAATCAGGGTTACAAATTATAGGTCATTATCGCATTGTGGCGCATACCCTGCAAGCTGACAGGTTGTTTTACCAGTTGTTTTACTGTTTTTGACAGCAGGCTATGCCCTTTGGCTATAAAACTCGCTCTGGAAAAGCAACTCAAGAAGTCTTATCTTAATGAACTAACTTAACATTTTGATTCATTAGCGTTTTATAAAGACCACAAAAAATAGCATCAAAACTTTCGCAAATTTAATCAATAGCCGTTAGCATGTTAGTGTGGCTTAACAAGGTCTATCGGCTCGATTTTATGTTCGATTATCAAAATCGATTGATTATCTGACTTTGTATGCGTTACATCATTCACTTCCATTGCAATCATAAAGGTACTGATAATATGGCCAACGGCTATCGCCCTGAAATAGTTCAACGTGCGTTTGTCGATTTTATCGGATCGCGCTTACATCCGTTTTGGTCATTGATGACGCCCAAGCTACGCCTGATCGCTCGCTATACGTTAAGTGATGATTTGATAGCACTTCGTTTTGAGACCAATCGAGCTTTTAGGCAGCAGACTTCTGAGCTGATGGGTGGTTGGCAAGGCGGTCAATATCTTGATTTGCGTGTTTGTATCGATGGAGTTTATCACCAGCGTAGCTACTCGTTAGTGGGCTTGGATCATCAACCCCTCTGGTGGCTCGATGATGCTACCGATAATAATACAGCAGACCAATGCCATACGGTAACTATCGCGATTAAACCGCAAGGGTTGGTATCTAACCATTTAACCAAGCAAATGCCACTGGCTAGCGTCGTTGATACAAGCCTGCCACTTGGGCATTTCACTTTGGAACAGACCTCGATAGCAGCGCAGAACACCTCAAACGACCACAAACCTACTCCTTTGCTATTTATTGCTGGTGGTAGCGGTATTACGCCTATGCTCGGACTTATCAATCAAGCCCTGAGTAATGGACATCAGGTGACGCTATTGCATTACAGTCGAACTGTTTCATCCAAGCTGCAACATCAGTGGCAACAGCTGAGCGATGCATATCCAGACTTCATTTATCATCTAATCCATACTGAAGATCCGACTACCTATTTGGCTGGCGAACGATACTTGAGCGCAGAGGGTTTGTTATCACTTAATTTACCATTGGTAGATACCAAAATATTTGCGTGCGGTTCACAGGCTTTATTAGCTGGCTTATATAAAACAGTAAACGAGATTAGCGTGCTACAAAACATCCAGCTACGTGACAACATTATCGTAGAAAATTTCGGTAATGCATTGACTGATTTTGATGGCGACGGTAATCAGTTACTAGATAATGCACTACAGACAGAGTCGCATACGGTGTATTTACGATCACGGCAACGGCAGTTCGATAGCGACACTACATTACTCGTTGCTGCCGAAAATGCAGGTATACGTCTAGCCTATGGTTGTCGGCAAGGCATTTGCCAGTTGTGCCGCTGTAATAAAGTCAGCGGCATGGTCAAAAATATTCAAACAGGGAAAGTGAGTGGTGATGGTTACGAGTCTATTCAGACTTGCATCAATATTGCCATGACTGATTTGGTACTCGACGTTTAATGACTGGTTTAATAGAACGACTGGCTCAATAGAAAGCATATGCTAAACAACCTATGAGAAATGAAAGACAAACGTCACTTTATAGACTACAACTCAGATAACTTATCAAACCGGATGCAGTGTTGCTTATTCATGCCGTTTCGGTTAAGGATTTATTTATGCGCTTATTACCACCCGTTACTACGCCACAATCTGCTGTGCCTATCTTGACGCCACTGTCCGATGCACAACTAACGAAAAACGCGCCTTTGCCTTTGACACCGCAAACGCCTTACTCGCAGCTTAATGATGAACCAATCAATGATAGCGATCAGTCAGACACGTCAACACGGACTCGCTACCCAACAGTAACTGGCGCACCTTTATCAAAGCTTCAAAGTGATGCTTTAGCCGTAGAGCTCAATGCCCTGTACAAAAGCATCATGGACTCGCTAGGTAGTGAGGATGCACTCTACATACAGCGGATATATGCCACCGTGGTATATAGTGAAGTTATTGCCCGTGGTTTACTTGCAGCGGCTGGGCGTATGCCATCGACACGCAGTCTGGTCGCTACCTGGCTACTAGGTACGTCTTTACTTAGCTTTAGCAAAATATTGAACAATATGGAGCTGGGTCATAACGTCATGCATGGTCAGTATGACTGGATGCAACACCCGCACCTTAATAGTCAAAAATTCGACTGGGATATTGTCTGCCCTGCTCCATTATGGCAACACTCTCATAATTATTTACATCATACTTTTACCAATATTGTAGGCCGTGATCATGACGTAGGCTATCACTTGATTCGAGTGACTGACGAGCAGCCTTGGACGCCAGAAGATCGCTACAATATGTTTAGTACAGCGGTACTGGCATTTGGCTTTGAATGGGCAGTAGCTTTTCACGACATCCAAATCAGTGCAGATGAATACGCTGACTCTCCTGATCTACACAAAATCATGCAGCAAAAGTCTCGTGCGTTATTTGCCAAAATTGGACGACAAATAGGTAAAGACTATATTGCACTGCCGTCTGTAGTTGCGCTGACACTAGGTCGTCGTAGCGCCTTGAGTACGCTGAGCGGTAACATGACTGCCAACACTGTCCGTAACCTATGGACGTGGGCAGTGATTTTTTGTGGGCATTTCACTGAGCAAGCGCATATCTATACCCATCTCGATACCAATGAAAGTAAAGGCGACTGGTATGTACGCCAAATCCTTGGCTCTAGCAATATCAAAGGCAGCAAATGGTTTCACCTTTTAACAGGTAACTTGTCCCACCAAATTGAGCATCATATATTTCCTGATATGCCAGCTGGCCACTATGCAAAGATTGCGCCGCAGGTACAGGCCATATGCCGTAAGTATGGTTTAAGCTATAACACTGGCCGCTTTGGCACACAATTCAAGCAAGTACTCGGACGTATTTATCACTTTAGCAAACCTAGTGAAAAAGAATGGCAAGCCCATGTACAGTCAGTGGAAAATGCAGATAGTACTGCTTATAAAGATAATAGGTCAGCGGCCGATTTAGAAGACAAATTAGCGATAGAAAATACTGGTGGTCTCACTCGCTTTTTACCTCCAGTCGTTCGTAAAGCCATATCCTATGCATGGTGAAATATTCAGATTTGCAACTAGATACGGCCATGATAAGGTAGGACGGAAGACATAGATGACGTTAACAGTCGTCCTATCTACCATTACGGTAAGTGTCTAGATAATTGAGCATCAAACCTACATACTAAACTGGCACTATCGAAATTAATAAAATATTTAATTCATAATAAAAATTCGATAATAAGAAATGGAGTATATTAATGAGTAACCAAGCCTCTAAACCAAATCTAGAAATTGTTCATAATCAAGCAGCAAAACGTTTTGAGACCTCTATCGATGGTCAGACAGGTTATATTAGCTATCAGGAAAGTGCTGACAAATTGGTCTACGATCATACTATCGTACCGCAGCAATTAGGCGGTCAAGGCGTTGGTTCAGCACTAGTTAAGCACGCGCTAGATTATGCGCGTGAGCAAGACAAGAAAGTGATACCACAATGCTCATTTGTCGCGTCATACATTAGCAAACATCCTGAGTATCAAGATTTAATTTAACTGGCTAAGTAATCGGCTCAATTAATTTGTCAACTAAGTTCAGTTAAGTGATATCGGTCAAAGCAGAAAAATATGTAGATATTTATTTAGCATAGGAGACATACCCCAGCACCACTTTTAATAAACCAATTCGACATAACAATAAAGGTTATTAATATGAGTAGTTTATCTGACAAACAAATCAATCTACAGCTAGAAGAGCTGGCTGGCTGGCAACGTGACGGCAATAGTATCGTTAAGACCTATCATTTTAGCGATTTTATCGAAGCTATGAGCTTTATGAATCAAGCGGCATTTCATGCTGAAGCGCTTGAGCATCATCCTGAATGGCGTAATACCTATAATATCGTGGAGGTTCGTCTAACCAACCACGATACAGGCGGTATATCTAGTTTGGATATTCGTTTAGCCAAACGCATGGAGCATATCATTCAGCCCAAACGATTATAATCGCAAGTATAAAATGTATGCCTTGATGCCGATTATCCTAGTTTTCTAACGATTACCTTCGTTAAAGCAGACAAAAAAAGACCCTCGATTGAGGGTCTTTTTCATAATAATTCTTTATAACAGTGACTCGTGTTTACATTTTACGACTGACAAAGGCAACAATAAACAAAATCACAGCGACTGCTAAGAAAATGTATGCCAAATTAGCAGACAAGCCTGCGACACCACCAAAACCTAGGAAACTCGCTAATAATGCGATTACTGCAAAAATAATAGCCCAACGAAACATAATCTTCTCCTCAAATAATGGTAAAAAACAGATATTAGAATTTATATAGCATCTATTTAACTTGTTTTTATTTAATGCTAGTTATTACTGTTTACGCTTATAGATTAGCAATGTTCGTCTCTAAAAAACGTTCATTTTAGTAATAATATCGGTAGGTTATGTAAAGTTTGTAGTAACTGTTAATGTCTCATACCTCTTTTTCTTTAATAGATGATATTTTCGAAATAGAATTATATTTCTGAATACAGTGTTATTTAACTGAGAGTTGTTTAACTACATGTTTTTTTACTGAACTCTATTTCTCTAGCTGTATGCAGAACTATTTTAAATTCCTCACGTTATATGTGATGTTGTATGTGAGGTAGGCTGCAAACTATAAACTGTAGCGACCTCACAAACCTCTAACCTAATCAAACGACTTGGTTTATAGTTTACTATCCACCTATTCTCAAATCTATTAAGGACAATACATATGGATACCAATACGGATACTGAAAACCCTACACAAAAAACCAGCGGTGACACACGCCCTTATGCAGTCGTTCTATATGGTGCGACTAGCTTCGTCGGTCAGATCACTGCCCACTATTTAACCAATTTTTTGTCAAATAATAAGAACGAAGATGGCTCAAACGTATCATGGGCGATCGCAGGTCGTGATGAAGACAAGCTCAACAAGTTACAGGCCAAACTTGAGAGTAAGGTAGACATTATTATTGCCAACAGTAATGATGCTGCCAGCCTTGATAAGATGACCAAACAGACTCAAGTCATCATCTCAACTGTCGGTCCTTATCTAAAATATGGTGAGCCACTGATCAAATCTTGTGCTGAAAACGGTACGGATTATGTTGATCTTACTGGTGAGGCTATCTTCATCAAAGATATGATGGATAAATACCAAGACACTGCCAAGCAAAGTGGTGCCCGTATTGTTAACTCTTGTGGTTTTGACTCTATCCCGTCAGATTTGGGCGCGTACTTTACCCAAGCTAAGGCAGAAGAAAAGTTCGGCGAGACCTGTAATGTCATCCATATGCGTGTCAAAGCAGCGAAAGGTGGTATCTCAGGCGGTACTATCGCGTCAATGGCATCGATATTTGAAGAAGCTGGCGAAGACAAATCACGTCGCAAACAAGTGGCCAATCCTTACTTGTTAAACGATGATACTGATGCACCAAACGTACGTCAGGATAATGTCAGCAAACCAGTATATGACAGTAACCATAAGCGTTGGTTAGCACCGTTCGTCATGGCGACCATCAATACACGTATTGTCCATCGTACTAATCAATTACTCAGCTATGAGTACGGTCGCGATTTCAAATATGACGAAGCAATGTGGATGAAAGATGGCGTCAAAGGAAAACTGTCTAGCTATGCCATGAGCGCAGGTTTATTGGGCTTTGCCACTGCGATGATGATTAAACCAAGTCGCGAGTTACTATCCAAGCACGTTTTACCAAAAGCTGGTTCAGGTCCTTCTAAGGACGAGCAAGAAAACGGCTACTTTGATATTCGTCACTTTGGCCAAACGGCCAAAAATGACACTATTACTGTTAAGGTAACAGGTGATAGAGATCCTGGTTATGGCAGTACCTCTCGCATGATTTCGCAGGCGGCATTATGCTTGGCACAAGATATCAGCAAAGAAGACGTTGGCGGTGGGTTCTGGACACCTGCATCTGCGATGGGTGATAAGCTAATAACCCGCTTAGAAGCGTATTCTGGTCTTAGCTTTGAAGTGATTGATAGTTAATCTATCGCATGATGATAAAGGCTCAATGTCTTTATGACCGTATCTTGGTTTCGAGATACGGTTTTTTATGGTCTACTCTAAATGTTTAGAAGAAAATTAAATTAAGAATAACGTATTTTTTTGGTGAGCAATGTTTCTGTCTCCCAATTATTTAATACTTTATGATACTAACCATTAATCCAATATTACTACTATCGTTTTATAGATATTGTAGAAAAATCAGATATAAACATTAGTTTAATGAAGTATATGTTATCAAAGGATTTATATAATAGAATTTAGGAATTATCTAAACACTGGCTTTTAATTATAAATAAAAACTACTGATAGAAGTTTCTATAATACTGACAGATAGCACTGAAAAAACTATTAATAACAATCAGCTAAGTTCAAATATAGTCACCTGACCACAAAAATGTTATAAAATAAATCAACTAAACGATTACCACAATAAATAACCATGACTTACTCCCTAGATTATCGCAAAC